>JANXRX010000129.1 GCA_025352905.1 Bacteroidota bacterium | reverse complement strand
CTGCAGTATATCCCTTCTTCCGCAAATATGGGATGGGTCGTTGATCATTAATAATTCCGGGTAACGGCGCTTCATTTCAATGGCCAGGTGCCACATGGGTGCATTACGGTATTCAGTATTTCCATAAGAACTGAAACCGCGATGTATCAACCCAATATGTTTGATACCTGCCTTGGCTACTCTTTCCATCGCCCCTATCCACAATTCAAGATCGGGATTGATCGGGTTCTTGATCAATACAGGTGTATCCGCTCCGCGCAGGGCATCCGCAACATCCTGTACGCTAAAAGGATTCACCGTTGTACGCGCACCTATCCATAATACATCCACACCAAAATGCAATGCATCTTCCACCTGTTTACCTGTTGCCACTTCTACCGCCACCGGTAAGCCGGAAACTTTTTTAGCCTGCTGCAACCAGGGCAAACCTTTGGTGCCAATGCCTTCAAAGCTTCCAGGGCGGGTACGTGGTTTCCAGATACCTGCACGCAGAATGTCTACTTTACCGGTAGCTGCGAGCCTGGTAGCCGTTTGTATCACCTGCTCTTCGGTCTCCGCACTGCAGGGACCGGAAATGATCAGCGGACGCTTTTGTAATAATGCCTCCACCGCTGTTAGTTGTTCTATTACCTGCTCCATAAAATCGGTTTATGGTTTATCGTTTACATGTTTATGGTTGTTAATGGTTCTGGTTTATCGTTTGTTAAAAGTTAGAGGTTGTGAACTAAAACGCTTAACAACCCTAAACTTTAAACCGCTCTCCTCGGTCCTCCGCTATCTGCATCATTCATGCGGATGCTTCTTCCTTTGTATTTTTTTCCGTCTAATGAGCGGATCATTTGCTGGGCGGCGCCTCTTTCGATCTCTATCCAGCTGTTCATATCTTTCATATCGATCTTTCCTAGTGCTTCTTTCTTCAGATCGCTCATGTCTAAAATAAACTGGAGAAAACTGGCTTTGAAAAAACCATCTTTGGTTCCGAGGTTTACGAACAGGCGCGTGTAACCACCGCCTCCACCGCTGCTACGGCCAGCATATTCATTTCTTTCACGGGCGCCGATCCTTTCGCGTCCTTCCCTGCCCCTGCCAGCCTCGCCCCTGTCGCCCGCATCTTTGCGGCTGCGCTCACGCAGGTTAAGGTCTTCGGAGTTCTCATAGTATTTCAGGAACCTGTCAAACTCCATCGCTGCCACGCGTTTCAGTACATCTTCTTTGCTTACTTCAGCAAATTTTTCTGCCAGCATGGGAACATAGGTTTCATAGTCGCCATGACTGATATCCATCGATAATAATTTATCCATGAAATGAAAGAACTGTTTCCGGCAAACATCTTTACCGCTTGGTATATCCAATTTATGAAACTGCGAGTTGTTAATGCGTTCGATCTGTTTAAACTTGTACATCTCTTTCGCATGTACGATCGAGATACAGATACCCTGGTTACCCGCACGGCCGGTACGACCGCTTCTATGCGTGTAAATTTCCACATCATCCGGTAACTCGTAGTTGATCACGTGTGTGATCCCCACCACATCGATACCACGCGCGGCCACATCTGTTGCAATCAGCAGTTGCAGGCTCTTATCGCGGAACTGCCCCATCACCTTATCACGCTGCTGCTGTGTGAGGTCGCCATGCAAGGCATCGATATCATATCCTTCCCTTGTTAAGCGCTCAGATATTTCCTGTGCATCTAATTTGGTACGGGTAAAAATGATACCATAGATACCCGGGTTAAAGTCGATGATTCTCTTCAGCGTCTCGTAACGGTGCTGTGCGGTGGTAACATAATACTGATGATCGATACTTTTGTTAGCCGTGTTGATCTTACCTACGGTCACTTCTTTCGGGTCCTTCATGTACTTCTTGCTCACCTTGCGTATTTCGGCGGGCATAGTAGCGCTGAATAACCAGGTACTTTCACGGGCCGGGGTATTTTTCAGTATAAACTCGATATCATCCTGGAAACCCATATTCAGCATTTCATCCGCTTCATCCAGCACCACATACTTGATCTGTTCGAGGTTGATCGCTTTTCTTTCGATCAGGTCAATCAGCCGTCCCGGCGTAGCAACAATGATCTGTACGCCCCTTTTCAGGTCGCGGATCTGTAACCCGATAGATGCTCCGCCGTATACTGCCACCACAGAAACACCGGACATGTATTTTTTAAAGAGCTCTATTTCTTTTACGATCTGCATACACAGTTCGCGTGTTGGGCAAACCACCAGCGCCTGCGGGTGCCTGGCGGCCGCGTCAATAATGTGCAGAAGGGGTAAGCCGAAAGCCGCTGTTTTTCCTGTTCCCGTTTGCGCAAGGCCAATAAAGTCCTTTGTGCCACTCAGCAATATCGGGATTGCCTGTTCTTGTATTGCGGTTGGGTTCACATACCCCAACTCATCCGTTGCCTGAATCAATCTTGCATCAATTCCCAACGCTTCAAATGTCGTCATGTATTAAAAAATTTGCGCAAAGGTACTTTTTATATGCCTCTTTGCCTGTTTTTTGTTTAAAACATAGTCGTAGCGGGCATTTCCGCCTGATTCAGTCCATAGACCATGGTCTATGAACTATGGATTACTTCAATATCCGCTTTATCCCATTCGCTTTTTCGATCAGTTCTTCGAGATATTCATAGTTCTCTTTTTCCAGGCAGGCTTTGAATTTCCGTAACTGGGCAATATGTTCATTAAGCACATCCAGCACGTTTTCCCGGTTCTGCATAAAAATGGGTACCCACATAGCGGGGTTACTCTTTGCCAGCCGCACCGTACTTTCAAAACCACCACTGGCCAGCTCAAAAATGGTATCCTCCTCCTTTTCTTTTTCCAACACCGTATTCGCCAGCGCGAAGGAAGTGATATGCGATATATGGCTCACATACGCAACACGTACATCATGATCATCTGCATTCATATACATAAGGTGCATACCCAGCAATCCATATACTTTTTCCACCAGCGCCACGGCATCCGCATTGCTGTCTTCCCGGCTGCAGATAACGGTTGCCTTATCTTCGAAAGCGCCTTTTACGGCTGCTTCCGGACCGCTGTATTCCGTTCCCCACATAGGGTGCGTGGCCACAAACCGTCCGCGGTTAGCGCTGGTAGCCGCCGATTCGCAGATTATTTTTTTTGTGGATCCCACATCCATGACCACCTGTCGGTTAACCATGTTTAAAATAGCCGGCAGCAGGGTTTCGGCCCTGTCGATCGGTATGGCCAGAACGATCAGGTCCGCTGCCAATACAGCCTCTTCCAATCCTCTGATCTCATCTACCAGCCCCAGTTCCATCGCTTTTGTGCAGTGGTCGGGATTGGCGTCTACGCCGATAACTTTATTGGCAAACCCTTTTTCTTTCAAAGCCAGGGCCATAGAGCCGCCGATCAGGCCGATACCGATGATGGTTACTGTCATTTTAATTAATAATTAGTAATTGATAATTAATAATTGAAGAATTGGTTTTTATAGCTGGTCCGTTAGTAATTATTAATTACTAATTATCCATTATTAATTCTTCCTATCGCTTCTTCAAACCTTTCGATACTGCCGCATAAACTCACCCGTATATATCTCTCGCCTGCTTTACCAAAAATGCCACCGGGTGTAATAAATACATGGGCATGATACAAGATATCATCGCTTAAAGCAAAGCCATTCTCATATTTCGCGGGGATCTTTGCCCATACAAACATCCCCACCTGTGTTCTGGAGAAATCACAATTGAGCAGCGCCAGCAATTCAAATACTTTTTCACGGCGTTTTGTATAAATGGCATTGACCGAGTTGTACCAGTCTTTGCCAAGACCCAGCGCTTTTGCAGCCGCCAGTTGTACTGGTAGAAACATACCGCTGTCCATATTGCTTTTGAACCTGAGTACCTCGTTGATCCTTTCTTTGGCGCCGCATAACATGCCTACACGCCAGCCGGCCATATTTTGGCTTTTACTGAGCGAGTTCAGTTCTACCACCACCTCTTTTGCCCCTTCTATACCCAGCAGGCTGGCAGGATGTTCATTCAGTATAAAGCTATACGGATTATCATGGCAGATCAGTATACTATGTTTCCGGCCGAAAGCAACCAGTTTTTCAAAAAGGTCTTTTGTTGGCAATTGTCCTGTTGGCATTTGCGGATAATTCACCCACATCAGTTTCACTTTTTCGAGGCCGTTTTTTTCCATCGCGTCAAAATCGGGCTGCCAGTCATTGGCTGCGGTTAATTCATACGCAACTGGTGTACCCCCGGCCAGTTTTACGGCGCTGCTGTAGGTTGGGTAGCCCGGGTCGGGAATCAATGCGCAGTCTCCCTCATTTAAATAGGTCATACAGATATGCATGATCCCTTCCTTACTGCCGATCAATGGTAATATCTCTGTATCAGGATCCAATATTACCTGGTACCATTCCGCATACCAGTCTGCTATCGCTTTGCGCAATACCGGCGATCCTTTGTAATTCTGGTAAGCATGCACATTGGGTTTAGCGGCCTCTTCCTGCAATGTCTTTATCACATCAGGATGCGGCGGCAGGTCAGGACTGCCGATGCCCAGGTTAATAATATTTTTACCCTGTTTGTTGAGTTCATCTATCTCTCTCAGTTTTTGAGAAAAATAATACTCCCCAATCCCTTCCAGTCTTTGCGAGGTGGTTATCATATATTATCCGTTTACAACTTTTCCTTTTTGATAGATCCCGAATATTTTTACGTTGTTGGTCAATGAACCGATCGCGCTTAAAACCTCATCCAACTGTGCGCGTTTATCAAATTCAAGATCAGCGTAAAAACCGTATTTAAAATTACTCCCCTGTATGGGCATGCTTTGTAATTTACTGAGGTTGATGCCTCCATCAGCAATGCAGGTCAATACTTTGGCCAGTATGCCTTTTGAATGGTTGGTTTGAAAATACAGGGATGCTTTATCTGCCTGCAAAATATCTTCCGCTTCCTTTTCGCGTTTCAATACCAGGAAACGGGTCACATTGTTTTTCATCGTGTGTATGTTCGGCGCGATGATGTCGAGGCCGTAGAGTTCAGCAGCGAGTGTACTGGCAATGGCGGCGGCATGTTTACTGCGGTGCTGGTGAACATGTTTGGCGCTTAGGGCCGTGTCTTCCGTTTCCACCAGTTTCCAGTTATTTTTTTCAAGATAATCAAGGCATTGGAGGATGGCCATCGGGTGACTGTGTACTTCCTTAATATCGGCCAGTGACACCCCGGGATTGACCAGTAAATTCTGGCTGATAGACAGGTATACTTCACCCACTACCCTGAGCCTGCTTTTTTGCAACAGGTTATAGTTGGGCAGGATACTGCCTGCAATGGAATTTTCGATAGCCATGATACCACCCTCAGATTCTGTTTTATCCGATGCGATCCTGACAACGTCCCTGAAAGTGGCGCAGGGGATCACTTCTACCTGTTTCCCAAAAAAATACCTGGCCGCCACCTGGTGGAAACTGCCCTCATAACCCTGGATGGAGATCCGCACGCCGACCCCTCCTCCTGGGGCCGTGGGATGGGATGGGATATTTGATTTAGTTATTGTTTTAACACTTCTCATTTTTCTAATTTTAACCCATCCCAGTTTTAACCCCCCTCCCAGGGGGGCCTGGGGGGTCCAAAAAAATCCCGGCCTTTTGGGCCGGGATCGTATGTTAATTTGTTTTCGCTTTTTATGCTTTGGCAAATACTACCCGGCTTCTTTTTTCAAAGAAGTAGTAAAAGAAAAAATAGAAAGTATTTGC
>JANXRX010000120.1 GCA_025352905.1 Bacteroidota bacterium | reverse complement strand
GGTGAAATACCGCCTACATATACAATAGCGTCTGCATCTTTTATACGGTTGGCCAATGCGGCAAAATCGGACCGGATAAAATTACCTGAGCGCAATCTTACATTCGCCTTTCCTTCACTTTGGTAATATTCGACAACTATGCGGTAGGTCTTATCTTTCTCTGTTCGCAATTTATAGGTCCGCGCCCCGAACCGGTTTCTCAGCCAGGCATTCAATACCTCTTTTCCATCAACCATCAGCTTATACCCATCGTCTGCATCTATCTCAAAAGTGATATCTCCCGTTGTTTCGGCTGTATAATCCGTTGTATAGCGGGCAGAAAAATTCAGGGCTTTCAGCTGGTCCGTTACGGCCTCGCCTTCCTGCCAGGCATGATCAATGTCTTTTTCCATACGGGTAAATAAAGGATCACCGGTCAGTTCTTTATTTGCAAAATATTCCGCTTTAACACCTTTTTTACCGTCAAATGAATACTGGTTGCTTCTGTCTGCATACACCAGTAGCGTATCGTTTGTGTATTGAATGGCTTTTTCATATATCACTTCAGCCTGGTTGCCTATTTTATCTTTGATTCCCTGCAAGGCAGTAACGATTTGTGTAGGCGTTCCATTGTAATTGCCTAAGATGGAAATCGGGTTATCGGCATTCGGGCCTAATACAACGATCTTTTTTAGTGTTTTAGACAAGGGTAATAGATGATCCTGGTTCTTCAATAACACGATCGACTGCTGAGCCATTTTTAGTGAATGTGCTTTATGTGCGGGACTCTCTAATTCCGTTGCTGGCGTTTGTGCATATTTTACCATGTAAGCCGGATCGAACATACCTAAACGAAAACGGATGGTAAACAAGCGTTTGAGAGATACATCAATTTGTTTCTCTGTTATTTTTCCCTGCTTTACCGCTTCCACCAATGCTTTGAAGGAACTGTTGCCACAATCAATATCTGTTCCGTGTAATACGGCGTCGGCTGCGGCGCTGATCGCATCGGGGTGTGTTTTATGTGTTCTGTAAAAATCGTCAATGGCCCCGCAATCAGAAGTTACATAACCGGAGAACTGCCATTGGTTACGAAGGATATCGGTCATTAACTCATCGTTACCGCAACAGGGTTGATTCTGAAATGCATTGTATGCGCACATAACACCTGCTACTTTTGCATTTACTACCAACTCCTTAAAAGCAGGCAGGTAGGTATTCCAGAGATCATAGTCGCTGGTCACGGCATTAAACACATGCCTGGATGGCTCCGGCCCACTGTGTATGGCATAGTGTTTGGCGCAGGCTGCTGCTTTTAAATATTTGGGATCATCGCCCTGAAGGCCATGTACAAAAGCTTTTCCCATCATAGCTGTAAGAAAGGGATCTTCTCCATAAGTTTCCTGTCCTCTTCCCCAACGCGGATCCCTGAAAATATTGATATTGGGTGTCCAGTAAGTTAAACCTGTATACCGCGATCCCGCTTTTCCCAGGCGGTTTGTTTCATTGAATATCGCCCTTCCTTCTATCGCCGAAAAATCAGCCATGTGCTGCAGCGAATTGGTATCGAAAGTAGCGGCCATCCCAATAGCTTGCGGATATACAGTCACCTTGTATTGGGTTCTGGCTACACCATGCAATACCTCATTCCACCAATCATAAGCCGGTATGCCCAGGCGTTTGATAGCCGGGGCGGAATTCAGCATCTGGCCCACTTTTTCTTCGAGTGTTAAACGACCAACAAGGTCATTAACGCGTTGCTCAAAAGACAAAGAGGTGTTTTGAAAAGGTAATCCTGTATTGTTTTCCTGGGCAGTAACAGTTATTGCCGTCGTCGCTGATAGGAGCAGCACACTAAAAATTCTTTTCATCTTGCTTGCATTATGGGTGTGTATTGTCAATTACAATTTGGTATTACTCACGAACGCGATCTTTCTACTGTCGGGCGACCAACCCGGCACATTCATGCTTCCCTGCCCACCATATATATAGCCGATGATTTTTGGAACACCGCCTTTTACAGGCATCAGCCTGAAATAGACACGTTTGTAAAAAGGGTGTGTTAACGGGTCAATGTCTTTTGGGAACGATTCATACACGATCCATTTGCCATCCGGTGATATATGCGGGAACCAGTCGTTGTATTCATCAAAAGTTACCTGCTCCTCCTCACTGCCATCTGCTTTCATCCTCCATATTTTCATGGTACCGGTACGCGCAGAATTAAAGTAGATATATTTTCCGTCGGGCGTGTATTCCGACCCATCATTCAACGGTGGCGCGTCCGTTAGACGGGTTTCTTTTTTTGTGGCGATATCGATCGCCCATATATTCCATTCTTTATTACGCAGACCGGTAAATAATAACCGTTTGCCATCGGGAGAAAAGCCATGGAAATAGGAATGACCCGAAGTATCGGCAGTGATCATAGCTGGATGATCGGAGCCGGTAACCGGCAGTACATAAACGGTAGATGTGCGGCCCGTGCCTGTATAATGACTGATGCCCAGCAGCTTGCCATCGAATGATAAAGAATGGTCATTGTTATTTTCTTTTGCAAAACCGGTATTCAATGTTTTAATTGTGCCATTCCCCAGGTCGTATGTATACATCAGGCCCTCTGCATTGTATATAAGGTATTTGTTATCCGGTGTCCAGTTTGGCGCCTGCAGCGAATTGGGAGCGCTGTGCAGGATCTTGCTGAGACCCGTTGTTACATCCATTACTTCAATATTGCTCCCGATATAATCGCGGTAGGGTCTGAAATCTTTGGCAGCCGGAATGATGATCCGTACATTACTGAAGACAGCCTGTTCAACAATATCTTCTGCGTGCGAACAGATAAAGAGGCCCGCATATACTTCTTCATTCAAAACAACTTCTTTCGTTACGGATTTATAGGTTTCCCCGAAAACAGCAGCTGATAAAGTAAACGTATTGCCCGAACGTTCCAGTTCTATTTCTGTAGGATGATACGTGGAAACGATCACCTGGCCGGTTGTATCCCCGTCTGTTGCCCGGTATTGAAGTGAGGTAAGTACATCGCCATGCACACAGGCATCGGCATAGCGCGAGTCTGTTGTAAGTTGGTTCCTGGCCATGATGCCGATCTTTCTGTGTGCAATCGCGCCTTTACCGATAAAACGAACAGTGGCTTTTATGATAAAATCACCTTTTATTTTTTTCCATGCAAAATGGAACTGGTCGGCCGTAGCCCACATATTCTTGCCGGCTCCGGAAAATGTATACACCTGGTCATCTTTATTATATTGACCGGTACCTTTTAATTTCGGGCTGCCAATATCTTCCTGGCTGTCAAATACACCAATGGGCTGCATTTGTGCCAGCACGGCAGGAAAAGGCGCGAACAGCAATAATACAAAAACCCGGTTCCGTAGTGAAACAGCCTGCAGTCGCTTTTGCATGATAGATAGTATAAGGGTTAACCAAATCGGTTTCTTATTTTAGTTCCAGCACGACAACAGAAAACGGCGGCAGCTTTATTTTCAGATTTGACCCACTTAGGCTTGCACCATTGAACGTGGCAGGCTTGATTTTAGTTGGATTTTCAAAACTGTTATAATCCTGCAACTTATCTGAGGTCAGTATCCGACCGGTTACGCTGGTATAGTTGGCTCCGTTTACCGTAATGGTCACTTCCTGTGCCTTGCTGGCGTCAATATTTACCAATGAAATATGCGTTAATCCGTCTTTATCTTTTGAAGCGGATGCGGATACCGCTTTCAGTGTTTCCTTACCCATTTTATAATCATTGCTTTTTACCGTAAGTGGAAGCAGTGTGGCATCCTGGTGTACATTGTACATTTCCATTACATGGTAAGTAGGCGTGAGCAGTATTTTTTCTTCATTGGTAAGGATCACCGACTGTAATACGTTAACGATCTGTGCCAGGTTCGCCATTTTCACACGGTCGCAATGGTTATTGAATATATTCAGCGTCGTGCCTGCTATCATGGCGTCGCGCATAGTGTTTTGCTGGTACAGAAAGGAACCGTTGGTACCGGGTTCAACATCATACCATCCGCCCCATTCATCCACCGCCATGGCCACTCTTTTTCTCGGATCATATTTATCCATAATGGCGCTGTGCTTCGTAACCAGCTCTTCCATCTGTAATGCCCTTTGCATAGTGGTATAATATTCTTCTTCCGTAAAATTGGTTGCCGATCCTTTTTTGCTCCATTCGATCACCGAGTAATGGTGAACGCCCACAGCATCCAGCATATTATGCGGGATATCGCGCATCAGCACTTCGGTCCAGTTATAGTCCGCATCACTTGCACCCGATGCTATGCGGAATATTCTTTCACTGGGATTGCCATTGGTCATGAACGTGGCATACTGCCGATAGATATTTGCATAATATTCCGGTTTCATATTGCCACCGCAACCCCATGCTTCGTTGCCGATGCCCCAGTATTTTACATGCCAGGGATTGGCACGGCCATTCTGCTGGCGCAGATCCGGCATAGGGCTGCTTCCGTTGGGATGGATCGTATATTTTACCCAGTCAGATAATTCCTGCGGCGTACCGCTGCCCACGTTACCGCTGAGATAGGGTTCCGCACCCAGCATCTCGCACATGTTCAAAAATTCATTGGTGCCAAAACTGTTGTCTTCTTTTACATTGCCCCACCATACATTCAGCATAGAGGGTCTTTTGTCTTTCGGACCCACGCCGTCTTTCCAGTGATAGGTATCTGCAAAACAACCACCCGGCCAGCGCAGTGCCGGCACTTTCAGTTTTTTCAATGCCTCGATCACATCTAAACGGATCCCGTCCTTATTGGGGATCTTTTTATTATTGTCACCCACATACAACCCGCCATAGATACAATGCCCCAGGTGTTCCGCAAAATGGCCATAGATGTTTTTGTTGATGATATCTTTTCCTTTGTCGGCCTGCAACACAATATCATTTTGTGCGGTGGCGGCAAAAGAGATGAATAGAGCGACAAGCAGGATCGTTTTTTTCATGTTCCGGATTTGTTTTGGTAATGAATGATTTAGCGATAGGCATCAATGGGTATGATCGTTCCGTCGGCATTGTAGTGTAATTCAGTAACTTTTACATTCCGCAGGTGCGTTTTACCCGAAAGCTGTGTATCGTGGTAAAAAAGATACCACTTTCCTTTTATTTCTACAATAGAATGATGGTTTGTCCATCCTTCCACCGGTTTTAGCACCACGCCTTTGTAAATAAACGGGCCATAAGGACTGTCGCCCATGGCGTAGTTGATATAATGTGTATCGCCGGTTGAATAGGAAAAATAATACTTGCCTTTATAGGTATGCATCCAGGCTGCTTCAAAGAAACGTTTGTCATTATTCGATTCCAGGAATACCTTCCGATGCGCATCTGTGATCTTTACATTCCTGGGTGTTTCTGTAAAGCTTTTCATGTCGGCGCTTAATTTGGCAACCCTTGGCATGATGGCTTCTTCATTGGCGGTGCGGAGTTTTGCATTGGCATCATACTTACCTGTTGCCCAGCGTTGTAACTGACCTCCCCAGATTCCGCCAAAATACATATAATAACTTCCGTCTGTGTCTTTATACACACAGGGATCGATACTATAGCTCCCTTTTATGGGTTCCTTTTCTGCTTTAAACGGGCCAACCGGACTTTTACTGGTTGCTACGCCGATATGAAACACATCGGTTTTGTCTTTTGCGGGGAAGTACAAATAATAAACACCGTCTTTGAATGCTGCATCGGGAGCCCACATTTGCCGGCCAGCCCAGGGAACATCTTTTATATCCAGCGCTACACCGTTATCAGTTACTTTACCGCCAACCGAATCCATGGAAAGGATATGGTAATCACGCATGGCAAAATGACTTCCCAGATCGTCTTCTTTAATCCCCGCTTCAAAATCATGTGAAGGGTAGATATAAATTTTACCATTGAATACATGAGCAGACGGGTCGGCTGTGTAAATATGCGTAACCAATGGCTGTGAAATGGGTGTCTTTTTCAATGTACCTTTTTGCGCAGATGCGGTTAGCATAGCCAGGCACAATACCACTGATAATACTGTATTGAATTGTTTAACTGGTAAACGGTTAGCTGGTAGCATGGTCTTGTTTTTTATGTAATCAATTTTACTTTATGTCAAATCTTGTTTCAGGTGGTCCGAGATAACTTTGTTTTACGCCACCCAGGTCAACCACCAGTTTCTGCAATACTACTGCCGGGCTAACCATCCAGAATTTCAATACATGCTTACCCGAACCCTGTATCCTGTGAGCGGTTGATTTGAGAATGATATTGTTTGCCATCCATCCTTCCCATGTTCTTGTGTTGTTATCGTCTTTGTTGATAACAACGGTCTGCGGTGTTTCATTGTCTATGGATACTGCATACTGTAAGCCGGCATCATTCAGGAAATTCAGCGTAGGCGATAAGTAGACCTGCAGTTTCACTGATCCTGAATCATAGGCATAGATCTCGTATTCAAGACGCGGCGATTCGCCGCCGGCAACCTGGGCCGCTGCGGTAACCGGCAGGCTAGTAATAGCCGAGCCGGTACGGCCATGATCAGGCAATACCTGCCAGTTGCTGTTGGTTCCGTTGACCGCTTTTGTAAAATGATTCGCTTCGATGGAAACATAGCCATCCTGCTCATAAAAAATATTGCCATTGCTGTTTTTCGGAACGAGGTATTCGGCTGTGGTGTTTTTACCGGTGATCAGGGTAGCCTGTTCCTCGGCAGAATCTACCGGTACATACTGTACTGCCGGCATACGGTTAAAAGGAGGCTGCTGCCAGTACGTGTAGCCGATATGGGTCTGGTCCATCATATGGTTCCATTTTCCGTTGGCTATCCTGTTGTATTCAAGGGAGATCAGTGAGTCTTTCAGGTATAATTCTTTTACCTTATCTGCCTGCTTATTTGCGATGATCCATTTTTTTGATGCGAATAAACGATTATAAGCAACGGCGGTATACATCGCCTGTAGGTTGGCACAGGCTTTAACCGGATGTAATACCAGTTCAAAATACGCATCCTTATATTCGGCAGCTAATGAGTTGTTTATTTTTTCTGCCCTGGCCAGCAGGTCATTGTAATCATCCGTTACTGTTTGCGCCTCTTTATAATTCTGGAGACTGTAGGTATTGGCATCCAGTAATTCCGGTTTGCGGCGCCCATTGTATTTTGCATATTTCGAAATAATATCGGCTATCTCAACAGCATATTTACTGCCAAATTGAGCGGCGGCCCATTTCTGTGTATAGGACTCCAGGTCGGTTGCCTGGATCTTATCAGGGTTCCATGCATAATCCAGGAAAAATGAGATCGGGAATTCCATCGGTTTGATATCACCCACATTCACTACCCATATATCCCTTACATTATATTCATAAGCCAGGTGCATCTGTTCCCAAACCCTTGGCAGCGGGTTAGTGTTCAGCCATTTGTAATTACGCGGTCCGCCAACATAATCGAAATGATAGTAGATGCCATAGCCACCTTTACGCGGTGCATCCGTTAGTTTGGGCAGTTTACGCAGATTACCCCAGTTATCATCACACAATAAAAGGGTAACATCATCCGGCACACGCATGCCCTTATCATAATAATCCTGTACTTCTTTATACAATGCCCATGATTGCGGCGTTGCCGTGATGGGTTTACGCGTAACCTCTGCGATGATCTTTCTTTGGTCGGCAACGATCTTTTCCAGTAACGCAATGTTGCTTCCCTGTGTCATCGGCATATCCCCATCTCCACGCATACCAATGCTCACCACGCTTTCATGTGTACCCATATGCTCAATGCCTTTGCGCCAGAATGCCCTTAAAACCGAATCATTGGTTTGATAGTTCCAGGCGCCTTTGCCATACCGTTTCCATTCCTGTTGGGCGCGCAGCATCGGTTCATGATGCGAATTGCTGATCACGATACCATATTTATCCGCCAGCACAGGGTTTAACGTATCATCATCAGCAAACGCATTGCCCCACATAGCCGGCCACAAATAATTTGATTTTAAGCGTAGTAATAATTCAAATACTTTTTCATACACAGTATGGTTTACCCCGCCGAATTTTTCTTTTGTCCAGCCTGAAAACGCAGGTGCTTCATCATTAATAAATATGCCACGGTATTTGACAGCAGGCTTATCCAGGATGTGGAGGTTATTGCTTACATACAATTCACTTCTTTTCTTCACAGGCACATCTGCCCACCAGTACCAGGGCGATACGCCGATCTGCCGCGATAATTCAAAAACACCGAACGCAGTTCCTCTTCGGTCACTACCCGTTATCACCAGGGCATTGTCAACGCCGGCGAAAGGATGGTTTACCACCTGTATCTCGTAGGCTTCCCATTTGCCTTTGATCCCATCAACATTGATCTTTTTATTTTTTACCAGTTCAGCTATTAGTGAGGACCTGTCGAGCGAACCGATGATAATGATATTTTTAGCGGTGGAACGCAAAGTGTTCAATAGAGGTTTTTTACCAGTTACAGTTTCCAGGTCCGCTTGTAAAAATCCAGCTGCTTTCTGTACCAGCCAGTGATCTTTCGCATCAATAAGCAGGGAAGTGCGCTGTAGCGGGCCCGATAAAGTAAATGACCCCGTTTCTTTCTTATCAGTTATGAAGGACTGTGCATAGGATTGCCCCAAACACAGGATCATACATACCGGCAAGAACCATTTTGTCTTCATATTGCAACGATTAACAACCTATTTCTTTTTCTTCAATGATGATGCACGTACGATCAGTTCTGATTTTATGATAATGGTATTGGTAAGGGTGATATCCGAGTTACCCTGCAGGTGATCGATCAGATTACGTGCAACGATCTCGCCTATCTCAAGTCCGGGGTAATTGATGGTGGTTAACTTGGGTTCAATAATCTTGCTGATCACATCATTGTTAAAACCCACAATAGCGATATCTTCCGGGATACGGATACCGGCTTCTTTCAGGGTTTGTATACATACGGCCGCACAAAAATCATTGGTTACAAAAATGCCATCCGGTAATGGGTGCAGTGCCAGTATTTTTTTAGTGTTATTCCTGCTGGCTTCTTCACTGAGGTCATTGAGAAAGACCAGTTTTTCATTGAATTTCAAGCCGTGCTCGGCCAGCGCCAGTTTATATCCCCTCAGACGCTCTGAATACACATTCCTTTTCAGGCTTGCAGTGATATGGGCTATACGTTTGCATCCCTGTTCTATTAAATGTGAAGTGGCTTCATACCCGGCTTTGAAATTATTGATCACCACTTTGGTGCCGTCGCTTTCTTCAAAAACGCGGTCGAAGAAAATAACCGGGATCCCTTTTCTTTCAAATGGCTCGAAATGTGCAAGGTTTTCCGTATCAAAAGCGAGGGAAGCGATCACACCATCTACCCGCTTGTGAAAAAGATTCAGCGCATTGGCCGCTTCTTTTTTATATGTTTCTGATGAGTGAGCGATGATCAGGTCGTAGTTGGCTTCTGTGGTCACTTTCTCAATACCGGCCAGTACAGAAGTAATGAACTGGCTCTTTAGTTCGTGTACCATTACACCAATGGTATTGGTGCGTTGTTTTCTGAGGTTGCTGGCAAAATTGTTGGAGCGGTATCCCAGTTTGGCGGCGAGGTCAGCTATTTTTTTCTTTGTATGCTTGTTAATAGCGGGATGGTCCTTCAGGCCACGGCTCACCGTGGCGGCCGATAGGTCGAGTTGTTTGGCAATATCGTAGATCGTTATCTCTTTTTCCCGGCTCATAATTACAATCGGTTGCAATATAGGCGTAAAATAAAAAAAAGGCTCAGCTTTTTACTTTCTTTTTACGCGATGATTCACGGGTGATGAGTTCTGAACGAAGAACAATGATATTGGTGGCGGTGATACTCGAAATACCATTCAGGTGGTTGATCAGTTGTGTGGCAGCAGCCTCGCCCATTGCATAACCCGGGTAATTGACCGTAGTCAGATTGGGCTCTACCACCTTGCTCATGGGGTCATTATTAAAACCTACGAAAGCGATCTCTTCCGGGATCTTTATGCCTGCCTGTTTTAATGTGCGCATACAATAAATGGCACAGGCATCGTTGGCGCAAAAAACCGCATCGGGTCTTTGTTTCAGCTTCAGGATATAGGCGGCGGCCGCCATCCCTGCTTCTTCACTAAGATCTTTAATGACCAGCATTTTAAGATCCGGTGTGATCTTATAATCGTTCAGCGCCTGTTTATATCCCTTCCATCTTTCGGCATATACGGTGCAGGTGAGATTGCCTGTTATATGCATGATGCGCCTGTAACCATTATCCAGTAAGTGTTTGGTGGCTTCATAGGCCGATTTATAATTGTCTATGATGATACCCATACAGCGGCTGTGTTCCTTGATCCTGTCGAAGAAGATAAGCGGAATGCCCTTGCGGATAAATGGTTCAAAATGATCCAGGTTCTCTGTTTCGCAGGAAAGCGAGACCAGGAGGCCGTCTACCCGGTTATTGAACATGGTTTCGGCATTGGCAATTTCTTTTTTGAGGGTTTCGAGTGATTGGCTGATGACCAGGTCATAGCCCTCATTCGTGGCGATATGTTCCATACCTGCGATCACATGCGCCATGAAATAGCTGCTCAATCGGGGCACGATCACCCCGATGGTATTGGTTTTTTTCTTCCGGAGGTTGCTGGCAAATGTATTGGAGCGGTAGCCAAGCTCTTTGGCCAGGTCCTGGATCTTCTTTCGGGTACTCTTATTAATAACGGGATCGTCCTTTAACCCCCGGCTTACGGTAGCGGCGGATATATTGAGCAGGCGGGCTATATCATAAATAGTGACCTCTTTTTCCTCAGACATGTTGCAACGGTTGCTTTGATGACAAGATAAACTATTTCAAAAAAAATATAATGCAATCGGTTGCATTATCAAATATTCTTCTGATATTAGTATTTCGATAACAGGATCACCCGGTTTTCGAATGCCAATAACGATTGTTGCCATGCAGAAAATGCCAAACATATTTCACGGTAAACCCAGTACAGGCCTGCACTTCCACGGTTTCTGCACGAATAATTATTCCGCGAACACGCATTCTCATTGCATATCACCGGTTATCACTCAGAAATATTTTCAAGAAAACTTTTTCGCTGTTAGCGTCTCTCCGGCGAGTAAAAATCATCGCAGGAAAAAAGAATTTCTACCAGGCGTAAACCTTACCGAAGAGAGAGAACCTGAATCAGGCCTTCTTTGCTCAATAAAAATAGTCACATAAAAAATTAATAACTCATTGATAACGAATACGTTATTTAATGCAACCGATTCCAATTATTATAAAAACAGCCATAATAAACCTAAATACTAATCCTTCCTAACCCACGATTGCTTTATGAACACAAGTTAATCCCACTCATACATGTCAAACTGCGTTACCAAAACGGTAACGAAACCCGTCCTCAGGACAGTGGTAACGGCTATTCTATAATTAATCTTAAAAATTATTCTTATGAAATTATTGCTTGCGCGGCAGCAGAAAAGAAAAGGATCATACGCATCGGCAAATGCTTTACGCATAGGTATGGCACTGTTCTTATCAGCTGCCCTCGTGGTGATCATACCACAGAACCATGCGATTGCCCAGACGCAGAAAAAAATAGTGAAAGGGCATATTACCAATGAAAAAGGAGACCCCATTTCCGGCGCCTCTATCCTGGTAAAAGGAACCAATACCGGCGTGAACACAGACGCAAAAGGAGATTTTTCCATTTCCGTTGCCAATAACGCGACCCTGGTGATCTCTTATGTGGGATACGATTTGAGAGAATATAAAATATCCGGCGCCACCTCGGTAGTGAACGTACAACTGCTGCAGGTAAATAAAGAACTTGACCAGGTGGTTGTAGTAGGATATGGTACCCAGCGGAAAAGAGATGTTACCGGCGCCGTAGTAACGGTTACAGGTGCAACCCTCCAGGAAGTACCTACCGCAAATGTGATCAGTGAACTGAAAGGTCGCGCTGCAGGCGTTGATATCGTTAGTAACAGTTCCACACCCGGTGGTGGTGGACAGATCCGGATCCGTGGTAACCGTTCGCTGGCTACCAGCCAGAGCCAGTCTGACGGACTTGATCAGCCATTATTAGTAGTTGATGGAATTCCGTTTGGCGGAAGTGTGAATGACCTTAACCCGGATGATATCCTTAGTCTCGACATTTTAAAAGATGCATCGGCTACTGCGATCTATGGTTCGAGGGGTTCGGGAGGTGTATTGCTGATCACTACCAAAAGAGGAAGAACCGGCAAAGCGATCACGAGTTATAACTCTTATTATGGTATCACCAGTATCCTGGATGAATTCAAAGTATTCAGCGGTCCTGAATATGCTGCCTTTAAACTGGAAGCGGCCAAACCTTCAGGAACCAGTTCTTATGGCGCTACGCCTGCCGAACTGCAGGGCATTGCCAACGGAACCAATACCGACTGGCAGAAGCTGATTTACAAACATGGTTTTACCACCAGTAATGAAGTAAGCGTTTCAGGCGGTTCGGAAGCTACACAGTTTGGATTGGGTTTGGGATACTTTAATGAAACAGGGATCATACCTAACCAACGTTTTGAACGGTATACAATACGGACCTCTGTTGACCACAGAGTGAGTAACCGCGTTAAAGTAGGATTGAGTAGCCTCAATACCCTCACCTACAACAACACGCCAGGGGGAAGCGGTGTACCGGGTAACCTGATCAGGCTGAGCCCACTCACATCTCCCTACAATGCTGATGGTACGGTTAATATCAACCCACTGACAGGATCAACCGATGCGGCTTTTATTAACCCATTGACCCTCATTTCCGATGCAGCAGCTATTCTTGCGAGAACACGTCGCTTCCGTACGTTCAATAGTTTATATGGCGAAGTACAGATCATCAATAATTTAAAATACAGGTTGAATGTGGGGCTTGATTTCAGCCAGACACAAAGTGATAATTATACCGGTCCGAATAACTATGTAAATACAAATACATCCCTCGCATCTGCCAGCGCCACTGCGGCTAATGCAGAATCATGGGTATATACTATTGAGCACCTGTTGACTTACGATAAAACTTTTGCACAAAAACACAGGCTTACGGTAACAGGTTTATTCAGTACACAAAAGAACCATGATAAAAGCAGCAGCTTTACAGGAACGAATTTCCCTGCTGACTATATCCTGAACTCGAACCTGGGTCTTGCTGCAAACCCGATCACGGGTACCGGTAGTTTCTCAGAAAGAGGGTTGATATCCTATATGGCGCGCTTGAACTATGGTTTTGATAACCGGTTCAACATTACGGCTACGGTAAGACGTGACGGCGCTTCTGTATTATCACCGGGCAACCAGTATTATACTTATCCGGCTATCGGAACTGCGTGGAACATTAGCAATGAAAGATTTATGCAGAACAACCATCTTTTCTCCAATCTTAAATTAAGGGCCGGCTGGGGCAAAACCTCTAACCAGGGTGTATCCCCTTACACAACTTTGGGTGCATTGAGTACGAGTACTTATAATTTCGGAACAACAACCGCAGGACAGCAGGCTGCTTATCTCGTAACCACGCTTGCCAATAACTCACTGCATTGGGAGTCTACCTCACAATGGAACGTGGGGCTTGATTTCGGCGTATTGAAGAATCGTATCACAGGTACCCTGGAGGTATATGATCAACGCACAAGCGATATCCTATTGGGGTTGACCTTACCGGCCAGTAACGGTGCGGGCAGTACAACCGTAAATGCAGGTAAAACAAAAGGACATGGTATCGAACTCAGTCTTACCAGTGTGAATATTCAAAGTAAAAACGGATTTACCTGGACAACCGATATTAATTTTTCTATGAGCAGGGAAGAGATCGTTGCCTTGCAGGACCCTAACCTGAAAGCAGATCCTGTGAACGGATGGTTTGTAGGACAGCCGTTAACGGTTATCTATGACCTGAAAAAGATAGGCATCTGGCAAACCGGAGATCCCGGACTGACTACACAAACCTCACCTGTTCAAAAACCCGGACAGATCAGGATTGAAGATATCAACGGGCCGCTTAACGACGGTAAGCCCGATGGAAAGATCACGGCAGATGACAGGCAGATCCTTGGTAATTACCAGCCTAAATGGACAGGTGGTATGACCAACCGTATCTCTTATAAAGGATTTGATCTTTCAGTTGTCATATTTGCACGGATGGGTATGAAAGTATTGGTTCCCTATCTTACCGCAGATGGTGGCGCAAACGGATTTCCGTTCTTTATGCAGAGCCGGGTTAACCAGCTGAAAGTGAATTACTGGACAGCGAACAATCCTACCAACGATTTTCCGCAACCTGATGCAAGTACAGACAGGTTCATGTATTCATCCACACTTGGATACCAGGATGGTTCCTTTATCAAAGTGCGTAGTATCAATTTTGGATATACGGTTCCATCGAAGTTCCTGAACAAAGCAGGTATCAATTCCTTCCGGATCTATGTAACAGCGCAGAATCCATTCATTCTCTATTCACCTTTTGTAAGGGCAGGTCTGGGTATCGATCCTGAAGGAAATGGGTATGGTGGTGGTGTTACCGAACAAACTATCGGCAGCAGTTCAACCGGTACCGGTAACCGCCAGATCAGCGTGAATGCAAATAACCCGTCAACCCGCCAGTTCAACATCGGTGTAAATCTAAAATTCTAACTATTTAAAACGATAATTATGAAACTGAATCGTAAAATATCCTTTCTTATTACAGCGGCCGCACTGGTTGTGGCTCCTGCCTGTAATAAAATATTAGAGGAGCACCCCCAGTCACAGATCGTCCCTTCCTTTTTTGGAACAGCGGGCGGGTTATTGGGTGGTATATCCGGTGTGTATAACGACCTGCGCAGTTTGTGGGGTACAGAAGGATTTACAGCACAATTGATTGCAGGCACAGACGAACATTTAAAAGGCGCCAGCGCCAGTGGTACTAATTTTTATACCTACAATGGCTTATCAGGTAATGATATGAATGGCGGTATGTGGAACATTGCTTACCAGGATATCAATACATTGAATGGTGTACTGCAGTTTGGCCAAACAGTGGATCTGCCGGCGGCTACCAAACAACAATACCTTGCACAGGCAAAATTTCTGCGTGCATTCTGGTATTTTCATTTGGCCCAGATGTTTGGCGATGTGCCTTTGCACTTAACATTTATCACTTCCGCATCAACAGCTGATTCCCGGCAGCCGGTGGGTGATGTATACGCCCAGATCATTAAAGATCTCACAGATGCAGCAGCGAATCTCAGTCCGCAGGTAACAGCGCCTTTCTTAGGCAAAGCAGCTACCCAGGCAACTGCCAAATACCTGCTGGCCAAAGTGTATCTGACAAGGGGATGGTTAAACAATACCGCATCGGATTTTACACAGGCATCCACAATCGCTGCCGACCTGATCACTAATAAAGCAACCTATGGAATTGATCTCTGGGCCGATTATGCAGATGCTTTTAAACCTGCCAATGATTATGGTAAGGAAGTATTGTTTGTAAGCGATCACAGCATCGACGTAAAATATGGCCAGTACGTAGTTGGCGGCGGCGCCGCAGGTGGTGCTGCACAAAACCTGCTACCCTGGTTGTTCCGTTTCAACTATCCTACATTGGGTGTGAATGCTGCGATTAATGCCTCGGGTGTACTGGCTACTTCCGGAAGCGCCATGATGACAAGGGATGTGGCCAATGGCCGGCCTTTTATACGTACAAGACCCAATTCAGGCATATTAAGTGCCGGTGTAAATACCACTAATTATATTATTAACCAGGCTTTTGCAGACAGGGTAAATGATTCCCGTTTTGACAAGACCTTCCAGACAGTATTCATTTCCAATACGGCCAACATAACCGGAACAAGGGGTACGTTAACCGTGGGTGTGGATACGGCCATCTGGTTACCGCCATTCGACGTAACGGGTGCACCGCAAAGTAATAATGGCGTTCCTTTTAAAGGGATCATCATCCCGCCAAAACTGCAGGATGCGAATTATTTCCCGGTTGTGAAAAAATTTGACGATCCAAGCCGGGCCGCTGCGAACTTTAATGACCCATCTACACGTCCTGTTTGCTTGTACCGCTTCTCTGATGTATACCTGCTGGCTGCAGAAGCCTATTTTAAATCGGGCGACCTTGTAAATGCCGCAGCCATGATCAATGTAATCAGGCAAAGGGCAGCATTCAAAACAACGAATACGGCTGCCCAGAACGCTGCAGCGGTTACGGCCGTTACGATCACACCGGCGCAGGTAACACTTGATTATATTTTAGATGAACGCACCCGCGAATTTTATGCGGAAGGATTACGCTGGCTCGACCTGGTTCGTACCAGAGCATTGGTTGCAAGGGTAACCACCTGGAACCCCGTTGAAGCCGGTGCGAATATAAAGCCAACGCATATGCTTCGCCCGATACCTCAGGCCCAGATAGATGCGGTTACGGAAGGACCTAAATTCCCGCAAAACCCGGGATATTGATCTTTAATAACCTTAAATTGTTTTACACAACCTGCAACAGGATGCATTGATACACGATGCATCCTGTTTACCGGGTATTTAACCGGAACGATATGCCGGTTGATTCGCATGAACTGGTAGCTATGTACGCACCGCGACCCGTATTTATCAGCGCCGGTGAAAAAAGCGATGGATGGCAGGATGCAAGAGGAATGTTCATGGGCGGCATGAGCTCAGGCCACGTTTACCGGTTATTAGGTAAAAAAGATCTGGGAACTACCGTGTTTCCCCCTATTGAAACTGCCTTGATAGACGGGAGCTTGCTTTCCGGCAGCATAGCGGCCCGCATACACCCGTTCCTGGCCCAGTTCCTTACATTCTCCGATCACTATCTGGCAGTCGGAAAATAAAGTCTGTGAAACAGGAACAGACAGTTCAGGACAGTTGAACACGGATTTAAATACTTTTTTGGGTATTATAGCGACTAATGGCAGTCCCACCGGGGAGTTTTCCCCGGTGTTTTTCATTCATTTGTAAAGGATACACTA
>JANXRX010000118.1 GCA_025352905.1 Bacteroidota bacterium | reverse complement strand
CTCCAATGTGCTCAACTCGCTGATCGAATACACGACCATTCCGGTTGACCTGCAGGAGAAAGTGATCGAACTTGGCAGCGATGATCTTTACCAGGCGCCTTTCACATACCTGAGCGGTCATAAACTGGTGCAGTTTGATACACAGGAATCCGTGAATTTTAAGAAATATGTTCAGAACGGCGGATTTGTATTTGTGGATGATTGCAACCATGATATTGATGGCCTGTTTGCCAAATCGTTTGAGGCGCAGATGGCTACCCTGTTCGGGGCCGATGCCTTAAAAAAGATCCCGAACAATCATGAACTGTACCGCTCTTTTTTCACGTTTGAAAAAGGCCCGCCCAATACTTCTTTTGAATTGAATGGATGGGGCGATGACCTGATACACGATTACCTCAAAGCCATTACCATCAATGGCCGCATCGCTGTACTATATAGTAATAAAGATTATGGCTGCGAATGGGACTATGATTTCCGAAACAAGCGTTTCCTGGCCGAAGACAATACAAAGTTTGCGATGAATATTGTGATGTATGCGATGAAATCCTGATTCTCTGTGAACCTCCGTGATCTCCGTGCCTCTGTGTTGAAAAACCTTGCCTCTCAACCTTCCAATATATTCTTTGCATATTCCACACACTTCCTCGTCTCCTGTACCGCATCTGACCCGGCAGGGATATCATATTCCAGTTCAATGGTTGCAGGGAACTTGTATTTTTTATCTCTCAGCAAACTGAGGATCTCTTTTAACGGCGTATCTCCCTGTCCCCAAATCATATTTTTACCGCCGTTCTCTTTTGTTCTGCGGTCCTTGATATGGATACTGGTGATGCGGTCATGCTTTGCTTCTATCAGTGCCAGTAAACTTTCTTTGGTATTATTACCACCTGCCGCGATATAGTGCCCGCAATCAAGGTTCATGGAATTATAGGGTGATTGTGCAAGTGCCGTATCCCAGGCAGTATCCGTAGCCTGCAGGTGTGCATGATATCCGATATATATTTTATGCTTTTCGCCCAGGTCGCCCAAACGTTTGGATTGTGAGGGATCTGTGGGCAATTCTATCGTAACCGATTTTGCTCCCAAAGCTTTCGCGGCGCGCAAAGCATATTCCACTTCGGCATCGGTATTGTTTGCATTCAATGCATTGGGCTTGAATGCATAAATAGAAACACCGGCTTTGTTATACATTTTGCGAATGGTTTCAAACGGATCCATCGAAACCCCCGCCCGCCATTCCGCTACCTGTTTTTGGTACGCAGCTACCTGTGCCTTTTGCTCATCCGTTAACTGCGGTGCCTGCCCGTTAACCCTTGGCGGCATTTTAAAACTGTTTACCGGTTTGCCTGCATAGTCCTCAATTGAATCGCCCATCAGTTCAATGGCGCTGATATGGCTGTCGAGACAGTATTGTAACAATTGCTCCGGGTTACCCGGCATGCTGCGGAAAGAATACGTGATCGCGCCAATCTGTACACCACGAAACTTTGAATCAGGGCCCATTCCAAAGGAGCGGATCGTTTCACCTGCCCATGCGGAGCGGCCGGCTAAAAAAAAGGCCGCAGAGGCTAACGAAGTTGTATAAAAAAACTCGCGACGGGTATTTGTTTGCAGGGAGAGGTCTTTGGTTGGCATATGGCAGTTTGTGGCTTAAAAATAACGGATTGTAACCTAAATCCACGAATTTCACCATAGTCCTAACCGTAGCAGCTATAACCAGGGAAAATAAGCATGGAACGCCAGAAAAAACAATATCCATCGGCTGATGAGATACAAGACACGCAGCAACAAAAACTGCAGGAACTCTTATCGTATCTTATCGCCAACTCTCCTTATTACCAGCAACTGTTTGCCCAAAATGGGATCAATATCGATTCGATCAAAACGATCAGCGATCTCTCCCAAATACCCGTTACCGGTAAAGAGGATATCCAGCAGCGGAACCAGGATTTTATCTGTGTGCCCGCCAGCCGGATCATTGAATATGCATCTACTTCGGGTACCCTTGGCAGCCCGGTTACGATAGCACTAACTGAGAATGATTTAAAGCGTCTCGCGTATAATGAATATGCTTCTTTTGTTTGTGCAGATGGATCGGCCGATGATATTTACCAGCTGATGCTGACGCTCGACAGGCAATTTATGGCAGGGATAGCCTATTATTCGGGTCTGCGCAAACTGGGTGCGGGTATTATTCGGCTGGGCCCCGGCGTTCCTTCCCTTCAATGGGAAACGATCGAAAGGCTTAAACCGACAGCCATTGTGGCCGTGCCGTCATTTATCCTGAAACTCATCCAGTTTGCAAAAGAGAACCGGATAGACCTTAGCGCTACATCCGTAAAAAAAGCGATCTGTATTGGCGAAAACATCCATAACACGGATTTCTCTCTTAATATATTGGGTAAAAAAATAACAGATGCCTGGGATATCCGCTTATATGCCACTTATGCATCCACGGAAATGCAGACTGCATTTACAGAATGCAGCGAGGGCCGGGGCGGCCACCTGCAACCCGATCTCCTGATCGTGGAATTATTGGATGAAAATAACCAGGCGGTTGCACCCGGTATGCCCGGGGAGGTAACCATCACCACACTTGGCGTGGAAGGAATGCCGCTTCTCCGGTATAAAACAGGGGATATCTGTATGTATTTTGATGAACCCTGTGCCTGTGGCCGCAATACCCTCCGCTTATCTCCGGTGATTGGACGCAAAAAACAGATGATTAAATTCAAAGGCACCACTTTGTACCCGCCGGCTCTGTTCGACCTGCTGAATGAAATGGATGAGATCCTCGATTTTGTGGTAGAAGTGTATTCAAACGATATCGGGCTGGATGAAATATTGCTTCACCTGTTACCTGCCGATAGCAGCGAAGCCTGCGATCACCGGATCAGGGCCAATTTACAGGCGCGTTTACGGGTAAGCCCCTCCGTTAAGTATGTTGACGCCGCTACGCTCCAGAAAATGCATTTTCCCGAATCGAGCCGGAAACCGGTAAGGTTTATTGACCTGCGGAAATAACACAAGTCCCTGTATTTTCGATACTTTTGCAGCTTGTTTACTAACGGTCGAACATAAACCAGTTTTTGCTATGATTAGTTTGGGACAAAGAGCGCTTTCGCTGGAGGATTTTGCGGGGATCGTATTCAAACAAAAAAACATTTCTTTAGACAAGGCCGCCCTGGAAAAGATCGACACGAATTTCCGTTTCCTGCAGACCTTCTCCGCAGACAAGCTGATCTATGGGATCAATACCGGCTTTGGACCGATGGCCCAATACAAGGTAAAAGAAGAAGATCTTTTACAATTACAGTATAACCTTATCCGTAGTCATAGTTCCGGTAGCGGCAGTCTTTTATCCCCGTTATTGGTGAAGGCGCTGATGATCGCCCGGCTTAACAGCCTGATGCAGGCTTACTCAGGTGTGCATACAGATGTGGTTGAATTACTGTGTATCCTCATCAATAAAAATATCACACCCTGTATCTATGAACATGGCGGTGTGGGTGCGAGCGGCGACCTGGTTCAACTTGCGCACCTTGCCCTGGTACTGATTGGCGAAGGTGAAGTGATCTTTGAAGACAAGGTCTGTGCCACTTCAGAAATATTTGCGCAGTTTGCTATCAAACCGCTTTCTGTACATGTACGCGAAGGGCTCGCGATACTGAACGGTACTTCTGCCATGACGGGGATCGGGATCCTGAATATTTTGCAGGCACGCAAACTGCTTGGGTGGTCGGCCATGTTATCCGCTATGACGAATGAAGTGGTGGAAGCGTTTGATGATCATTATTCCTATGAACTGAATATTGTTAAACACCATAAAGGACAGAACCGTGTGGCGGGCATGATCAGGGAAATACTGCATGATAGTAAAATGATCCGCAAACGTTCGGAGCACCTGTAT
>JANXRX010000047.1 GCA_025352905.1 Bacteroidota bacterium | reverse complement strand
AACCGGGTAAGACCGTCGATATCAATGGTATCATCTTCCTGGATCTTATCATAATCAGCCTTATCATGGAAGGTAAGGGCCAGCATTCCCTGTTTTTTCAGGTTGGTTTCGTGTATCCGGGCAAATGATTTTACCAGTATGGCACGAACGCCTAAAAAACGCGGCTCCATGGCGGCGTGTTCGCGGGAACTACCTTCACCGTAATTCTCATCACCCACTACAATGGTTCCGATACCCGCTGCCTTATACGCACGTTGCGTTGCCGGTACGGGACCATATTGCCCGGTGAGCTGATTCTTTACATTATCTGTTTTCTCATTGTAAAAATTAACCGCACCAATCAGCATGTTATTACTGATATTATCGAGGTGGCCACGGAATTTTAACCAGGGACCGGCCATACTGATATGATCGGTGGTACATTTTCCTTTGGCTTTGATCAGCAACTTTAACCCCTTTAGGTCGGTACCCTCCCAGGCAGCAAATGGTGCAAGGATCTGTAACCGTTTGCTGTCGGGCGCTACCGCCACACTGATATGACTGCCGTCTGCTGCGGGTGCCTGGTAACCCGGGTCATCTACCGCAAAACCTTTCGGGGGTAATTCCTGCCCGGTTGGCTCGTCCAGTTTTACCTGTTCGCCTTTATTATTGATGAGTGTATCTGTGATCGGGTTAAAATTCAGGTCGCCCGCAATAGCCAGTGCAGTTACCAGTTCAGGAGATCCCACAAAAGCCATTGTATTCGGGTTGCCATCTGCGCGTTTGGCAAAGTTCCGGTTGAAACTGTGCACGATCGTATTCTTTTCTTTTTTCTCGGCCCCAACCCTGTCCCACATCCCAATACAGGGACCGCAGGCATTGGCAAAAACAGTGGCGCCGATATTATTGAAAACATCAAGGAAGCCATCTCTTTCAACGGTAAAACGTACCTGCTCTGAGCCGGGTGTAATGGTAAACTCGCTTTTTAAGGTCAGGCCCTTTGCCTGAACCTGGCGCGCAAGACTCACTGAACGGCTGATATCTTCATAGGAACTGTTGGTACAACTGCCGATCAGGCCCACTTCGATCTTTGTTGGCCAGCCGTTAGCTGCCGCGGCTTCTTTCATTTTTGAAATAGGTGTAGCCAGATCTGGTGTAAATGGCCCGTTCAGGTGTGGTTCCAGATCACTTAGGTTGATCTCAATCACTTCATCAAAATACTTTTCAGGCGCGTCATATACTTCTTTATCTGCATTCAGGTAAGCGCTGATGCCGTCTGCAAGGGCAGCCACTTGTTCGCGCCCGGTTGCTTTGAGGTAACGGCTCATACTGTCATCATAACCAAATGTGGAAGTGGTGGCGCCGATCTCGGCTCCCATATTGCAAATGGTGCCTTTACCGGTGCAGCTCATATTATGTGCACCTTCTCCAAAATATTCCACGATGGCGCCGGTTCCGCCTTTTACGGTAAGGATGCCGGCTACCTTTAAAATAACATCTTTGGGGGCGGTCCATCCACTTAACTTTCCAGTCAGTTTTATACCGATCAGTTTGGGCCACTTCAGTTCCCAGGGAAGACCCGCCATTACATCGCAGGCATCTGCTCCGCCTACACCAATGGCGATCATACCCAGGCCGCCTGCATTTACTGTGTGTGAATCCGTTCCGATCATCATTCCACCGGGAAAAGCATAATTTTCAAGCACCACCTGGTGAATGATACCCGCACCGGGTTTCCAAAAGCCGATACCGTATTTATTGGAAACTGAAGCGAGGAAATCATATACTTCTTTACTCTCCGCATTGGCCACCTGCAGATCCTGCTTAGCCTCTACCTTGGCTGTAATCAGGTGATCGCAGTGAACAGTGGAAGGAACCGCCACTTTGGGCCTGCCGGCCTGCATAAACTGCAGCAGGGCCATCTGTGCCGTTGCATCCTGCATAGCCACACGGTCGGGCGCAAAATCAACATAACTTTTACCTCTTTCAAAACCCGAAAATGCCTGGTCGGCATGAAGGTGTGCGAACAATATTTTTTCACTAAGTGTAAGCGGACGTCCCAGGTTTTTGCGGGCAGCGTCTACTTTCGCAGGCATTTCAGCATACACTTTTTTGATCATTTCAATGTCGAAGGCCATAATTTCTATGTTTATATTCTGTTTTTATGGTTCGGGCGGAGTCCGGGGAGCCACAAATTTAAGAGAAAACGGGCGCTGGGTAAAAACTCTTTTACATTTTTATTAGTTAGCTTTGTAGTAAGACTGACTATAAGATCAGTAATACAATTAAACGAAACCAGTGATGCAGAAATTAAGAGAATTTATCGAATCAAGGGCATTTGGGGTTTGCGCCGTACTGGGCGAAAGATTTGGTATTGCTTCTTCCCGCATACGCATGTGGTTCATTTACATATCCTTCCTCACATTAGGGTCGCCGGTAATACTGTATATGATCCTCGCTTTCTGGATCAACATGAAAAATTATATACTCGCCGGTAAAAGAAACCCGTTGCGAAATTGGTAGATTTGGCGTTAAAGCGCGGCCTTTTTCAACTTTACCAGCTTCTCCAGTAAGGGCTCCAGCAGTTCCAGTTTCAGCATATTAGCCCCATCGCTTTTGGCAACAGCAGGGTTAGGATGTGTTTCAATAAATAAACCATCTGCACCTGTAGCAATAGCGGCTTTGGCAATCGTGCCTATCAACTGCGGATTGCCGCCTGTAATACCCGAAGTTTGATTGGGTTGTTGTAAAGAATGGGTACAGTCCATGATCACAGGCACGCGGTGTTCCTGCATCCACGGAATATTACGGTAATCCACTACCAGGTCCTGGTAGCCAAACGTATTACCTCTTTCTGTAAGCATCACCTGATCATTACCTGCTTTTCTTATTTTTTCAACCGCAAATTTCATGGATGGCCCGTTAAGGAACTGTCCTTTTTTTACGTTCACGATCTTACCCGTTTCCGCAGCAGCTATTAACAGGTCGGTTTGCCTGCACAGGAAAGCAGGTATTTGCAAAATATCAATATAAGGGGCCGCCATAGCCGCTTCTTCATGCGCATGAATATCTGAAGTGGTAGGCAGGCGATAGGTGTCGCCCACTTTTTTGATCAGGGATAAACCATTGTCATCGCCGATACCTGTAAAAGAACCCGCACTGGTGCGGTTGGCCTTACGGTAACTTGCCTTGAATACATAAGGAATGGCTAACCGTTTACAGATGACAGATACTTTATCCGCGATCTCCATCACCAATTCTTCTGATTCTACCACACAAGGACCCGCAATAAGGAAAAAGTTATCAGGGTCATAAGATTGGGAGCGGCAGAGATCGTTGAGAAAGCTGGGTATCATGTTCCTAGTTTGGTTTCAGATCACGAAATTAGGTTATTTTCATTTTCTTTGTTATTCATAATACCCGTCTATGGCTGTCAGTAAAGATAAGATTTTAGTAATCGGGGCCTCTGGCCAGATAGGAGTGGAGCTTACCATGGCATTAAGAAAAAAGTATGGTGATGCCAATGTGATCGCTTCTGACCTGCGCGAAGAAAACCCACTGCTGAAAGGTACCGGGCCCTATGTGAGCCTTGATGTAATGAACAAGGAAATGTTGCATGTACAGGTGATCCGGCAGAATATTACCCAGATATACCTGTTAGCAGCGATCCTGTCGGCTACCGGTGAAAAAAATCCGAACCTGGCCTGGCACCTGAATATGCAGGGTCTTTTAAATGTACTGGATATTGCCCGGGAAGAAAAACTGCATAAAGTATACTGGCCGAGTAGTATTGCCGTGTTTGGACCCACTTCTCCCAAAAAGAACTGCCCGCAACAAACCATTATAGAACCGATTACAGTATATGGTATCAGCAAATATGCGGGTGAGTTCTGGTGCAATTATTATCATAACCGGTACGGCGTTGATGTGCGCAGTATCCGTTACCCCGGGCTGATCAGTTATAAATCAGAACCCGGTGGCGGCACAACCGATTATTCGATCGAAATATTTCATGAGGCATTGGAGAACGGTTCGTACCAGTGTTTTTTGAAAGAAGATACTTACCTGCCTATGATGTATATGCCGGATGCTTTGCGGGCAACGATCGAATTGATGGATGCACCTGCCGAAAAGATATCTATCCGTACCTCTTATAATATTTCAGGGATGAGCTTCTCACCTAAGGAGATCGGTGCGGAGATCGGTAAACATATTCCCGGTTTTGCGATGCGTTATCAGCCCGATTACCGGCAGGCCATTGCAGACAGCTGGCCACAAAGCATTGATGATACTGTTGCCGAAGGCGATTGGGGATGGAAACCAAAATATAACCTCGAAAAGATGGCGGCGGATATGCTGAAGAACCTGGGTGGGCCAATTATTCATTAATGATTAGTAATTAATAATGAATAATAGTTGAATGAAAAAGGTTCATCGTTTGTAGGAAATACCTAAAACGATGAACCTTTTTTGTTTTATTATCTGGCAATTATCTGAAGCTTAAAGCAAAACCGGCTGATGCACCATTATATGGTGATGAGAAGGTATAGTCAGCAAATACTTTCAGGAAAAAGAAATTAACGCGGGCTCCCCATGTATTGGCAATACCGCTGTTTTTATACGACAATGCGATGGGGTCTGTAACCGTGTTACTCACAGTTTGGCCGGAGTTCTTGTCTTTATAATTAATCGTATACGTACCATTGAGGTTAACATTGGAGGTACCCGTTGTATAGCCTATGGCGGTATAAATTTCCAGCAGTGCCAGCTTTATCGAAGCAATTCCCTGCACGGTGAAGGTGGAAATTTTGAAAGCTACCTTTTGATTGGATCCCTGGATACCACTATTCTTTAAATCGGAGGTTGCATTCACACTGTTAAAACCAACCAATGCTGACATGTGTAAAAAAGGAACTTTTTTAAGGAAAGGGAGATAGTCAAACTCATGTTGTACTGCTAAGCCAAAAAGACCTACAGATGTACCCTTGAAATCTGTTTGAGGAAAAAATCTGACTTTCAATTCAGTGTGTTTAATCAAGCCAATTCCAAACTGAACAACAGGCAATGGCACGGCAAGAAAAGGTAAATGAAAGCTATCTTTCAAATTGGTTTTTAGTCCATCAGGTGATTTAAATGAATAAGTCACAGCCTTTCCGTTCACAGTTGTGTTCACCGAGATACTATCACCGGATTTGGGACCTAAAGCAGTTGGCAGATTTGTTGAACTGGCGCCGCTGCCCAGTTTAAAAGTAGAATAATCGGAATTGGCAAAATGAAAAGTTTCGCCGGCAGTTGGAATAATAGCCAATTGAGCGCTTATCGATAGATCAAATCCCAGGGTTTTATGGACACGCGCCGTATTGAACCAGCCACGTCCCATATTCATTATTTCTCCCTTGCCAAACGGTTCAAGGTAGCCCTGGAGATATTTGTTTGCATCAGGTGCAGAACCTGAAAGGATCTGTCCTATATCCTGCGCTTTTACACTGATGGCCCCCGCCAGGAATGTACAAAGAAAGATTACAATGATTTTTTTCATAGCTGTTTGGTTTGTTGTGTTTGGTTAGTGTGTCGTTTATATGCTCACAAGATCACATACTGTTTTATTTTCCAGGATCGCCAATGTATTGTCTCTCACCTGTAACATTACCCTGTTCAACCCGCATTTTTTTTCATCGCAATCCTTACATTTCTGGTAAAAATTGAGGCTTACACAGGGTAATAAAGCAATGGGACCTTCTATTAACCTCATTACCCGGGCGAGTGAGATATCTTTTGGTTCAACTTTAAAAAAGTAACCGCCGCCCTTGCCCTTTTTACTTTCCAGGATACCTGCTTTCCGGAGTTCCAACAAAATGTTTTCCAGGAACTTCAGCGGTATCTTTTTCTTTTTGGCAATTTCTGCTATCAAGACCGGCCCTTCTTTTTTCCGCTCTGCCATAAAGGTGAGGGCCTTAAATGCATATTGCGTTTTCTTGGATAGCATACTAAGGGCGGAAGATAAGTAAATATTCAGTTTTTGGGGAGCTGGGATCAGGTTTCTTTTCCCGGTTATAAAAAAATCTGGTTTTTTTATAACCCCAGTACCTGTTTCATACTGAAAACACCTTTTTTACCGGATGTAAATTCAGCGGCCAATACGGCGCCACCGGCAAAACCTGTCCGGTTATGTGCTGTGTGAATGATCTCAATATCATCTACCGGGGAAGTATACCTGGTAGCATGTGTACCCGGAGCGGGGTCTACCCGTTCAGAAACGATCCCCAGTTCTCCCGGGTTGGCAGTAACATGGTTTACCCAGATATTTTTTCCGGGAATATATTGCAATACCTGTTCTGCCAAAGTGATAGCCGTACCGCTGGGGGCGTCTTTTTTTTCTGTATGATGGATCTCTTTCATCAACACATCATATTCCGGGTGCGTGCTCATTAACCTGGCCAGGTAAGTATTCAACTCAAAAAATAAGTTCACCCCGATACTGAAATTACTTGCATACACCAATGTTCCCTGTTGCTGTTCACAATAACGGACCATTTCCGGCCATTGCTGTAACCAACCGGTAGAACCGCTTACTACCGGGATGCCTGCAGACAGGCATTTACGGATATTATCAAAAGCGCTGTGCGGCCCTGTAAATTCAATAGCTACCTCTGCTTTGGCCAGATTTTCTACAGTAAGATCAGCGGCATTTGAAATATCGATCTTCAGTACGATCTCGTGCCCTTTTTCAACAGCGATCATTTCTATCGCTTTCCCCATTTTGCCGTAACCGATCAAAGCGATCCTCATAACGCTGTTTTTGTGATGAATATGTTTTGAACGAAAGTAATTCCTTTAACGGGTATTGACCGGTTTGTGCACCGGATTTTTAAGGCTCATGGTAAGACTAAGCCCGGGTGTTCCGGTATGCTGGTTGAAACTGGGATTTACCTCCATAGATAGGTCGCCGGTAACATCAAACTGCTTCAGGTGCGCAAATACAGTTGCATCCGCCACCTGGAGCGCCCAGGCCACAAGAAACCAGAGAATAGAATAATCCCTGTCGCGCCGGAAAGAGTTCCGGTAGTTCTGTAAAGAACTGAGGCTGAGGTTCACCAGTTCCGGGTCGATTGAAGATACCCCACTGCTATCCCCCTGCGATTCATTAAACCTGGCTTCGAAAGCAAATTTTGTTTTTTTATAATAGCTGTTGTTGTAAAAATAAAACCCTACCGGAATAGCAAGGATCCCATACACGATCGGTATTTTCCAGTATTCTTTATTATATGCCTGCCCCCAGCCGGGTATAATGGCAGAGCGGCGTGTGGCTATCCGGGGGTTATGTTTGGGAACAGTATCTTTTTTAATGGTGATGATCCCGGAGGTATCCGTTTTAGCGCGGACCGTATCTTTCTTTGGAGACAACAGGGGAGTGGTTGACAGTGTTTTCTTATCGGGTTGTGCCGATAAACTGCCAAGGATACCTGCGAGCAATAAACATAATATGAAAAGCCTGTATGATCTCATGTGAACATTAACTCACCGTTACATTCATGGCATCGAGTATTTTATTCAGTTCTTCAAGAGAATAGTATTCGATGCTGATGCTTCCATATCCTTTTTTATTGTGGACCATTTTTACTTTTGTTCCGAAATGTGAGGACAAGTTATCTTCAATTTTCCGGTAAGCAGGTGGCAGGTCTGTTTTTACGGAAGATTTAACAGCGCCATTTTTTTCGGCTGTATACATTTTGCGTACCAGTTCTTCTGTTTGCCGTACACTCAGCCCGTTTTGTATCACCTCCTTATATACAAAAAGCTGTTTATCGATGGTATCAATATTCACCAGGGCGCGTGCATGACCCATGCTTAGGCTTCCGTTACGTACTGCCAGCTGAATATCCGGCGGTAATTTTAATAAACGGATATAGTTGGTAACCGTACTTCTTTCCTTACCCATTCTTTCGGCTACCTGTTCCTGTGTATAATCGAGTTCCTCCATCATCCGTTTATAACTGATGGCGATTTCCACAGCATTCAGATCCTCCCTTTGCAAATTTTCCAGTAAGGCGAGTTCCAGCAGCTGCTGGTCATTTGCCTGTCTTATATAAGCCGGGATATCTTTCAACCCTGCTATTTTAGCTGCCCGGAAACGGCGTTCACCCGCTATCAGCTGGTATTTGCCGCCAGTCAGTTTGGTAACGGTTAGCGGCTGGATAATATCATGCAATTTGATGGAAGCTGCCAGTTCATTTAAAGCCTGGTCATCAAAATCCCTCCTGGGCTGTTTGGGGTTTACCTGGATATCAGACAGTGCAATACGCGATGTATGTGTAACCTGTTCCATCACCTCGTTCTTTAAAGCGCCTGCAGTGGTTTTGAGATCGGCATCAATGTTCTGTAACAGCGAACGAAGCCCTTTTCCTATGAGATCTTTATTCTGTTTCGGGGTAGACATTAGTAATGATTAATTGTTTCACTCTATAATCCTTTCCTGGTTCGTCATCTTTGTCATACCGTTTTTCTGCAGTATTTCTTTGGCCAGGTTAAGGTAATTGATGGCGCCCTTACTTTCGGCATCATACAGTATAACGGGTTTTCCTACGCTGGGGGCCTCGCTTAGCCGCGTGTTACGGTGGATGATGGTATCGAAGACCATCTCGTCAAAATGTCTTCTTACTTCGCTCACCACCTGGTTACATAAACGTAAACGGCCATCATACATGGTCATTAAGATGCCTTCTATCTGCAGATCAGGATTGAGCCTGTTCTGTACGATCTTGATGGTATTCAATAATTTACCCAGGCCTTCCAGTGCAAAAAATTCGCATTGTACCGGAACGATCACGCTGTTGGACGCAACCAGTGAGTTCACAGTGATCAACCCGAGGGAAGGGGAACAATCAATAATGATAAAATCGTACCGGTCACGTATCACATCCAGGATGCCTTTTAAAACATTTTCCCGGTTGGGATAATTGATCATTTCGATCTCGGCTCCTACCAGGTCTATATGCGAGGGTATGATATCGAGATTGGGGACATCGCTTTTCAGTATCACATCCGCGGCTAATACATTATTTACCATGCAGTCGTACAGACTGTTGGTGATATTGTGAAGATCGAAACCCACCCCGGTGGTACTATTGGCCTGGGGGTCGGCATCAACCAGCAATGTTCTGAATTCCAGAACAGCCAGGCTTGCCGCTACATTAATAGCAGAAGTGGTTTTGCCTACGCCTCCTTTTTGATTGGCTACACCAATAATTCTCGCCATAATTACCCCCAACCCCTACAGGGGCTTTTTTGATGAAAAATATATACACACAATGGTCTTCCGTTTGAAAGTCGTCAAAAATACACTTTCAGCCACATCCGCCGAAACAATATTATCCAACCCTTGTTACCAAAGCACAACCCGTTATTTGGCAGGAACTTCACTTCAGGCGGTATCTTTATAACCTGTTATCAGGAGAATACACCGGTTTTACAATAAACCAGGATACTAATCGTCTACCCTAACAGATAAAACCTTTTTCATGAGAAATGCAAGCACCTGGTGGATCGTAGCCGCTATCATGTTATTATTAGACCTGTATGTTTACCAGGCCCTGCGAACAGTTACGCAGCATAGCGGCGAGAGAACAAGAATGGCCGTACAGGTAACGTATTGGGTGGTTTCCGGCCTCACACTAACAGCGCTTTTGTCTTTCCCCTATATAATGACCCTCCAGAAATCTGTTATCTTCCGCAATTATATATTTGCCCTGCTGGTGGGTTTGTTTCTTGCCAAACTGGTAGGGTCTGTTTTCTTCCTGGCAGATGACCTGCGCCGTGCACTGAGCTGGATCACCATCAAATTGTTCCTGACCCCCGCCAAACCTGCGGCAGGCACTGGTAACTCCATACCGCGCTCTGTTTTTATGAGTTGGCTGGGATTGGGTCTTGGCGGCACCTTATTCGGCACTTTTATTTATGGGTTCCGCAACAAATACAATTACCGGGTAAAAAAAGTGACCCTTGCTTTTAGCAATCTTCCGGCTGCGTTCAAAGGGTTGCGGATTGTACAAGTCAGCGACATACACAGCGGCAGTTTTGAGAACAAGAAAGCGGTGGATCATGGAGTGGACATGATACTGAAACAAAATGCGGACCTGATTTTGTTTACCGGGGATCTTGTCAATGACCGTGCTGAGGAAATGGTTCCCTATATGGATGTTTTTAGCCGGTTAAAGGCTCCGATGGGTGTATTCAGCTCTTTGGGCAATCATGATTATGGTGATTATGTTTCCTGGCCCTCGAAACAGGCAAAATCAGAGAACCTGGAAAGGTTAAAACAGGTGCATGCCGATCTTGGCTGGAGGTTACTGATGAATGAGCATGTTTTACTGGAAAAAAATGGTCAACAGATCGCAGTTCTCGGCATTGAGAACTGGGGCGCCAAAGGAAGATTCCCCAAATATGGTAAAATGAACGAAGCCTATCCCGGAACGGAACATATCCCCTTTAAAATATTATTGAGCCATGATCCCAGTCACTGGGATGCCGAGGTAAGAACAAAATATCCTTCGGTCGATCTGATGCTGGCCGGTCATACGCATGGTATGCAGTTTGGTATAGAAAATCCTTATTTCAAATGGAGCCCGGTACAATGGATGTATAAACAATGGGCGGGACTGTATGAAGAGGGCAGCCAGAAATTATACGTTAACCGTGGATATGGATTTATCGGTTATCCCGGCCGGGTCGGGATTTTACCAGAGATCACGTTGATAGAACTTACTTAGTTTAATTCAAAAAATTTTATTAGGGTTCTCTTAACAACAGATATACGGGTATAGCTGTCCTGTGTGTTGCCGGCTATCTTATGTATAAACTTCTTTAAAAAAATAAAAGAGCTTATTGTTTTTGGCACGGTCATTGAATTAAACACGTAAACTAAAATTATGAAGAAGTTAGGATTATCGTTATTGGTGCTCGTATCCTTCACCATTGCATCACATGCGCAGGGATTAAGAATCGGTATCAAAGGCGGGGCTAACCTGAATAAGATCTCGGGTCAGTCATTCGATGATGGGTTTAACCTGTCATACCATCTCGGTGGTTTTGCAGAGATCAATTTTAACAAGACCTGGGGCATCCAGCCTGAGCTGATCTGGAACCAATCAAGCAGTAAGCCTTCCAGTTTCCAGGCGGTATACGGTTCAGGTGTTACGAGCGCTTCCTTTAACGGGCAGAATAATATCAAGCTCGATTATTTATCTATCCCGGTGCTCCTGCGCTATACAACTGCCGGCGGCTTACTCAGTTTAAATGCCGGACCCCAATACGGAATCCTGCTGAGCCAGGACAAGACCCTTTTGCAGAATGGAAAAAATGCTTTTAAAAGTGGTGATTTTTCTGTTGTACTCGGTGCGCAGATAAACCTGTCGCCAATAGTTTTGTATGCCCGTTATAATATCGGGTTGCAGAATATCAATGATATAGACAGTAAAGATAAATGGACCAATCAGCAGATCCAGCTGGGTGTTGGACTGCGCTTGTAAACAGGCCGGCGTATAAGGCAGGAATGTGGATTTTTACACTGCGTTCCTGCTTTATGCTTTTAATTTCAATCTTTTTTGAACAGCGGTGATCTCTTTTTTAAAGATTCTCAGGTCGGCCAGTTGCTGTTTGATAAAACTGTTATCTTCCAGTTTGCCGATCACTTCATCCATTTCAGGAATACTTTCATAGACCATTTTACGGTAAGAGTTATCGTAGTCTTTGGCCCTTGAATCATAAATACCTTTGGTCATCCATTCTTTTGTAGCAAGTACGGCGTTAAGCAGGCCGTTGAACTGATCCCTGGTCATTTTTTTCAGCTGTATCCCGGTTATATCTGCCAGTGATGCCCACGCATGATTCCTTTTTTGAGAAGTATATTTTTCTCCCTGCTGGCGATAAAAATCGTGTACATGGTCCCACGACTTTATTTTACCACTGCGGATCCTCTCTTTTAAAAAATTGAGTTCTTCTGTGGGTATCAGTTGCCCGCCGATGTTCATCCATTCTGTACGTTTTGTTTTAGCGGGAAGTGCAGCAAGCAGTTCTTCGAAAGAGTTTATTTTATATGCTTTAACCAGGCCCAGTATTGCTGTTACACCATAATACACGATCAGTTCTTCAAATACTTTATATGCTGGCAATACCTTCAACAGTACTGCTTCTCTTTTGCTGTTTTCTATATTATCGGCAATGATTTCCAGTTCATTAACAGTGGGGTTTCCGGTTTTCAACAGTTCTTTTCCAATGGTATGAATATCCATTGTTTTTTTATTGCCGGTAACTGTTTTGGCATATGCTTTTCCGGTGGCGGTTTCCATCAGCGAGAGGGAAGTAAACAACTCATTGATGGTATCGGGCGCCAGGTAATCAAATTCCAATAACTGAATCCGTTCGGTACGTTTGTCACGGTCAATATACTTCCATGCATTACGCGCCAATGCATACATGTTATACAGGAACCAGTAACCTGGCATGATGGTAATGCGGTCCTTACCCAGATCATTGGTAATAAGCGCAAAAGGGAAAGGGATATTTAATTCGGAGGGATAATCGCCCTTGCTGAGTATACTGAAACTGGCAAATATGGAGTTGTGTTTCAGGCTCACACAGAGACCTGGCCAGAAACCCCGTCCTACAATGATCTCTCCATCTGCTCCCCGGCTGTTATGATTGGAACCAATAGTGGCGCCGGCTGCGATATTACTTTGCCCCATTATCAGCGCGGCGCATAAAAAAGAATTGTTATGATGTTGCTCATGTGCAGGAAAAATAAGCGAATTCAGTACTTCGCAACAGGAGATGGTTGCATTGTTTCCGAGGTAAGAATTGATCAGCCTTGCGCCGTATTTTAGTTGTGAGTGCGATGCCATGATAAAACGTATCGCTTTTACTCCGTAAAACAAACGACAGCCAAAACCAATAATACCATTCACTATCTCGCAGCCTTCTCCTATCTGTGTGCGTCCTTCAGGCCCCGAGTTGATGGTCAGGTTCTTTAATTTATTGGCGCCTTTGATATAGGCATCCGTGCCAACCCAAACATCTTTAATGATATTGCAGTTTTTGATCACCGTTCTGTCGCCGATTTTTCCATAATAGCCGCGGCGGTCATCAAATTTCTGTTCGGTAAATGATTTAAATTTTTCCTGTAAAACATGATCGTTCCTGAAGCGGCTCCATAGGAAAGCATCTCCGGGCAACATGCCGTTAAAAGGCATTACCCGGCGGCCGGTATTTTCATTGCATATCTCCAGCCAGATACGCACATCTTCTTCTTCACCTGCTTTTATAATGCCGTTCCCGAATTTAGCGTGGTTGGTTGTAACCAGTTCGTTCACATTGGTAATGATCACTTCACTTCCGATAATATAGTGCGAAAGATAATTCACATTGTCTATTACCACATTATCTCCAAAATCGCAACTGATAATCGTTGAATTATATAGGCCCACAGGGGTTTTCAGGTCGCTGAACCCGAGGCAAAACGGCTCCAGTTTGCCGATACGCACCAGGCCGTAAAACTTACAGTTCTTAACCAGCTCGGGATTAAATGCATCGGATACCAGCAGGTTGTTCCAGTCATCGCTGGTATTACCGGCGCGTACCAGCATCTCGATCTCGTGCGCGGTGAGGCGGCGGTATTCGATGCCATTGCGGATCTGCATATTTCGCAGGTAATATTCACTCTTCCCCTTAGGAAGAAAAGGCGCTTTGATAAAATCGTAGCCTAAAGCGCTAAGCGGTGAGCGGTTGATGATGTTTTGCGACATAGGATCTTCCTGTTTTGCTTGTCTTATTCTACCGTTACACTTTTAGCGAGGTTGCGGGGTTTGTCAACATCCAGACCTTTGGCAAGCCCTACATAATAACTCAGTAGCTGCAGCGGAACCACACTGAGCATTGGGGCCATTACCTCATCTGCATCAGGAACGGTCATTACATCATCAGCCATGCCTGGTATTACTTCATCGCCGGTGGTGGCTACCGCAATCACTTTGCCTTTCCGGGCTTTTATTTCCTGTACGTTGGATACGATCTTGTGGTAATAAGAATCCTTGGTGGCCACAAACACGACAGGTAGATTTTCATCCACCAATGCAATCGGGCCATGTTTCATTTCTGCTGCGGGATACCCTTCTGCGTGTATGTAAGAGATCTCTTTCAGTTTTAATGCGCCTTCCAGCGCCACCGGGAAATTATACCCTCTTCCCAGGAATAGAAAATCGGAAGCATCCTGATATTTTACAGCTATGCGTTGAATGTTAGCGGTATCCTGCAGTATTTCTCTTAGTTTTTCGGGTACAGCTTCCAGTTCTTTGATCAGCTGCAGATAACGTGTTTCGTCGAGGGTACCTTTTGCATACCCGATCTTGAGCGCCATCATGGTAAGCACGGCCAACTGGCCGGTAAAGGCTTTCGTGCTCGCTACACCTATCTCCGGCCCCGAGTGTGTGTAAGCGCCGGCATTGCTTAACCGCGCAATACTGCTGCCTACTGCATTGACCACGCCAAAAATAAAAGCTCCTTTTTCCTTAGCGCTTTCCAGGGCAACAAGGGTATCTGCTGTTTCACCGCTTTGTGAAATAGCAATGATCACATCTCCTTTGTGCACAACCGGGTTACGGTACCTGAATTCCGATGCGTATTCCACTTCTACCGGTATACGGCATAATTCTTCAATCAGGTATTCGGCAATTAATCCTGCGTGCCAGCTGGTGCCACAGGCAACAATAATGATACGCGGGGCCTTTATAAATGCATCCAGGTTATTCTCAATCCCGCTCATCATTATTTGTCCGCTGGCAGGTAATAACCTTCCGCGCAGGCAATCAAAAATGGTGTCGGGCTGTTCGTGTATCTCTTTGAGCATGAAATGGTCGTAGCCACCTTTTTCAATAGCTGCCAGCTGCATATCAAGCCTGGTAATAAAAGGAGTTTGTTTTTCATTACCCAGGTTCTTTAAGATGAGTTCACCGGGTTTTACAATGGCAATCTCGTAGTCGTTTACATATACGACCTCTTTTGTATACTCGATGATAGGCGAGGCATCGCTTGCTAAAAAATGTTCGCCTTTCCCGATCCCTATTACCAGTGGGCTCCCTTTTCTTGCGGCGATAATGGTTTCGGGGTCGTCATTAGAGATCAATAAGATGCAATAGGCGCCGACTATCCTTTTTAAAGCAATACGCAAAGCTTCTTCGAGGGAGCAGCCATTGTTCTTTTTAATATCCTCGATAAAGTTCAGCAGCACCTCGGTATCCGTATCACTTTTAAATGAGTAACCTTTTGAGATCAGTTCCTGTTTTATCTGCGTATAATTTTCGATAATGCCATTGTGTATCATGGCCAGTTCACCGCTTTGCGATTGATGAGGGTGTGCATTCCGGTCGCTCGGCTCACCGTGCGTGGCCCATCTGGTATGGCCGATACCAATATGTGAATGGAGGTCTTTGCCGAGCACACTTTCTTCCAGCTCGGCAACTTTACCTTTCTTTTTATATACGTTGAGTTGCCCATTGCTGAGCAATGCCACGCCGGCACTGTCGTAACCCCGGTATTCCAACCGTTTAAGGCCTTTTAAAATAATCGGGTAAGCTTCTCTTGGTCCGGTATATCCAACAATTCCACACATAATTGACGGCTGATTAAAATAAAACGCAAGATTGGTTTTTTTGGGCAAAACAGGGTGATATTTAACCTATTAAATACCTATTTACTTTATAATTTAGCCAAATGACCTTTGTATTCGATACCCAACAGGATCACCAATTGGAAGACGACTGCGTTTTATTGCGGCCTTTGCAATCGGCAGATTGCAATAATTTGCTGTTATTTGCCTTAGAGGAACCGGAAATATGGAAGTATTCCCTGGTTCCGGTTGCCGGCGAAGCAAACCTGAAAAAATATATTGAAACCACTTTGCAGGCGAGGAAAGAGGGAAAGGAATATGCTTTTATTGTTTACGACAAGCGCACGCAGGAATATGCGGGAAGCACCCGTTTCTATGACATACAGTTAACCAACCGCGTATTGCAGCTGGGGTATACGTGGTATGGTAAAAAATTCCAGGGGTCGGGTTTGAATAAACACTGTAAGTATCTCCTGCTGCAATTTGCTTTTGAACAGCTCGGTATGGTGCGTGTAGAATTCAGGGCAGATAATAACAATCACCGGAGTATTGCCGCAATGAAAAGTATTGGCTGTACAGTAGAGGGGGTTCTTCGTAGTAATGTACCCAAACTTGACGGGACACGCAGAGATAGTATTGTTTTAAGTATTCTGAGGGAAGAATGGGATACTATTGTGAAAGACAAGCTGGGCAAGCAGATCAGCCCCATTCTTCATCCAGCCCCATCCCTCGATCCAGCCCCATCCTTTAGAATGGGGGGGTGAATAGAAATCCCTTTAACCCATTAATTACAGCAGAACTCCTTTCAAGAACAGGTAGGCTACGCTGAAATAGATGATCAATCCCGTTACATCTACCAGGGTGGCTACAAAAGGTGCGGAGGAAGCGGCAGGATCGGCGCCCAGCCTTTTTAGAATAAGCGGAAGCATGGAACCTGCAAGGGTGCCCCAGAGTACAACCCCTATTAATGAGAAGCCGATGGAAAAACCGATCAGTATCCAGTGGGGGCCGTACAGGTCGTGTATGATACCGTGTGCCATTAACTGGTGCCATACGATCACCCGTATAAAACCGATCAGCCCCAGGATGCTTCCGAGAGTTAAGCCGCTGAATATTTCCCTGCGCATCACACGCCACCAGTCTGAGATGGTTACCTCACTTACCGCCATTGCCTGTATGATAAGGGTGGATGCCTGCGAACCGCTGTTACCCCCGCTCGACATGATCAGCGGAACAAAAATGGAGAGTACCAGCGCCTTGGACAGTTCATCTGCAAAATAGGCCATCGCCGTTGCGGTAAGCATTTCACCGAGGAAAAGAACGATCAGCCAGCCTGCTCTTTTCTGGATCAGTTTAAAAAAAGGAATATCGAGGTAAGGCTCATTCAGCGCTTCCGTACCTCCCATTTTCTGCATATCCTCGCTGAACTCTTCATTGGCTACCCATAACATATCATCGATGGTTACAATACCCATCAGTATATTATGATCATCTACTACCGGGAGCGCCACCCGGTTATTCATTTTAAATACCTGGCTGGCATGTTCCTGGTCGTCATGTACATTCAATGACACTACCCGCCCGTCGATGATCTCATCTATTCGTTTTTCGGGGGAGGCCAGTATCACATCACGGATCCGGATATCGTCTATCAGCTGTCCGTTCTCATCAATCACATAGATCACATCAATGGTTTCGCTGTTCTTGGCGTGTTTACGGATGGTCTCAAATACTTCGGTAACGGTATTATGCAGGTACACATATACATAATCCGGCGTCATCAAACGGCCTACGCTGTCTTCGGGGTATCCTAACAATGAGAGCGTGATCCGTCTTTCATCGGGGTCAAGCAATTTTATCAGGTCACGTAAGGCCGCCATGGGTAATTCTTCCAAAAAGTCGGTTCGGTCATCCGCCTGCAGTTCATTGAGTAATTCGGCTGTTTTGGAGGAGGGTAATTCTTTTACAATGTCTTTCTGCTGGGCAATGTCCAGGATCTTGAACACACTGGCCGCCCGGTGTATGGCCATATTGGCGATGATCTGGGCCTCGTACTCGGGGTATTCGTTGATCAGGTCTGCCACATCACTGATCTTCTGGTCATCCAGGAACTCACGGATCTCCAGTTTATCTTCTTTTGCGATCAGTTGCTCAAACTGCTCAAATATGCCGGGTTGTTCTAATTCGAGTGACATGGGTGCAATTTAATTAGTAATTGATAATTAGTAATTAATAATTGAGAAAATGGTTGGCGGCGGCGATAAGCTCCCAGCCGCGAATTGGACTATCTTCACCCGATATGATATTACCTATCTTGATCGTAGCGCCATCCGATAAACGGGGGCGGGGTGTATTTACGGGAGAAAAAATAGCTGCCAGGACCGTAATTGAAATATCCCCTGTATTGGTGTTGAGCGAGAAGGATCGTAAACTGGTGGAAAAGACGCGTTTATTTGATTATGTTTTTGAATGGGGAGATAAAAGCAAAAAAGGCTGTATTGCGCTTGGTTACCTTTCTTTATACAATCATGCGTATGACGCGAATTGCGATTATGAAATGGATTTTGATGCACAGCTGATGACCATCACCACCCTACGCAGTATTAAAAAAGGCGAGGAACTTTTTATCAACTATAATGCGGTTTCGGATGATGTAACGCCGATCTGGTTTGACGCCAGGTGAATAAGTAGTAAGATATAAGAGTAAGTAAAATCCAGGGATACTTACCACTTATAACTTACTACTTATGACTTATAAAGCTACCAGTACTGGTATCCCATCAACCTTGTCAGTTCTACTTTTGATAAACATAACTGGTACTCGTATTGCAGCTTGGTAAGTGCGGCGCGCTGCACATTGGTGCTGGCGTTGGTAATTTCGAGGTTGGTTCCGGTTCCGCTTTTGAAACGGTTGGCGGCCAATGCCTGTGCTGCCTTGGCCTGTTCGATCTGGCCACCTGTATTTTTTATTCTTTCGAGGTTAGACGAAAGATCAGCAAGCGCTTGCTGAATGTCTTTTTTGTAGGTATTGCTCAGGGTCTCAACAGCCATTTCATTTTGTTTGATGAGGGTCTGCTGTAATTTCTGCTGTTGTTTATTTTTCCCGCCATTATAAATAGGAACGCTGAAAGATACGCCTGCGAGGTAATCAAAACGGAGATCATTTACATAAGGCACATACCCATTTTTAATACCCGCAGCAGCCTTGAGCCCTACAGTTGGTTTTTCCGCCACTTTGGTAATGGCAAGATCACTTTCGGCCTGTTTGATCTTGTCTTTGGCCAGGATGAAATCCGGATTGGTAATCTGCGCTATCCCAAGGGCGCTGCCCGCGTCTACCAGGTTGATATCGAAATCGAATGTTTTGCCATTGCTTTGTGTATTGCCGGTTGTGTATTCCAACAGGTTCAGTTGTTTCTGAAGGCTGTTTTTCAGATCCACTTTATGGTTCAGCTCATTGTCGATAGATGCTTGTATGTTCAACAGGTCGATGCGCAGCGCGGTTCCATCCTTTAACTGGTTCTCAACCAGTGTCCTGTTATCACCCAGGAAAGCGAGTACGCTGTCCTGTATGCTGATGGCTTTGCGGAGGTAAACTATATTATAATAAATATTGGCCACCTGGTATGCCAGTTGTGATTTTACATAATCCACATTGTGTTTGGCATACCTCAGATCATCTTTTGAACGCTCCACACTGGCCTGCAATCTTCCGAAATCAAATAAAGGATACGTTGCATTAAAAGCGCCGTTAAAGTTATTTACGGGTGCAAACTGGAAAACCTCTCCGTTCAGGGGGAGTTCGATCTTGGGTCTTATATAGGCATAAGAAGCGTCTGCGGTGATATCAGGCGACTTGTTCAGTTCCGTTAGCGTTACTTTTTCCTGGGCGGTGGTCACGGTATTCTGTGTCTCTTTCACTTTTGGAAAATAATCAAACGAATGGTTGATCAGGTCTTTTAGTTCGCTGTTCACGGTTACCTGTGCCTGCATGGATAATGCGGCAAAGAAGGCGAATGTGGTAATGAGTATCTTTTTCATTGTGTATTGATTCTGCGTTTAATAGTATTTTCAGGTGGTCTCCCTTTTTTTCTTTAGTGTGAATCGGCTGCCGCTTTCATTGCAATGGCCACTTCTTCTTTTGATTTCTTTTTTACCCTAAGGAACGCTACCAACGGTATCACCAGGATAAAAAAGATGGTGATCAGGCGGAAAGTATCGAGGTACGAAAGATAATATGCCTGCCTGTCTACAATATTGTTAATGGTTGCCAGCGCTTTCGTGCCTGCGCCTGCTACATCACCCGACCTGGCAATAAATCCCTGTGCAATGGTATTACTGCGTTCGATGAACATTTGTGATTCGCCCGTTACCTTGGTAACCAGGTCGTAACGATGCTGTGCATACTGGTGTGCGATATAATTATTGGCCAGCGCAATACCGAATGCGCCGCCCAGCTGACGGATCATATTAT
>JANXRX010000294.1 GCA_025352905.1 Bacteroidota bacterium | reverse complement strand
ATCCCGAAAGAAAGATCCACCGGTTCCTTTGTTCAAGTCGACCGGGAACTGATCAACAGGCGGGTATCCACCAATATACTCGACAGGCTGGACGGAGTAGCGAGCGGTTTGATATTCAATCGTAATAAAACAGCTGCTGCCAATGAATCTGATATTGTGATCCGTGGCCGCAGCACCATTTTTGGTCAGGTGCAGCCTCTTATTGTTGTCGATAATTTCCCGTATGACGGGGACATCAATAATATCAATCCAAATGAGGTTGAATCGATCACCATTTTAAAAGATGCGTCAGCTGCATCTATCTGGGGAGTCCGTTCAGGTAATGGTGTGATAGTGATCACTACTAAGAAAGGAAGGGCAGGGCAGGCACCTAAGATTTCCTTCAACACTAACATAACAGTTGGCAATCGCCCCGATCTTTTCTACCAACCTTCCGCTGATGCGAAAAGTTATATAGATGTTGAATCCTACCTTTTTAAGAAAGGGTTTTACGATGCTCGTATATCTATTCCCTACATACCGCTGTCTCCTGCTGTCGATATTTTTTCAAAACGCAGAAGTGGGCTTATCTCAGCTGCTGATTCTGCTTCACAGATCAACAGCCTTATCGCCCAAGATGTGAGAAGCGATCTTTCCAACTATTTCTATCGCCCAAGTGTGTCACAACAATATGCGTTAACAGTGTCTGGTGGCACAACCGGCAACCAATATTTCTTGCTGGCAGGTTACGACAAAAGCCTTTACAGCCAGCAAGGCAATGCACAGGACCGTATAACGCTCAATGCAAAAAATACGATCCAGATCATTCCCAACAAACTGGAGTTAACAGCTGGTGTGGCATTCACTAATACACGGACTACTTTATCCACGGCAGCTTTCAACAATGCTTACCCGATATACCAAAGACTGATAGACAATAATGGAAAAGCAATACCTGTTTATAATTATTACCGTAAAGAGTTCCTTGACACAATAGGCCAGGGGCAATTGCTGGACTGGACCAACCGTCCTTATGATGAACTGGCGCAGGCAAATAATCATGCAAGACTTACGGACTATCGTATTTCAGCGGCTTTGAAATACAGGCTCACGACTTATCTTGACTTTAACCTGCTTTACCAATACCAGGATGGAAGATCAACAACGGATAATCTTTCCGGGCCAGACAGTTACTTTACAAGGGATCTGATCAATTCTTTTACCCAACCTGACTATACCATCAAAATACCTGTAAGGATCATACCTATAGGGGGTATACTGGATAATACTATCAGCAGCTACACGGCTAACAGTGCAAGAGCATTACTCAATTATGCAAACAGTGTTGGAAGGGATGGCGAGATCAATGTATTATTCGGAACTGAAATAAAGGATTATCATTCTTTTACCAGCAATAAAAGATTGTTCGGTTACAGTGCAGATAATGCTACCGATATCCTTTTAAATCCGACTATCCAATACCCCGTTAATCCATCCGGTGGAACCTCGACTATCCCGTATAATAATAGCCAGTCGGGCAAAACCGACCGGTACCTGTCTTATTTCGGGAACGCAGGATATACTTACAAAAACAAATACCTCTTAAATGCAAGTGCGAGAAAAGATGAATCGAACTTATTCGGTGTGGATGCCAACCAAAAAGGCGTGCCTTTGTGGTCGTCAGGACTGGGATGGATCACAAGTGCTGAAAAATGGTTTCATAGCCGTGCTGTTTCTTATTTAAAATTGAGGCTTACTTATGGCTATAACGGCAATGTGGATAAAACTACATCAGCCTATACGACAGGACAGGTATTGGGCAGCAGTATCTTTTTACAAAATGCTATCAGTGTCTTAAACCCACCCAATCCGGAACTTACCTGGGAAAAAACAAGCATTATCAATGCAGGGGCAGACTTTGGATTGTGGAACGGGAAGATACAGGGAACGGTAGAGGGGTATTACCGTAAAGGAACGAACCTGATCGGACTCAATGAAGTAGCCACACAAACAGGTGTATCACAATTCCGACAGAACGTGGCTGATATCAGCGGACAGGGGGTAGATCTTACACTATCTGTGTCCCCACTTCAAGGAGCGGTTAACTGGAATATCGTATTGCTGTATAGCTATAATACCGACAGGATCGATCGTTACCTGCTTGCTCCGTCTACTATTAAAAGATATGTTACAAACATCAGCACTAACCCAGCCGAGGGCCATTCCTGGTCGGCAATTTATGCCTACAAATGGAACGGTTTAAGTCCTACGACTGGAGACCCACAAGGATTTGTGGGCGGTGTAACTTCAACAGATGTGTCAAAACTTACTACGCCTGCCACCATCAATGATATCCGGTATATAGGGGCGGGCAGGCCGACCCATTTCGGGTCACTCCGCAATACATTGTCTTATAAACGGTTCTCCCTGTCTTGCAATATCGTGTATGAACTGGGCTTTTATTTCAGGCGCAACTCTGTCAATTACAGCAATCTGTATAATGCCTCTGTCACCTATGGCGACTTCAATGTTACGCATGGAGATGTGGCAAGACGCTGGCAGAATCCGGGTGATGAATTAATCACGAATGTGCCATCACTTAACTACCCTTCAAGTGCCGCCCGTGATGAATTCTACACTTATTCAGATGCGCTGGTAGAAAAAGGAGATCATATCAGGCTGCGTGACATCCAGCTTTCCTATGATCTGAATCTTGCCAGCCAAAAAAGACTTCCCATTAAAGGGGCAAGGATCTACCTCTATGCTAATAATGTAGGGATACTCTGGAGAGCCAATAAATCCCATATTGATCCTAATGCGGTAACAGGAATGCCGGCGCCCTTCAGCATATCGGGCGGAGTAAACATCGACTTTAAATAACCACAGATAAATCAATGACATGAAAAATATATTATCATACTTATTTGCCTTTGCAAGCATTCTGACTCTATCGTGTAATAAAGAGGCTTTCCTTGATAAAAAACCCAGTACTGCAATACTGGTACCTACTACGCTGGCAGATATCCGTGGGTTACTCGACAATACTACTGTCTTTATCTGGACACCCGGTATCGGTGAGATGTCTGCAGATAATTATTACATGACTTCAACAAACTGGCAGGCGCAGACAGATATCATTCGCAATGCTTATTCCTGGGAAAAGGATATCATGGGAAGCGTCAGGTCGTTAAATGACTGGGGCCAGTCATACACACAGGTACTGTATGCAAACATCGCTTTGGAACAAAGCGCACTGCTTTTACCATCTGCTTCCGATTTGGGTGAATGGAATGACATAAAAGGAACAGCGTTTTTCCAGCGGGGATATTCATTTTATAAGCTGGTAGTTCATTTCGCAGGTAGCTATGACAGCAGTAGCGCTGCAACGGATCCTGGCATCCCGCTCAAACTCAACTCGGATATACATACATATGAAAATCGGGCAAGTGTAAAGGACAGTTATAATCAGATCTTTACTGATTTAAACGCTGCCGTCAGACTGCTTTCCGACAATGTGCCGGTGACCATGCGTAACCGTCCAAGCAAACCAGCGGTGTATGCATTACTTTCCAGGATATGTTTAGCAATGCGCCGATATGATGCTGCACAGAAGTATGCCGATTCCTGTTTAAATCTTTATAGTAAACTGATCAATTACAATACTGTCAGTGTAACAGCGACAACACCGTTTGATAAATCAAATGACGAAAATATCTTTTATAGTTCTTTATCCGACTATACGGTATTAAGCGCCACTTCTACAGTTGCCTTTATTGATACAACCCTGTACCAGTCGTATGTTGCCAATGATTTGAGAAAAACCATTTATTTCAGGACCATCAGCGGTACTAACATAGGCATGAAGCGGGGCTATACGGGTACGATATATGGTAATGGTGGATTGTGTGTCGATGAAATGTATCTGAACAGGGCAGAGTGTCTGGCAAGAGCAGGAAACACGGTAGCTGCCTTAAGCGATCTGAATACTCTTCTGGTTAAACGCTGGAAGACCGGAACGTATGTAAACGTCACCGCAACTTCATCTGCTGATGCTTTGAGTAAAATACTGGTAGAACGACGAAAAGAACTGATTTGGCGTGGACTGAGGTGGATAGACATAAAGCGGTTAAATAAAGAAGGTGCCGGCATTTCCTTAAATAGATCACTAAATGGTACGACCTATACCCTGACAGCTAATAGTCAGCTATTTGTTTTTCCTATTCCTGACAATGAGATCGCACTTAGTGGTATTTCTCAAAACCCCCGATAATGATAAATCTAAAAAATATAATCCTGTTTGTAATATCATTCGCAGCCATGTTACATCTACAGGCACAGAAAATAAAGAGCAAAGAAAAGCTTGCGATCATTGCCGGATACTTTATCGATCAAAGAACTGATACCCTTACAATTCAAATCGATCAGCTTGCCCTTGGTTTATCGTTTGCAGGAGTTGAAAAAATAAAAGTGCCGGTTGTTAAAGGGCAATTCCAAGTATCATTTTCAATTGATGCTGATATCGCTTATGTATCCATTAAGTCACAAAATGTGCCAGTATTGTTCTTAGCGAACTATATAGTCAGGCCAGGCGATAGCAACTTTATTAGTATCAATAACGGAAAATCAATTAATAGGAACATAGAAAATGGTGTCGTTTTCAGTGGCCTAAACTGCCATGCCTTTGAAACCCGGTATAAGGTGGATAGCGGCGTGGCAGAGTTGGGCAAGCAAATAATTCCGGTCACTTATCCGCTGGGAGCTGCAAAAAATGATATTTCTTTTTTATGGAACGTCCAGTTCAAGGATAATGACCTGTATGTTGAGCGGCAGTTAAATGAATTGAAAAGGTATAGCCGGGTGGTGGATGAAAATATTTACAATCTGCTCAGGGCTGACTATTTCTACCAGATGAAAGGATACGAAGTGTCAGAATTTTCTTTTGAATGGGGTAAGCGAAATAAGCGTGTGGATTCACTATTGCGAACCAAGGTAATGACCGACTATTTTAATGAATATTACCAGAACCTAGAAGCCATTTTCCCCACGCCAATGGTCACAAAATTGACTTCAAGGAATTATATCGAGTTCAGGTCCATTATTACAGGGTTATTGCCTGAATTCAATGACCCCAATATTCGCAATACAAACTGCCTGGATCTGATCCCGATACTTACGCAATTGCCAAAAGGGATAGGCGATAAGGTTACTACAATCTTAATTACCAAACTGGTAAGGAAGCCGGCTACCCTGCATTTTGATTCGCTGCTGAATTATGCTTTAAGGAGTGTATCTGATGAGCGAATATATGATCTTGTCAATCGCTATTATTCTAGCTCTATCAGGGGCTCCGCGATTTTTGCCTTTGAACTGCCTGATGTTGCAAAAAAGAATCACAAAATTGACCAGTTCAAAGGAAAAACAGTAGTTATTGATTTTTGGTACACGGGATGCGTTGGATGCGTCCAGGTATCAAGGGGATTAAAAAAAATAAAAGAAGTTTACAAAAATGATACGACCGTTGCGTTTATAAGTATATCGGTTGATGGAACGAGAAAAAAATGGATTGAAGGCCTTGCCAGTGGGTTGTATACTGATAACGGAAGTTTGAATCTCTATACCGCCGAAGCAGGCAGTGATCATGAACTGATACGATATTACCACATTAATGCCTATCCACAACTAATGATCGTTAACCCAGCCAACCGGCTCTATGTATTCAACCCCCCGCGCCCTGACGATCTTGACGGGTTCCAACCGTTTATTGATTTGATTAATGCCGCAAAGGCAAATTAATATAATCCGGGTTCAGGCTTACGAACCCGGATTATTTAAGGGCTAATTCAGCTTGTGAAACAATCTGTCCTGATCCCCGATAGGATCATTGATGTTTTGCGATGCATAGGTACAATACGATGAGCCCTCAAGGCACTCGAATGTGTTACCTTCATCTTCCTGCTGCACAGAAATCCAGCTCGCACCACCATTTGTTGTAGCGTACACCGTGGTAAATTTGGCTGGTTTGGCAGTTGTAAATGCACTGCCGACACCGATCAACAATGCAGCCAATAAAAACAACTTTGTCTTTTTCATAAAAAATGTTTTACTGATTGATATTTGCCTACTCTGTTATACAGTTTTTCGGCTTCCCCTGGTTCATGCATGAATCCTTTTATGTTGATTTACATTTTTATATAGATAGATTGCCCAAACGATCAATATATCGACAAAGAGATTGAAAAACAGGTGTTGTTTCCAATTAAGATATTTGATTACTCCTCCGCATGAACAAGGAACTTTTGGGAAAAAGTGAAATAATACTAACATTGTATAGATAGTAAACAGAAGCATCAGCACCAGGCTACCTATCAATGAACCAAAGCGATACTTATTAATAATTATGCCCAGCGCAAGAACAATTTCTAATACCGGTAAAACATAAATGAGTATACCTGTTAACCAATGCGGTAGGGGTTGGTTGCGAAGTTCAAGTTTGAATAATTGAAGGTCTATCAATTTGGCTGATGCTGTGTATGAAAACAGAATTATCAAGAGCATACATATACTTGCCAATAGTACCTGTTTCATGCTTTCTTTCGATTTGAAGTCTAAGCTACTCTTAGTCGTTTTTGAATCACAGACATTTGTTTCTGAATCAGCGGTTATTTTTCCTCAGAGAAGCAGGTGTGTATCCGAATTTATTTTTAAAGGCTACCGAAAAATTAGAATTGGTGTGATAACCTATTTGCCTTGCAATTTGTTTAATAGGCGAATTGCTTTCTTCAATTTTCTTATGTGCGTGCGACAATTTCTTTTCCCGGAAATAATGATAAGGCGTATCGCCGAAAAGATTAAAGAAACCGTGGTTTAGCTTTTTAATAGGAACGGCAGCTATTTCCATAAGTGTAGAGACAGAATAAGTCTTGTCAAGGTTTTTATCCAGCCAATTTTTTACTAAGTGCAGGCTATCAATATCTGTCTCATTGAAATGGATGCTACCCACTAACTTTTCTTTTGTTTCATGAGCACGCTGCAAAAGACTTTCGATCTCTTCCTGGTGAAAATGTTTGGGTACTGAATAAGACGCATACAGGATACGCTCGAGTATTTCTACCATGGCTACTGGCATCAGAGTAGGAGAGTAGTCGCCCGTTCGGTCAACAAATTCATCCTTATTGTCGGCAGCATGTTCTATTAAAATGAGGGAAACGATTTTGTTGTGTGTCAGCAGATTGGCAAATGCCTGGAAATTTGGGGTATGATAAAACTGAAAGCAGTCGCTGGGCAGTATTGTGACCGAATCCGGAAATACCGATAATTCACACCTGCCGCCAATACTGATCGCCAGGATTTCCGAAGCACCCTGATGGCGGATCTCAAAAGCCAGGTTCTCTTGGGCGACAGCCTGAATGAGCTGTAAAGTGTAAGGAGCGATTTCCCACTCCTGTTTTGATACGTATCCCTCAACCAGTTGGAAATACAGGGAGTCCGTACCGGCTACAGATATAAATGGTGCCGGCGGTGGTCCCTGGCTTAAAGTTGCTTGGTTGAAAAGGGCTTTCATACGTGAAAATGGGCTGCCAATATCCACATTCATAGTTCTGAATGAAGGGCAAATAAAAAATAGAGGGCAAGCCCTTACATATCGCGGGCATCCCCGCTATTTGTTGAAGTGTAGGTCTTGTAGTATTGAAAAAACCCTTAAACTATGCTTACACAAATGCCCCATGCTATTAGTCTCGAAGAGGCAATAGCCCTGACAACCCGTTACCGGACAAACCGACCTGCGACCGCAAACACAGCCTTAAGCGAGACCTTTGACAAGGTTTCGGTGCTGGCCATGCTTTCTGTTTCCAATTCTGCCAAAATGCGCATATATTTGGGAGAGAAGGAAAACGGCGAGATCTGCAGCGTATTAGTAGCAGCGGATGAGGCCGGTAACGATCTTATCCCCCCTGTATCCTCATCACGCGACGGTGATGATGATATCTACATTCTG
>JANXRX010000138.1 GCA_025352905.1 Bacteroidota bacterium | reverse complement strand
AAAAAACGACCAGGCTGACCGTTCCATATATAAAGATCACCGACTCCGCGCGTTTTGCCTATCGCGGTATGCACCTCGATGTAGGACGGCATTTTTTCGGGGTAGATTTTGTTAAGCAATTCATCGATTTTATCGCGATGCATAAGATGAATACGTTTCACTGGCATCTCACAGAGGACCAGGGCTGGCGTATAGAGATCAAAAAATATCCCCTGCTCACCAGTGTCGGCGGTTTCCGCAATGGCACCATTATCGGGCATCATCCCGGAAAAGGCAACGATGGCAAACGAGACGGTGGTTTTTATACACAGGAAGAGATCAGGGAAGTGGTGAGGTATGCAGCCGACAGGTATATAACCGTGATACCCGAGATAGAATTGCCCGGTCATGCTTCCGCGGCCATTGCAGCTTACCCCGAATTAAGTTGTTTCCCTGAGGAGCCAACCAAACATGCAGACAAAAGCACCTGGAACGGACCTGCAGAAGGGAAACAGGTTCAGCAGGCATGGGGTGTTTATGCAGATGTGTTCGCCCCTACTGAATATACTTTCCATTTTTTAGAGGATGTACTGGATGAAGTCATGCAATTGTTTCCTTCAAAATATATCCATATCGGGGGTGATGAATGCCCCAAAGACTCCTGGAAAAGATCCGCTTTCTGCCAGCAACTGATCAAAGACAAGGGATTGAAGGATGAACACGGACTACAGAGTTACTTTATCGGGCGGATCGAAAAATACCTGAACAGCAAGGGAAGGCAGATCATTGGCTGGGATGAGATCCTGGAGGGCGGCCTTGCTCCGAATGCCACTGTAATGAGCTGGCGTGGGGAAAAAGGCGGGATCGAAGCCGCCAAACAAAAGCATCCGGTGATCATGACGCCCGGTGGCTGGGTATACTTCGACCATTCCCAAACAAAGAACGAAGATTCGGTTACGATTGGAGGATATACCACGGTACAGAAAGTGTACGGCTATGAACCTGTACCCGCCGAACTCTCCCCGGAAGAAGCCGGCTATGTATTAGGCGCCCAGGCCAATGTGTGGACGGAATACATGAGCAACCCGCAGAAAGTTGAATACATGATCTTTCCCCGTATGAGCGCCCTCAGCGAAGTTCTCTGGAGCCCAAAGAGCCAGCGCAACTGGGGTGATTTTGAGAAAAGGTTACAGCTCCAGTTTAAGCGCTACGAATGGTGGGGCGTTAAGTACAGTAAAGCATATTTTGATCCTGCTAATAAATAATTGGGTCATGGATAATGGATCATGGTTCATGGCGATAGAATGAACTTTACTGTGAACTATGATACATGAACCATGATCCATTATGCGGTTTTATGCGTTTTATTTCCTGTTTTTCTTTTTAATCCCTCAAAGCTGATGTATTTTAGCAAAAAAAATAAAAGCCTGACCAGCATGGTAGATTCATTTGAGAAGATCCCGGTGCAGATATATGCTTCCTCTAAAGAAGGATCGAAATATGTTGCGCAGGAAATTGCGGGTTTGATAAGGGCAAAAGCGGCCCAAAAACAGCCCTGTGTTTTAGGGATGGCCACTGGCTCCACCCCCATTCACCTGTATGCAGAACTGGTTCGTATGCACAGGGAAGAAGGCTTGAGTTTTGCCAATGTGATCAGCTTTAACCTTGATGAATACTATCCCATCGAAAAAGAAGCTTTCCAGAGTTACTGGAACTTTATGCACCGCCATCTCTTTAATCACATTGATATCGATCCCGCCAATATCCATCTTCCCAACGGCAACTGGCCAAAGGAAGAAATCAAAAAATACTGCGCCGCATATGAAAGCAAAGTGGAAGCGGCCGGGGGGATTGAACTGCAGGTATTGGGTATTGGTTTAAACGGTCATATTGGCTTTAACGAACCGGGTTCCAGTATCTTTTCCAAAACACGGCTGGTTAACCTCGATAACACTACGCGGATCGCCAATACCTACGAATTTCACAACATATCCAAGGTTCCCAGGCTGGCGCTCACCATGGGTATCAGCACCATTTTAAAAGCAAAACGAATCCTGTTAATGGGCTGGGGACAGAAAGCCGCCATTATTGCCCGCTCGGTAGAGGGTAATGTTACCGAGCAGGTCCCGGCCAGTATTCTGCAGCAGCATAACGACTGTACCTTCGTGGTGGATGAGCCGGCCGCGGCCGATCTTACCCGTATCAAATCGCCCTGGCTCACGGGCGACTGTACCTGGACACCCCAAATGATGAAGCGGGCCGTGATTTATATGGCCCTCAAATTGAATAAATCCGTTCTTAGCCTGACTGCCGATGATTATATTGGGAATGGCCTATCTGACCTTCTCGTAGAAAAAGGCGATGCTTATGAACTCAACCTGCAGGTTTACTACCTGCTGCGCGACAGTATTACAGGCTGGCCGGGTGGAAAACCGGATGCTGTGATACCAACTCACCCGGAAAGAACTAAGCCGCAACCCAAACGTTCCCTGATCTTCTCCCCCCACCCTGATGACGATATTATCAGCATGGGCGGTACTTTTATGCGGCTTCACGATCAGGGTCATGAGGTGCATGTGGGCTACCAGACAAGCGGAAATATTGCGGTTACCGATGAATTTGTGACACGGTTCATAGATTTTGCCGTAGGCTTTGAGGATATGTTTGGGATAGACAATAATAAGAGCCAGGCAATACTAACCTCTGCCAGGAAATATATTGCCTCCAAACAGAAGGATCAGCCGGATACACCGGAAATACGTTCCATCAAAGGCTTGATCAGGCAGTGCGAGGCAAGGGCAACCTGCCGTTATGTGGGTTTAACGGAGGACCGCTGTCATTTTATGAACCTTCCTTTTTATGAAACTGGTACGGTTGAAAAAAAGCCCATGGGTGAGGAAGATGTAAAACTGACCATGGAACTTTTACAGCAACTGAAACCGCACCAGGTATTCTGCGCAGGCGATCTTGCCGATCCGCATGGAACGCACAAAGTTTGCCTCGAAGTGGTGTTTGAGAGCCTGCGCAGGCTAAAGGCCGCCGGCGAACCCTGGATCAACGATTGCTGGGTATGGTTGTACAAAGGTGCCTGGCAGGAATGGGATATCCCGGAAATTGAGATGGCTATCCCGATGAGCCCCGACCAGGTAATGAAAAAACGATTCGGGATTTTTATACACCAGAGCCAGAAAGACATGGTGCCTTTCCAGGGTACCGACAGTCGCGAATTCTGGCAACGTGCCGAAGACAGGAACGCCAATACAGCCCATATTTACGCCGCCCTCGGCATGACGAAATATGCGGCCATGGAGGCGTTTGTGAGATGGAACTATTGAAGCGGTCTAAGGTCTATAGTTTATGGTTTAGGGTTTCTTTCAAGTCATAAACTATTAACAACCATAGACCTCAAACTATAAACTCTAAACTGTTTTTCCGATGCAAGATGATGAAACCATCCGTTCGAACAGGTTAGTTGCGGTTAAGTGGCGGGGGGCGTGGGCCAGGCGCAGGTTCAGGGTGAAGACCATTACTGCGAGTATCGTTTTCTTTGCGATATTGTTATTACTACCTTCTTTTTTTGGGATGATCGAAAAACGCGATGGTGCGCTTTTGAACGACTGGGTGCTGAACCGGTTGCCCGCGATAGACGTATCGATACCCACTTTTCTGATCATCTGGTCCATGTCACTACTGTTAATTGTACGCGCTGCGCAGGATCCTTCTATATTCCTTGTGTTTATGTGTTCCGTTATCCTGTCATTTTTCAGCAGGATGATTTCTATAATGCTTTGCCCGCTTGATCCGCCGGTGGGACTGATTCCCTTACGGGATCCTTTTACCAGCTTGTTTTATGGCGGAATACACAGTTTTATCACGAAAGATCTTTTTTATTCGGGGCATACCTCCATCCAGTTCCTGATGTTCCTCTCGCTGAAGAAAAAAAGAGATAAAACCCTTACCCTTTGCGCAAGTATTGCAGTGGGCATACTGGTACTGGTACAGCATGTGCATTATACCATAGATGTAGTGGCGGCTTTTGTGTTCACTTATCTTGTGTATCGCTGGGGACGAAGGATAGCGAGGTATTAGAAAGCCTCTCCCAACTGGATATAAAAACCACTTTTCCCCCCCTGCCCTATGCCGTAATCAAGGCGGAGGTTCAGTTTTTCCTTTTTGCTGAGGGCAAAGCGCAGACCAGCACCATAAGAGTATTTCAGGTCGGTAAGGGAATAATCGGCAAAGCTGCTGCTTACATTTCCCGTGCCCCCAAATACCACACCCCTGAATCTTTTATACAACGGGAAACGGTATTCGGCCTGGAGTATTAGCTGCTGCTGATCTTTATATCGCCCTTCATAGAATCCGCGCATACGCGCTGCGCCGCCAAAAGAAGCCTCGCTGCGCAGCGGAACCTCGTTGCCGGTATCATTAAAACTATATAACTGGAGAGCAAGGACCTGGGTACCAGCAAATGGCAGGTAAGTTCTCAAATCAAGCACCAGGTTGTTGTAGTTGTAGTCGGAACCCCAGAATTTATCAAAATGGTTAAAATACAACTGTGCGAACGTGCCTTTATCAGGAGAAAAAGCATTGTTTCTTGTGTCGAAAGTAAAACTCGAACCCAGGCCACTAATAGTATAGCCATGCCTGCCCACGATATTTTGCTGGTCAAATACCCCTCCCGGTATATACGAAACATCCCAAACCCGCTGTTTTTCATACAAAACCCCGATAAACATATTTTTGGCCACTTTCCGCAATAAGTGCAGGTAAATATAGTATTGCCGGAACTTATAGGCTTCCTCGGCAGCATCCGGGCTGTTCTTGCCCAGTCCCCAGAACTTATCCGGGAAAGAGCTATATGAAACCTGTTCATTTAATATGTATCTTTCATGACTAAAATACTGGCTGCCATTGATAGCGGTAACCAACTGTTTTTTAGTTGAATACAGGGCCAGGATCTCGAGGTTGGAAGTACGGGAAACCGTGTCTTTGGCAGAGGGATGGAATACAAAAGCGCCTACGGTACCGAATGACCATCCCGTTTCAATCGATTTGGTAATTACCGGGAATATTAATAACTGGTTGTGCCGGAGGGTGTCTTTTTGAGAAAAGCCACTTACGCAAAACAGAAAAAAGGATACGGTCAGGCAAACAAACCGAAGCGGCATACGCATAAAATTGTGTAATAAATGGGTGTAAATTAACCACTTATACCTTATCGCGATAAAACTGTGTATAAATTGCTTAGATTTGCTCGTTTTTATGGCAGTATATCTTTACTATTTTGTAATAATTAATTAACATTACAAATAATAACTAACGTAACAGAGTAAGAATGAAAAAATGGGATAGTCATTTTCAGCTGGGAGATACGGTAACCGCGGAGCAATTGGATTTTTTTGATAAGCACGGTGTGATCGTATTCAGGAACTTCATCAGCAAGGAAAAAGTGGCCGTCTATATCAATGAACTCAAACGCCTTGAGTCGTACTGGATTGAGGAAGGACGTGATAAGGTGAATGGAATTCCTTTGAAATTTGGTAAAGACGAGCATGGCAATAAAACAATACAACGTTTGTGTTTCAGCTCATTATACAGTGATGACCTGCACAACCTGTTGGAGGACCCCCGTTTGCAGGAACTAAAGGCTTTCCTCACCCCGTATGAAGGCAGGATCGCAGAAAATGAGAAAGACGGCCTGGTTATCAATAACTACATCAATACCCCTAACAGCACATTTACCCAGATGGGCTGGCATACAGATGCCCCGCGCGACCTGTTTCTTGGTCAGAAGATCATGCCTATGCTTAATGTTGGGATACATCTCGACAACTGCCCTTTCGAGAATGGCGGGCTGCGCGTAATACCCGGAACGCATAAACAACACGTACTGAAACTACTGTTCGGTAAAAAATATTTTATTGATAACAATGATGATAAACGGGAAGTTGGGTTTGACCTGAACGCTGGCGATCTGTCGGTACACGATGGCCGTTTATGGCACAGGGTAAAGCAATCTCCCAAATTTGGCGAAGAGAGCCGCCGCCGTGTGATGTATGTACCCCTGATCACCGGTAAGTATAAACCAAAGGATGAAAGTAGTAAAACGCCTTTCTATCACCGCTTTACGGGTAAAGTGCATCATTGACCCAATAACTGAATGATTAGATTACCAATTGTTTGAGAGGTCAACTTTGTTGGCCTTTTTTAATGAATAACACGCTCACCTATTAATTTTCATACCATGCAATATGCGTTGATCACCGGTGCCAGCAAAGGGATCGGAAAGGAAATGGCGGAAGAACTGGCCGCACGCAAAGTAAACCTGCTGCTGATAGCACGCAGTGAGGCGCTCTTACAGGAAATAGCAGGCGACCTGCAAAACCGTTACGGTATCAAAGCCGCTTGCCTCGCCATCGATCTTGCAGTGGAGGGCGCTCCTGCCCGGATATTGGAATGGACACGGGAAAACGGTTACACGGTAAATATCCTGATCAATAATGCAGGCTATGGCCTTAGCGGCAGTTTTGAACGCTATTCAGCATCGGAACATAGCGCCATGATGCGGGTAAACATGCATGTGCCGGTGGAACTCTGCGCCCTGTTCCTTCCGCAGTTAAAACAACAAACGAAAGCTTATATCCTGAATATCGCCAGTTCGGCCGCTTACCAGGCAGTTCCGGGATTAACCGTTTATGCGGCGAGTAAGGCCTTTGTACTGAGTTTCAGCAGGGGGCTGGGTTACGAACTGCGTAAAACCGGTATTTCTGTTACAGCGATCAGTCCGGGTGGCACCGATACCGATTTTGCCAGCCGGGCACAGGTAGGCGTTAAAGCCATTAAAGCAGGTGAAAAACTGAATATGACAGCTTCGGAAGTGGCTAAGATCGCGGTTGATGCAATGTATGCGGGTAAAACAGAATCGATTACCGGGTTTGTAAATAAACTGGGTGCGTTTTTTGTTTGGTTATTACCAAAGAAACTCGTGGAGCATACGGCGGCAGGTATTTATGAAATGCACTGATGCATTCTGCCTGCACAGATTGGTTTTGTAAATTCTCTTTTAGCTGTTATATTTGCACCCCCAAACAGGGAAATGAATGAATAGCTTTCAGCTATTTTCTTTTTTGGATTTTACCGGCTGCGTAGCTCAACTGAATAGAGCATCTGACTACGGATCAGAAGGTTTTAGGTTTGAATCCTAACGCGGTCACTAAGCCTCACAGGAATGTGGGGCTTTTTTTATGCCCGGGGGCTATGAATTTGCAGGTTGTATTCCTATCTTACATGACAGGCTTTGCAAGTCTGTGGTTCTATTTATTCATCAACCAAAAAACAATTATGAAAAAAGTCTGTTTATTTACGACCGCGGTCCTTTTAACGCTAACACTACTGACCAGTTGTAGCAATGTTGAAAAGAGTCAACCTGCCTTTGATATGGCTGCCGCCAGGAAAGGGATCGATTCGGGAAATCAAAAATTTTCAGCAGCCGTGGCAAATGGAGATTCTACCGGGATGGCAGACTGTTATACAACGGATGCAAAATTCATGGCGGCTAATGGACCCGTAATCAGCGGCAAAAAAAATATGGAAGCTGCATTTGGCGGGATGATGCACTCCGGCATCGCAAAGATTGACCTGGTAACCACCGGTCTCTGGGGTAATGAAGATTTGTTAAGCGAAGAAGGAACTTATGCCCTGGCCACGAAAGACGGAAAACAGGCCGATAAGGGGAAATATATTGTTCTCTGGAAAAAAGAAGACGGGAAATGGAAAATTTTCAGGGACTGTTTTAATTCAGACATGCCCATGCCGGTTAAATAAAAAGCATTTTACCTCATTCATCTAATGTAAGCAATTAAAAAGGTCTGAATTTTCAGACCTTTTTAATTTCGCAAAACACTCCCCTGCTTCGGATAATCCGGCCCTGTAAAAATCAGTATTTATACCCTATTGTCCCATCACCAGTCTTTGTAAGTTTGTTTCTTCTCTTATCAGTCAGAATATTTTTTAAAATAAAGTTCGCTAAACGAGAACTTTTATATAAATTTGTCAAGGCAATGAAAGTACACCTGGTAAAAAGGCAAACTATTGAAATATTTGCTTCAGCCAATGCCAGGAGCAGGGTCTCTATCGCAGATTGGTTAGGGAAACTGAAATATGCTGATTGGAAAAGGCCAACAGATATCCAGGGTACATTCGGTGCGGCTGATTTATTAGGTAAGGGTTCTAACCGGGTGGTTTTTGATATTGCAGGTAATCATTACCGCCTGATATGTAAATATGTTTTTGGAAGCAGGCAGGTGCATTTATTTGTTTGCTGGATAGGTACACATGCGGAGTATGATCAACTTAATAATAGTAATAAACAATATATTATTAACAACTATTAAAACTGAACCCTATGCAAACTTTAAAATATAAGGTTATTAAAGTCAAAACCCAGTACAATCAATATTGTAAACAACTGGAAAAGCTGGTAGATGCTGCTTCTAAAAACAAAGGGGCACAGGATGAGATTGACCTGCTTACCGTGCTTATTGAAAAATGGGATATGGATCACAACAGCTTCGAAGACCTTGATCCTATCCGTCTGTTACGTTCTTTATTAGATGATCACCGTATGAAACCAAAGGACCTGGTTATTTTATTAGGTGTCGGTAAAAGCTATGTTTCTGAAATTTTGAATTATAAAAAGGGCCTGTCCAAAGAAGTAATCCGCGTATTGGCTACCCATTTCAAGGTTTCCCAGGAAGCATTTAACAGGGAATACCCATTAAAAAAATCGGGAAATACCGGCCATATCGTAAGCCGGGGGAAAAACCTGGCAGTTGCCTGATCCGGATTACTGTTTACATTTGATCAATATACCTTGCTTACATGAAAAAAGCCGTCCCCGCTATAATGGTTTCCCTGATCATGATTGCCGGTATACTGGGTATTACTAACCCGGGCAACCGGCAACCGTTCAGGCTTTTTGATAACGGGGAGGGAAAAGTAACCCATAACTATTTTATTTTCTCCATTTACCAGCAACTCGATGCCTATTCCACTTCCCATAAAGGAACCGTACGCGTTTACAGGAGGTATATGGGTATCGCATCAGGTTTTTACGAGATCAGTCCCTTGCACGAGGAGGAATAGCTGCCTGTGAAAATTAAGCGGATTTTAAATCGCTTTAACACAACTTATGATCTAGAATATCTAACGTTGCAGCTATTGTGCCACCTTTACTAACCCATACGAACCGTTTTATTCTCCTGGTAGTTGCCCTTCAACTGCTGAACCTGAGCATTTATGCACAGGATTTTAAGCCTATATATTCGCAGACGGGTTCAGACGAGACCAATATTACCGAAACCATTGTTGAATATGTTGTAGAAGTAGTTTTGGGGCATACCAATGCCATACCCGAACAGAAAGACCATCACAAGGACCTGCATATGCATAAGCATGCTTCCTTTAAAAGCATCGGCTTTGAGAAAGGGCCTATATATACAGCTTCTCAATTATTGGTAACCAAAATGCCCATTCCACTTCATGAGTCCTTCCAGGACCTTTATTGCGGGCGAATAGATCCGGAGCCACCTAAGGCTTAATATCCCCCTGTTTATTGAAGATCAGCACTCCATTACACACAACCATAGTTTGCGTGAATGGATGTTTACATTGGTTTACCCTTACAATTAATAAAATGAAAAAAATACTGGTACTGGCGATCGTTTTATATACGGTGCCGGTAATATTTACTGGTTGCACCAGCAAGGAACCGGTTGTGCAACAACCGGAACAAAGGGTATGCATCAGCGATTCCATGCACAAACTTATTTCACTGGATACTGCCCGGATCAATCATGTCAATGACCAGCTTACGCTATCGGGAGAGGTAAGTTTTGATGAAGACAAAGTGGTAAAACTGTTTCCCTTCAGCAGCGGGCAGGTAGTAGAAGTAAAAGTATCTACCGGCGATAAAGTGTATAAAGGACAAACACTGGCCATTTTAAAAAGCGCCGATGTTTCGGGCAGCTACAGCGACCTGAAACTGGCGGGATCGGATATTTCCATTGCCAAAAGGGAATATGACAATACCAGGGCCCTGTACGACAGAGGCATCAGCAGCGAAAAAGATGTGTCTGTTGCCAAAGCGAATTACGAGAAGGCGGTAACCAGTCATGGCAAGCTGAACGATCTTATCCAGATCAATGGCGGCGGCCACACAGGTGCAAACGGCACTTACGAAATAACAGCGCCTGCTGCAGGTTATATTGTTGAAAAGAATATTACGGCAGGTAGTTTTATACGGGGGGATAACACCAACAGCCTGTTCACCATTTCTGACCTGGCCAATGTATGGATCTGGGCCAATGTGTTTGAGGCAGACATCCCCAAAGTAAAAGAAGGCTATGCCGCCAACATAACCACGATCGCCTACCCTGGAAAAGTATTTCATGCAGATATCGATAAGGTCAGTGAGTTGCTCGACCCGCAAAACAAAGTAATGCGTGTACGAATGCATTTACCCAATCCCGGTTTTTTGCTGAAACCTCAAATGTTCACCAATGTGAGTATCACACATACAGAGAATGACAAGGTGGTGAGTGTGGCTTCGAACGCAGTAATATTTGATAATGGTAACCGGTATGTAGTACTGTACCATGATTCCTGCCACCTGGAGATCAAACAGATCAGCGTGCTTAAAACAGTGGGTACAACCACTTACCTCGCAGGTGGTTTATCTGCCGGGGATATCGTGATCAGCCAAAACCAGATCTTACTTTACCGCGCGCTTACAGAACAATAGCCTGCACATTTATTACCTGTATACAAATCATTCACATGAATAAGTTTATTAAAAATATCATTTACTTCTCTTTACGTCACCGGTACCTGGTGTTCTTTTTAACGGCCATCCTGGTTGTAATCGGGATCTGGAGTTATAAGGAAACGCCTATCGAGACCTTTCCCGATGTTACCAATACGCAAATCATTATCATTACGCAATGGCCCGGCCGCAGTGCCGAAGAAGTGGAGAAATTCATTACCATTCCTATGGAAACGGTATTGAATTCCGTGCAGAAAAAATCAAACCTCCGCACTACATCGTCTTTCGGGCTCTCCTATATCCGTCTCATTTTTGATGATGATGTGGACGATGCATTTGCCAGGCAACAGATCATGAGCCGGATCGGCGGCGCCGACCTGCCCGATGGCGTAAAGCCGGATGTACAACCGCCATACGGCCCTACCGGTGAGATATTCAGGTATACATTACGAAGTAAAGTATCTGATATCAGGGAATTGACAACGATACAGGACTGGGTGCTGGACAGGCAGTTCAAATCGGTGCCCGGCGTGGCAGACGTGAATAGTTTTGGCGGCGAAGAAAAAACTTTCGAGATCAGTGTAAACCCCAACCTGCTTACCAAATACAACCTCTCGTCAATTGATGTATATAATGCTGTAGCCAAAAGCAATATCAATGTAGGCGGTGATGTGATCAATAAGAACGGGCAGAGTTACGTGGTAAGGGGCATCGGGTTGCTGAATGATATCGATGATATCAATAACGTAATCATCACACGCGTAAATAATGTACCGATACTGGTAAATAATGTGGCTTCGGTAGTGGAAAGCAGTAAGCCTAAACTTGGCCAGGTTGCCAGGAATAAGGAGCAGAACCAGATCGAAGGCATCATCGTTATGCGCAAGGGCGAGAACCCTGCGGAAGTACTGGATAAGATCCGCGACAAGGTAAAGGAGCTTAATAACGGTATTCTTCCGAAAGATATTAAGATCGATACTTTTTATGACCGTACCAACCTGATTGATTTTTGTACAGAAACCGTGATCCATAATTTACTGGAAGGGATCATACTGGTTACCTGTATCGTTTTGATCTTTATGGCCGATTGGCGAACCACTCTCACCGTAAGTCTTGTGATACCACTGGCGCTTTTGTTTGCGTTTATCTGTATGCGTATCAAGGGTATGACGGCCAACCTGCTTAGTATGGGTGCGGTGGATTTCGGGATCATCATTGATGGGGCTGTTGTAATGGTGGAAGGCCTTTTCGTGGCGCTTGATCACAGGGCAAAAGAAGTGGGGATGGAGAAATTTAATAAGCTGGCAAAACTGGGCCTGTTCAAAACAAAAGGGGCCGAGATGGGAAAAGCGATCTTTTTTTCCAAACTCATCATTATCACCTGCCTGATACCCATTTTTGCTTTTCAGAAAGTAGAAGGAAAAATGTTTTCCCCTCTTGC
>JANXRX010000133.1 GCA_025352905.1 Bacteroidota bacterium | reverse complement strand
CCCATTTCGCGACAGGTACGGATTACCCGTAAAGCAATTTCCCCGCGATTGGCAATCAATATCTTTTTGAACATTCTTTCAATTTGAAAATTTGAAAATCCTCTACGCAGGCTCTACTAAAAACAGGGGTTGATCGTATTCAACCGGGCTCGCATCATCAACCAACACTTTTACGATCTTACCGCTGATCTCACTTTCGATCTCGTTAAAGAGTTTCATGGCTTCGATGATACAAACCACTTTTCCGGGTGTGATCTCTGCGCCAACTTCGGCCAATATGGGTTTATCGGGAGATGGGCGGCGGTAGAATGTGCCGATCATCGGGCTTTTAATCGTAATAAGGTTGTCTGCCTTGGGGGCCGGGGCTGCTACAGCTGGGGCGGCGGAAGGAGCCGGTGCGGCCTGGAGAGAGGTGGTATAGACCTGTGGAACGGGTGCGGCTACTGTTACCGCTGGTTCTTCCTTTTGCTTGATGGTAACCTTACCATCCTTGTCTTCTATACTGATCTCTCCGATATTACTTTTGTTGACAATTTTGATCAATTCGTGAATTTGCTTCAGGTCCATAAATGGCAATTTTGGGGGTAAAAACGCTTATTTTTGGTCAAATAGTGGAGCAAAATAGCCTTTTTTTGACAAAACCGGGCATTTTCTTTGGTTCGCGAAAATCAATTATTCCTAAAAAAAGATGACAGATGACAGGAAGAATTTCTTTCCTGTCATCTGTCATCCGTCATCTCTCTTTTTACCCTTTCGCTTCCTTAACGCGTTCTACATAAGAACCGTCCTTGGTATTTACCCTGATCAATTCGCCTTCTTCCACGAAAAGAGGAACCATTACCGTAGCGCCGGTTTCAACGGTTGCTGCTTTAAGGGCACGTGTGGCGGTATCGCCCCGCAGGCCCGGTTCGCAATAAGTGATCTGTACCACGATCTTTTCGGGTAGTTCCGCTCCTATCGGTAATTCGGTTTCTGCATTGATAAAAACAAATACTTCCGAACCGTCTTTCAGGAACTCAGGCGCATCTATCATTTCTTCGGCCAATGCGATCTGTTCAAAAGTCTCATTATTCATCAGGTTAAACCCGCTGTCGTCTTTGTATAGGAACTGGAAAGCTTTCTTTTCTACACGAACGGGAAAAATATTTTCACCGCTGTTCCATGTCTTTTCAATAGAACGTTTATTGTCCACACCTTTTAATTTGGCCCAGACTTTTGCTGCGGCCCTGGCTGTTTTGTTTTCTCCAAATTCTACTACTGAATATAAGCTGCCGTCCAGTTTCAATATCATGCCACGGCTGATGTCGGATGTAGTTGCCATAATTTATTTTTAAATGAGCGCCTCAAAGGCAGGCGCAAAAGTAGGGATTGGCGGCCAAATAGAAGAAAGCTTGTTCCCGTTCACTTATGTGTCCGCCTCTTTTTTTATACCGGTTAATTCGTTGAATTACAGTCAAAATCGAGAAAATCGTTAAAAAAAACCGAAAAACAGGCTGCATTGCAACATTCACAGGTATCTACTATCTGAGCAAAAATTTCCACAATGAAAAAAGCTTTACACTTATTCCTGATCGTTTCCAGCCTGGCGCTGCAGACATCCTTGTTTGCCAATACATTTATTGTAAAGGGATATATTACCGACAATAACAACAGGGCAGTAGCCAATAAAACCGTCAGGATTTATACAGACAGTACCAACCAATCCTGTATTGTATCCCACACAAAGATTACCAATGCGAACGGGTATTATATTGATACGGTGAGCTGTAACGCTGATATACGTAAAATAAGCATAGCTGTAGCAGATTGCAATGGCCATTATGTTATCAATACACCTTCGCTGACTGCATCATCAAATATCATTGAAAGCAACTTTGCCATTTGTGTAAGCTCATTAACCCTATCTCCCAATTGCTACGCGGTATTTTCTTATACATCCGCTACCCAACCCGCCCATCTGTTTACCGGTTCGGCCATACATTTCAGCAGTGCCGCATCGCAACCACCAACGGGCGACAGTATTGTTAACCGCAACTGGTATTTTGGAGACACGAGCCAAACGCTTACAGGCAACAGTATCAATCCTTCACATGTATATACAAAAGCAGGTACCTATAACGTTTGTTTAAGTATCAAAACCAGATCCGGTTGTGAAAGCAAATACTGCACAAACATTGTAGTGATCGACAGTGTTCCGCCAACACCCATACCCACCGCATGTAAAGCTTTTTTCAGTTTTACTTTACAGGGCAATACGGTTACGGTAAACAGCCTCGGCTCTGCACCGGCATCGAACACCGACAGTATTATCAGCCGTACCTGGTATTTCAGCGACAGCACCAATGCACCCATTACGGGCAACCATATTGATGTGTCTCACACATTTGCAAAACCGGGTACATATACAATTTACCTGGCGATTAACACGAAACAAGGCTGTGTGAGCAAGTATTCTTTAACGGTAGTAATTCCGCCATCATCTACTGAGTGTCACTTACAGGTACAGATTAACAATGCCAAACAAAGCGCGAGGGTATTCCGCTTTTACAGCTCACAAAGCACTGCAGGGCAGGGCGACAGTATTATACAGCGCAACTGGACCTTTGGTGACGGCACTACGCTTGCCGGGAACGAGATCAGCCCTTTAAAAGAATTCAAAGACACCGGTTCCTATACGGTTTGTGTAACCATCAAAACAAAGAACGGTTGTGAAAAACAAGCCTGTACCACCGTTTTGGTAAAAGATAGTGTGCCTGTTACAACAGTACCTACCAATTGTAAGGCAGTATTCTCTTATACCATTCAGTCAAATACCGTTCAGTTAAATAGCTCTGCATCACAGGCAACTTCATCAACCGACACTATTATCAGCCGCACCTGGTATTTCAGTGACAGTACTGCTACTTCTCTAAACGGGAACAGCGTTAGTCCTTCACACACATTTGCAAAACCGGGCACCTATACTGTTTACCTTATCATCAAAACCAAAAAAGGTTGTGAGAGCAGGTATTCTGCAACGGTAGTAATTCCACAACCATCCACAGAGTGTCACTTACAGGTACAGATCATCAATGCTAAACAAACCGCCAGGAGATTCCGTTTTTACAGCTTTCAGAGCACTGCGGGCCAGGGCGACAGTATTATACAGCGGAACTGGAACTTCGGTGATGGCACTACGCTTGCAGGAAACGAAATCAGTCCTTTAAAAGAGTTTACAGATACTGGTTCCTATACTGTATGCGTGACAATCAAAACAAAAAACGGTTGTGAAAAACAAGCCTGCATGAATGTACAGGTAAAAGATACAGTACCCACGCCATTGCCTGTACCCACTAATTGCAAAGCGCTGTTCACGTATTCCGTACAATCTACAACGGTTGCGTTTAACAGCAGCACTTCTGCCGGCACCTCAGCAGATGACAGTATCATCAGCCGCTACTGGATCTTTGGCGACAGTTCATCAACAGTAGCAGGTAGTTCGGTAACGGGCAATCTTGTTACTATCACGCACACGTATGCAAAAGCAGGTACTTACCAGGTGTTATTTTATATCAAGACCAAAAAAGGCTGTGAAAGTAAATTTGCGGCAACTGTTGTGATAGCACCGAACACTGTTTTCCATTGCGAGGCGCAGGCACAGTTCAGCACAGAAAACCTCAGCCTGAAAAATGTACAGTTCAACAGCAGCCTGAGTAAAGCACAGGCCGGCGACAGTATTATACAACGCAGCTGGCATTTTGGCGACAGTCCCGTACTTGGTGGAGACGTGATCAGCCCTGTTAAAGAATATACGGCGATCGGTTATTATAATACCTGTTTGCAAATTGTAACAGAGAGAGGTTGCCAGGCGCAGGTGTGTAAAGAGATCAAGATCCTGGATTCAGTTACCACACCGCAGTCAACCATTGAGTATATCAAAATCATCAGTATTAATCCCAACCCGGTATCTGACAGGATGATGCTGACCGTATGGAGCAGGAACAGCAATGCGGAAGCCGAGATCATCATTTATGATATTTACGGCACGCCTAAATTAACCCTTAAAAAAATACTGGCGCAGGGTAATAATACCATAGAGATCAGCGTGGGTAACCTGTTCCATGGCCCTTACTTCCTGAAAGTAGGTACAACCAACGGCAAGGATAGCAAGCAGTTTTATAAACTATAGCCATTACGGTTGAAATAATACAGCCGCAGGTTCGCAGATGGATCAAATAATCTGCGAACCTTGCGGCTGTAATTTTGGTTTTGCCTACATTGTGTCAATGAAAAAGGGACTACTCCTGTTCTGTATATGCATGGTGGCTGTTTTTGCCTTTGCTCATGAATTCTGGTTATCTCCGCAAAAATTCTTTTACAGCGTACGCGAAACCGCACATATCCGTTTCCAGGTGGGTGAGAATTTTACAGGAGAGAACTGGACCGGTAACAGGGATAAGATACAGCATCTCTCCCATTATACACCTTCCAACGAGATCATCGATCTTTCTCCCCGGCTATCCGAACATAAAGGCGATTCTTTATCGCTTCCCCTGCCGGAGATCGGTACCCATATGGTAACTTTCAACAGTACCAATTCTTTTATACAACTGGAAGCAGATAAATTCAATGCCTATCTGATGGAAGATGGGATGACAGAGGTGTTGCAATACCGCAAAGAACACCATGAATTGCAGGACAAAGGAAAGGAATATTACCAGCGAAGTGTAAAGACACTGCTACAGGTAGGCGACCGGCTTACGGATGCCTGTACAAATCCAACCGGTTTGCCTTTGGATATTATCCCTGAACAAAATCCATATAACCTTCCCGCCGATCTGACCAGTGAGAGAGAGGGTTTATTAAAGATGCGGTTCCAGGTATTGTTTTTTGGCAAACCCCTCGAAAACGCGTTAGTGAAGATCTGGTACCACCCTCCCGGAAAACCGGTTCAGGCAGATGATAGGCGCACCAATAAAAAAGGCTGGGTAACTGCTGAAAGACACCCGGGGCCGATTATGGTAAGCTGTGTGCACATGGAACGGAGCATGACGGATACCGTTGCCAATTGGCAGAGTTACTGGGGCAGCCTGAGTTTTGAATATTCTCATTTTTTCCCTGGTTCCGCGATGAAGTAATGTACACGGTAAAAAAACTCCAAAGTTTAGACACCAAACCCCCATCCCTACTCAGTTTTCACCTATTTTTGCGGCGAATTCCAAAACAACTGAAACATTTGTCATGGCAGTATTAGTAAATAAAAACTCGAAGATCATCGTGCAGGGTTTTACCGGTACGGAAGGCACTTTTCATGCCACTCAGATGATCGAATATGGTACGGATGTAGTGGGCGGTGTAACACCGGGTAAAGGCGGCAGCACCCATTTAGACAAACCCGTATTTAATACCGTTGCGGATGCAGTAGCAAAAACAGGCGCGGATGTGAGCATTATTTTTGTGCCGCCGGCATTTGCGGCGGATGCGATCATGGAAGCTACCGAGGCGGGTATTGCGCTGGTAGTGTGTATTACAGAAGGCATTCCTGTTCAGGATATGGTAAAAGTTAAGAATTATATGCTTGGCAAGAGCACCCGTTTGATCGGGCCCAATTGCCCGGGTGTGATCACTGCCGGCCAGGCTAAAGTGGGTATTATGCCCGGCTTTATTTTCAAGCCCGGTCGTATCGGTATCGTTTCCAAAAGCGGTACACTTACTTATGAGGCTGCCGACCAGGCTGTAAAAGCCGGCCTGGGTATCAGCACGGCTATTGGTATTGGCGGCGACCCCATCATTGGCACCCCTACCAAAGACGCAGTGGAATTACTGATGAACGATCCGGATACAGATGGCATTATCATGATAGGTGAGATAGGTGGCAGCATGGAAGCAGAAGCGGCCAGGTGGATCAAAGAAAATAAAACAAAACCCGTTGTTGGATTTATTGCCGGCCAGACCGCCCCTCCCGGCCGTCGTATGGGCCACGCGGGCGCCATTGTTGGCGGTGCAGACGATACCGCCGCTGCAAAAATGAAGATCATGGCAGAATGTGGTATTGAAGTAGTGGCCAGTCCGGCGGATATTGGCAAGACAATGGCTGCAGCACTGAAAAAATAGTTTATACTTATTTTATGATAAATCCCTGCCTGCTAAAGGCGGGGATTTTTTTGTTATGAAATAAGGCCAACCTTTGCATCTTTACATCGAACTTCTTTCCATGGCTTTACACAAACTCATTCTTGGCATTTCTTTATTGAGCGCTTTGCATCCCCTTGCCCAGCAAAAGGATACGGCTTTTGCTAAGGATTGGCTTGCGATAGATACGCTGATCGTGAAAGGTGATCTTACCAGGACTGCGCTGGAAAAAGTGAATACCCTCTATCAAAAAGCAAAACAGCAGCAGTTACCGGCACAGATAATCAAGAGCCTGGTTTACCGGTATACACTGGAAGAAAGGATCACATCCAATAACCCTAACCTGGTCTTCGATAGCATACAGGCACAGATAGCCACTACGAAAGATGCTACACAGCAGGCCATATTGTATGCATTACTGGCCAAGCGTTACCGTCAATATTATAATGACAACCGCTGGACCCTTTACAGGCGTAAGACCAGTTCAGATACTGCCGGGCATGATATAGCCATATGGAGTACAGACGATCTGCAGGCAGCGATTACCAGGTGTTTTTCACTCGCATTGGAGAATATCCAGTTGTTACAGCAACAGAATATTGATGCCTATGAGGCAATTATCATAAAAGGTGAGGGCAAACAACCACGCAGCCTGTTCGACCTGCTGGCGCGGGAAGCGTTGGATTATTATAAATCCGGCGAAACGTATATTACGAGGCCTGTCTACGCGTTTACTGTAAGTGACACGAATGCACTCGCGGGGATAGATACTTTTATTGGATCTGCGTTTGTTACAACCGATAAACAATCGCAACAATGGCTCGCTTTGCGGTTGCTTCAGCAGCTTTTACAGTTTCACCGGAACGACGCTGATAAAAACAGTTTATTACAAATAAATATTGAGCGGATAGAATGGGTTTACAGGCAGGCTGTATTCGCCAATAAAGAATCGGCTTATGTGAAAGCATTGGAAGAAATAACAGCCAGGTATAAGGATGTTTCTGCGACTTCACAGGCATGGTATCTGCTCGCAAAAAGGCAGGCGGACAAAGCGCTTACATACCAGCCTTTTGGCGATACAACGAACCGGTATGGTTATGTACATGCAATAAAAATAGTAGCAGACACATGGTCCCGTAACAAAGAACTTAACCAGGGTACCATCAATTTACAGAACCTGCAGACAGAGATCAACCGCAAGGAATTGCGTACACAGGCAGAAATGGTGAATATTCCGGGCAAACCACTAAGGGCCCTTGTAAGCTACCGGAATATTGACACGATCTATCAAAGGATCATTGTGGCCGATGACCCGGTATTTTCAAACCTACGGCAGGGAGATAAAGATTATTGGAAAGCTGTTGCAGGTGCGGCGGCGTACCGGACATTCAAACAGGTAGTTCCTAAAATGGATGATCACCAGTTACATTCTGTGGAGATAAAACTGGAACAACTGCCGGTGGGGCGGTATGCTTTATTGAGTTCTACAAGTACCTCCTTTACAGATAGCCTCAGCAAAATCTGCGTTCAATTCTTCCAGGTTTCCAATATCAGTTATATCAGGAATAAAAATGATTTTTTTGTATTGGACAGGGAAACCGGTAAACCAATGCCGGATGTTAAGGTTGTCATTTCCCGGAATGTGTATGACAGGGCATCGCGAAAAAATGTGACAACACCTGTTGCCAACAGGATAAGTGATAAGAACGGTTTTTTTATGTATAAAAAAACCAAAACTGATAATAGTACAATAAACCTCGCGTTCACCACAAAAAATGACCGGCTTGGTCCTTTAGTTGATTATATCTATTACAACTACGACAATGAGGAGCCTGTTACAGATGCTGATACGTATGAAGAGAAAAATAAACGCATGTTTTTCTTTACCGACCGAAGCATTTATCGTCCCGGCCAGACGGTCTTTTTTAAAGGCATTGCCATAACAAAGGATCGCGATACGAAATTAAGCAAACTGGTTACGGATAAGAAAAAGGAATGGGTATATCTCAATGATGCAAACGGCAAACGGATCGATTCAGTTGAATTTACTTTAAATAGCTATGGGTCTTTCAGCGGGAAGTTCCAGTTACCCCAAAATATTTTAACAGGGAGTTTTCAACTGGATATGACCAATTATGCGGAAGTAAACGGTGGTTTTAATGTGGAAGAATACAAACGCCCGACATTTACGGTCTCATTTGAAAAAGTAAAAGGTAGTTATCGGTTGAATGATTCCGTTACCATTACCGGAACAGCCATTGCTTATTCGGGAAACAACATTGATGGCGCCAAAGTTGCGTACAGTGTAAAAAGAAATACGCGGTTTAACAACCCCTGGTTCAGGCGCGGCACAAATATGGGCAATAACAGCCGGGAAATAAGTCATGGCGACCTGGTTATCGACCCAACAGGCAGGTTTACGATTAGGTTTAAAGCATTGGCAGACGATATAGCCGACAAAACAGGCGACCCTTTATTTGATTTTTCCATTTCGACGGATGTCACCGATATCAATGGTGAAACAAGAAGCGCCAACACCCAGGTTACGGTTGGCTATTCTTCCTTGTTGTTACATATTAACACTCCTGCCCCGTGCGAGGTAGATAGCCTGAAAAAGATCCGTGTAAAAAGCACCACCCTTGATAATGAAAAAGAACCGGCATTGGTCCATCTAAAAATATATTCATTACGATCACCTGATCGCCCGGTAAGAAAACGTTACTGGAAAAGACCGGACCAGTTTATAATGGGACGCGAAGAATTCCTGAACAATTTTCCAACAGATGAATATGAAGAAGAAACAAACCCTTTAACATGGGCAACTGAAGGATTGGTTTTGGAAGCGAGCATTGATACAAATAAAAAAGATTCATTGTTAATAGCACACGGGTTATTTAAACCGGGGCATTACCGTTTAGAAGCAACCGCTACCGATACATATGGAGGGATTACTAAAACGGTTGATTATATAGAACTATTCAGTCGTGCCACTGAACAGTTAGCCGATCCGCGATACCAGTTTCATTACGGGTTACATAGAGATGTTCAGCCGGGTGAGACCGCTTCATTCCTTACGGCCAGTGTTGCGGAACATCTATTTGTGATCCGTAAAACAACCAAACTCCGGGATAAAATAAGTAATTATCAGTTTATTGAACGGAATAAAGGGTTTACAACGAACAATTATTCAGTTCTTGAAAATGACAGAGGCGGGGTAAGCATTGAAGAGGTTTTTGTATATGATAACCGTGTGTATAGCTTTCCCTATTATATAGATGTTCCCTGGAAGAATAAACAGTTAACGGTAAACTATAGCAGTTACCGAAACAAAACCGAGCCGGGCAATAAAGAAAACTGGACAGTAACTGTGCAGGGAGATAAAAACGAAAAGGTATCTGCGGAGTTACTGACAGTCATGTATGATGCTTCTTTGGACCAGTTTAAACAGCAGGTATGGAACATACCTGATATATGGGAATCAGAAACCGCTCAGGCGGGTTTTGAAAACTTCCCCAATTTTTCCGGGCAGGAATCAGTGGAAAAATATATTCCTATCATTTATTTACCTCACGTAATTACAACTAACGATCACCTGGCAAGTGATGCGTCGGAATTATGGAGCAGGAATATTGTCAACTGGTCTCACGATTCAACCATACATATTTCAGTTGCCCTGCAAAGATTAACCGGGGAGTTAAACGATGTTGTGGTAGTGGGTTATAGTGCAATGAAAAAGACTGATCTAACAGGTGCAACGGTACAGATAAGAGGCGCTTCAACATTGAATCATGATCTGATGGGATCTGTTCCAGGCCTGGATGTACTGATAAAAACAGATACCGTTACCTACCAGATGGGGGAGGTGGATGCAAGGCTTAGAACTAATAAGGAAAACGACAATGCAGCCGGCGCTGTTATCCGTAAAAACTTCAGCGAAACCGCTTTCTTCTTCCCTCAACTCTATGCAGATTCGTCGGGCAAATACAGTATCCGTTTTACCATGCCGGAAACACTTACCCAATGGAAATGGATGAGCATCGCCCATACCAGGGACCTGGCGTTCGGAGCCAACAGTGCCAGTATCATTACCCAAAAAAAATTAATGGTACAGGCCAATGCGCCCAGGTTCATGCGTGAGGGAGACAATATGGAATTCAGCACCAAGATCAGTAACCTCAGTGATAAAGAAATGACCGGGCAGGTTACGCTTGAATTATTTGATCCGTTTACAAACACATCCGTTGATGGCTGGCTGCAGAATGTATTTCCATCGCAGTACTTTACGGTTGAAGCCGGTCAAAGTTTTGGTGTCAAATTTCCGATACAGATCCCCGTTAGCTTTGGCCGTCCGCTGGGATGGCGGGTTGTGGCAAGATCGGGTAATATGAGTGATGGAGAAGAGAATATCTTACCCGTGGTTACCAATCGTATGCTGGTTACCGAGAGCCTGCCCTTGCTCTTACAGAGCGATACCACACAACATTTCCGGTTCGATAAGCTTTTGCAGAATAGCAGCGAAAGCCTTACACACAAAGACATTACCATCGAATATACAACCAACCCGGTATGGTATGCGGTACAGGCGCTACCCTACCTGATGGAATACCCGTATGAATGTGCCGAACAAACTTTTAACCGTTTGTATGCTAATACGCTCGCTTCGTTTATCGTTAATCAACAACCCGCCATTAAACAGGCTTTTGAACAATGGAAAAAAGACAGCAGCTCCTTAAAAAGTAACCTGCAGAAGAATGAAGAACTGAAACAGGTTCTCTTACAGGAAACACCCTGGGTGCTGGAGGCAGAAAGTGAAACACAACAAAAAAAGAATATCGCCTTGCTGTTTGACACGGCCAGGCTAAACACCCAAACCGAAAACCTGATCGAAAAACTTAACCAGCTGCAATTATCAAACGGAAGTTTCAGCTGGTTCAAAGGAGGGTATGAAGACAGGTATATAACCAATTATATACTTATAGGGCTGGGCAAATTAAAACGGCTGGGTGCACTCACACCCGATATCGCCATACGCACCCGTAATATGCTCACAAAAGCGATCAGGTATCTTGATGAAAGAATTAATGAGGATTATACCCGCTTATTAAAAAACAGATCCGATACTGCCGAACAACAGGTATCGGGCATGACTATCGATTATCTCTATATGCGAAGTTTCTTTGGGGATATTGCCCGGGCGTCCCCGGTGGCGTACGATTATTTCTACCGGCAGGGTAAAACATACTGGATCAAACAGAATAGTTATTACCGGGCTGAACTGGGTCTGGTCTATTACCGGAGCAAAGAGGAACTATTCACGAAAGCAACGATACTTCCTGCATTACTGGAAAATGCAGTAATGGATCCGAAACAGGGTATGTATTGGAAGAATGCTTATGCGGGATATTGGTATTTATCACCCATTGAACACCAGAGCATGATGATCGCGTTTATGTCGGAGATTGGCCGGGACCATAATAACCAATCCCTCACAAAGCCTATTAATGCCATGAAGACATGGCTGCTCCTGAACAAACAAACCAATAACTGGGGAACCACCATTGCAACAGCAGATGCCTGTTATGCCTTGTTATTGAATGGATCAGATTGGCTAAGCGCAGATAAAAAACTGAGCATCCGTTTAGGAAACCTTACCCTTAATAGCACAGATGAAAAAACAGAAGCAGGCAGCGGTTATTTCAAAAAAAGAATAGAAGCAAGAGCCATAAAACCGGAGATGGGTAATATTACCGTTACCACCAGCACCGATAAACCCATCAACCAATCAATTGGTTCCAATCCTTCCTGGGGAACCATTTACTGGCAGTATTTCGAGGATCTCGATAAGATCACGCCGGCGGCAGGTCCTTTATCGCTGAATAAAAAGTTATTTATTGAACGCAATACCGACAAAGGAAAAGTGTTAGCGCCGGTTAAAGAAGGGGATGAATTAAAAACGGGCGACAAAGTAGTGATCCGATTAGAACTCAGGGCCGACCGCGATATGGATTACCTGCACCTGAAAGATATGCGGGCTGCAACGATGGAACCTGTAAATGTATTAAGCGGGTTTAAGTGGCAGGACCGTCTCGGTTATTACGAGAGCACAAAAGATGTGAGCAGCAATTTCTTTATCAGTCATCTTCCCAAAGGGACCTATGTTTTCGATTACCCTGTATTCATCACAAACACAGGCGTTTTTTCCGCAGGTATCGCAACCATCCAGTGCATGTATGCACCGGAATTTACGAGTCATTCAGAGGGGATAAAGATCAGGGTGGTCAATTAGTTTCAATAAGAGAAGGACAGAAGAAGAAAAAGAGTGAACTTGGTGCGGAAACTCTTTTCTTCTTTTTGATCTCTTATTGAAATTGACTGATAGTATGGATGTTGATTATATTATAGTTGGCCAGGGTATCAGCGGCACCTTGCTCAGTCATGACCTGGTAAATGCCGGGAAAACTATCCTGGTGATTGATAACAACCATCCCTTCACTGCTTCTAAAGTAGCCAGCGGTGTGATCAACCCGATTACGGGAAGAAGAATGGTGAGAACCTGGGAGATCGAAAAATTAATGCCTTTTGCCGTGGAAGCATACAGGCAGCTTGAAAAAGAATTACAGGTTTCGCTCATTACACAATGCAATATACTCGACTTCCATCCCACCCCACAAATGGTGATAGCCTTTGCAGAACGGATCCCGGAAGAAAAGGAATACCTGCGCATACCCGTTGATAGTGATCAATGGAAAACCTATTTTAATTACGATTTCAGCCTGGGCGAGATCCACCCCTGCTGGCTTGTTGATCTGCATACCTTACTTTCTGAATGGCGGGCAAGGCTCAGGCAAAAGGAAATACTCCTTGAAGAAACTTTCCGCTGGGAAGATTGTAAGATTTCGCAAGACCATGTTGTTTATAAGAACATACACGCAGAGAAGATCATTTTTTGTGAAGGGGTGGCTGGTTTTGACAATCCCTATTTTTACCTGCTGCCCTATGCCCGTAACAAAGGGCAGGCGATCATTGTAAAGATTCCCGGTTTACCACGCACACATATTTTTAAGCAAGGCATCAACATTGTTCCCTGGCGGGATGATCTTTTCTGGATCGGGTCTACCTATGAATGGGATTTTACAGACCTTTCACCCTCGCCCGCATTCCGGAAAAAAGTGGAGGACCAACTCAGCTACTGGTTGAAACTGCCTTTTGAAGTAGTGGACCATATTGCATCCGAACGACCGGCCAATATGGAGCGCAGGCCTTTTGCAGGGCTGCATCCTGCTACCCCATCAGTAGGTATCCTAAATGGTATGGGTACCAAGGGTTGTTCGCTCGCTCCCTATTTTGCCAGCGAATTCGTAAATCACCTGGTACACAACACCCCCATCACTCCCCAGGCGGATGTAAAAAGATTCTCCCGCATTTTGAGCAACGGCATATAGTGTTTTCCATATTTTTACTTTCGTCCCGATCGATACAGGTTGGGGGAAAAATAAATATATGAACGCAAACACCCAGGAGCCGAGTTACAACATTCCCCTCAGTTACCGTAAAATGGAGAACCTGCATATCGTGTTCTGGCTATTTAAAGATGTGGCCTGGTGCATGGTTTGGCGGCCGCTGGGTATTGTTATGATCTTTCCCACGCTGATCGTTTCTATCGTGATCGCCTGGAGAACCCGGCAGTATGTATCGGAACTCTGCCATAATCTCGCCATCACTTTCTGGATCACCGCTAACTCCTACTGGATGATCAGCGAATTTTTCGGTTTCGATACAAAGGCACTCTCCCACAGTTTTAGCTATAAACATTTCGCCCTGATTCCTTTTGGCATCGGTATTATTATCCTGTCGTTCTATTATCTCTATTGGAAACCGCTTCACAAAGACGAACTTGAAACCATGTAGCAAAAAAACGATAAAAAACATCGTTTTACCACTCATCAAACATGCTTTACCACTGATAGAACCACCCGTCCCGCTTGACCCTGTTCCTCTTTGCAATGCCCTCACACACGGCATATCTTTACTGTATCAAAGTAAATGGAGCCTCGCTCCCATGACATATGAACCATCTGCTCGAATTCCTGCTTTTTCGTTTTCGCCAGCATATCAAACCACCAGGCCGCTAAAGCCATTGTTCCGTAGCCACCTAATTACACTTATCTTTCAGATGGCAGCCGCAGTGCGGCCCGGAACCGTATTAACCAAATTTGAAATAACAACTTATGAATAGTACCATGAAACCTATCGTGTTAGCGATACTGGGCGCAGGCGCCTTGTTTTTACTTTTCTCCTGCGGCAACAAACAGAATGACGACATTACCCAGTCTGTAAATAAAAACGGATCAATCGAAACTGCCGTTCAGGTAGAACATATAGACAGCCTGCATGATGTGCTGATCACCACCCATAAGATCTGGGCAGATAACCGGGAAATAAAGACCGTTTTTTACCGGGATACGTTACCCGCATTGGGAACCATGCATACCGCTGCTGAAAATGCAGATGGCGATACAAAAGCAGTAACAGTGAAAAAAGATTACGAAATCTTTATCACGGTAAAATAAGAACAGGCTATGAAAAAATCAAAACTGGTAGAACTGGCACTGATTACCGCTGCATTGGCAAGCTGTAATGAACCCAAAAAAGACTGGGACGATAATAATAAAGTTCATCTGAGAAGCGATACCACCGCTCCCTATACAACCGTGCATCATTATAATGGCGGCGGACTGGGAACTGCCCTGCTTTGGTACTATGCCTTCCGACCTTATGGTAATTACAGCAATGGCGCTTACCAGCGGGCAGGGTATTACTCAGGCGGCATCGGCCATTTTTCAAATGTAGGCACCAATGGATTCAAGGGATCGGTGGCGAGAGGGGGATTTGGAAGAGGAGGATATAGTGTGAGTAGTTAAGCCGACCCCGGGCCCCTGGGAGGGGTGGCAATTTTCTTTTAATAAGTTTAGGTAATGCTAATAAGGATGTGGATATGAAAAGAATAACAACAACACCCCGTAATAACTGGCAGTCGGCGGTGGAAGAACTGGGTTTCGGGTTTCATACAACGGATGTTCCGTATTGGGATGAGTCGGTGTATTACGAGATGGAGATGGATGAAATATTATTGATTGAAAAAGCAACCGCTGAATTATGGGAGCTCTGCCTGGGCGCGGTGCAGCATGTGATCGACAACGGCTTGTATGAAAAATTCGGCATCCCGGATTGGATCGTTCCGCAGGTGGAAAAAAGCTGGACGGAAGATCATCCGGCCATATATGGAAGGTTTGATCTTTGTTATAAGAACGGGCAGGTAAAACTATTGGAATTTAATGCAGATACCCCCACCAGCTTGTATGAAGCGGGGATCGTTCAATGGTTCTGGCTGCAGGACTTTGCTAAAAACAACGACCAGTTCAACAGCATTCATGAAAAACTGATCGCTTACTGGAAATACCTGCAGAACTACCTGAACCCCGGCACCCTGCATTTCAGTTGCCTCAAAGAAACGCTTGAGGACCTGACGAATACAGAGTATATGCGCGACTGTGCCATACAGGCCGGGTTGGATACCAAACTCGTTTTTATAGATGATATCGGCTGGGATGATGATACCAAACAGTTTCTCGACCTGGAAAACCAGCCCATTCAAAACATCTTCAAGTTATATCCCTGGGAATGGCTGCTGAAAGATGCGTTCGGGCAACAGATACCGGAGGATAGTAACCGTGCCTTTTGGATAGAACCTGCCTGGAAAATGATCTTATCCAACAAAGCCATACTACCCATACTTTGGGAACTGTATCCGGATTGCCCTTACCTGTTACCCGCATACTTTGAAGAAGGTAAACTGGCTGATTATGTAAAGAAGCCGATCTTTTCAAGGGAAGGCGCCAATATAGACCTGGTGATGAAGAATCTTTCTTTACAGAAAACAGAAGGCATCTATGGAGCGGAAGGTTTTATTTACCAGGAGCTGTTCACGCTACCTAATTTTTCCGGTCATTACCCCGTGATAGGCAGCTGGATCATAGGCCAGGAACCCGCAGGAATGGGCATACGCGAAGCAGATAACCTGGTTACGGATAACCTGAGCCGGTTTGTACCACACCTGATAAAATAAATTCACCACGATTTTATTTTCGTCGCCATCACCGTGGTTCCAAAACCCAGAATCGCTATCAGTGTAAACGACCAGCGGAGACTGAATGCCTGGGCGATAAAACCGATCATGGGCGGGCCCAGCAGAAATCCTAAAAAACCAATGGTTGACACAGCCGCCAGTGCCACACCGGGCGACATGGTTGTAGATCTTCCGGCGGTGCTATATACCAATGGTATCACAGACGATACACCGAGCCCCACCAATAAAAAGCCTATCGTTGCAGTAGTAATCATTGGAAAGATCACAGCTATCAATAATCCGGAAGTGATGACGATACCGCTGGCCTGCAAAACTTTCTGTCGCCCAAAACGGGTAACGATCCTGTCGCCAAGAAAACGCCCACCTGCCATGGTTCCCATAAAAGCGGCATAACCCAGTGTAGTCAACTCTTTCGGCACCGCCACCACTTTTTGAAAATAAACCCCGCTCCAGTCAAACATGGTTCCTTCGCACACCATACAACTGAAGGCAATAAACCCAAGTTTTAATAACGCTGCATCGGGCTTTACAAAAACAGGCTGATCGGGATGGCCCGCGTCTTTTTCCAATGCAAACCGCTGCACCGACAGTACCAATAAAAGACATCCGCCACAAACCAGGCAGAAATGAATATAGGGCGACAGGTCTTTTGATACCAGGAAGGTACCCAATGCCGCACCGGTAAAACCGGCAAGGCTCCAGATACCATGAAAACTGGCCATGATAGAACGGCCATATAAAGATTCAACGCCTACCGCCTGGGTATTAACAGAAATATTGCAGAGGTTACCGAGCAATCCAAAACAAAACAGTACGGCTACCAATTGCCATACCGAACCGGTGAGCCCGATTATAGTTAACATCAACGGGTAACAGCATGCGGCGATGGTAATGATTCGTTTACTTCCAAATTTGGCCACCAGCCAGCCCGATAATGGCAGGCTTGTCATAGAACCTACCGGCAATGCAAGCAACACCCCGCCCAGCGCCGCATCATTCAGGTGCAAGGAAGCCTTAATATCAGGGATTCGGCTGGCCCAGCTGGCAAAACTCAATCCCGCCACGAAAAAGAAAGAAGCAACCGCAACCCGGTTGGCTTTTTTAGAAACAGGGGCTGTTCTCATCCTGCAAAGATGCTTCAATTTCAGAAAACAGCTCAATTCGGGAGCTTGGAGCATTTCGGTTATATTTGCCCCGGATCATGGCTCATAGGTCATGTTTCATGGACTATGATCTATGAGCCATGACCCATGATCTATTCCCATCAACAACCCTAAACTAAAAAAATGTTCCGTTCGCACACATGTGGAGAGTTAACGATCAGTGAGGTTAACCAGGAAGTGACCCTGGCAGGCTGGGTTCAGACCATCCGGAAATTCGGAGCGATCACTTTTGTGGATCTGCGCGACCGGTATGGTATCACACAATTATTATTGGGAGAGGATCTGAACAGTTTACTGGATGCACAGCCTTTGGGCAGGGAGTTTGTTTTGCAGGCAACCGGAAAAGTAACCGAGCGCAGCAGTAAAAATGCAAATATTGCCACGGGCGAGATTGAATTGAGCGTTCAGTCATTTAAGATCCTCAACAAATCAGCGGTTCCGCCATTTACCATACAGGATGATACGGATGGAGGTGATGATATCCGGATGAAATACCGTTTCCTGGATCTTCGCCGCAATGCGGTTAAGAAAAACCTGGAACTGCGTTATGCCGTGAACCGCTCTGCAAGGAATTACCTGCATGAGAACCAGTTCATGGATATTGAAACTCCTTTCCTGATCAAATCCACACCGGAAGGCGCAAGGGATTTTGTAGTGCCTTCAAGGATGAATCCGGGCCAGTTCTATGCGCTTCCGCAATCGCCGCAAACCTTTAAACAACTATTAATGGTAAGCGGGTATGACCGTTATTACCAGATCGTAAAATGTTTCAGGGATGAAGATCTGCGCGCCGACAGGCAGCCGGAGTTTACACAGATAGATTGTGAAATGGCGTTTGTTGAGCAGGAAGATATCCTGAACATGTTTGAAAAACTGATCAAAAGGATCTTCAAAGACGTTAAGAATATTAATTATACGGAAGAAGTGGAAAGAATGAGTTGGGAAGAAGCCATGTGGAAATTCGGCAATGACAAACCGGATATCCGTTTTGGTATGAAGATCGGCAACCTGAAATTTCCATTGCATAGTTTCCCGAATAAACTGGCGCACCTGCAAAATACATTGATCGGTGTGGGTGATTGCGGTTTTGCTGTATTTGACAATGCCGAAACAGTGCTCGCTATTGCTGTTCCGGGATGCAGCGAGTATACCCGCAAACAGATAGATGAATTGACGGAATGGGTAAAAAGGCCGCAGATAGGTATGCAGGGGCTGGTATATATCAAATGCAATACCGATGGCACTTACAAAAGCAGTGTAGATAAATTCTTTCCGGAAGATAAATTGAAAGCCATTGCCGATGCCGCAGATGCCGGCGCAGGCGACCTGGTTTTTGTATTGGCCGGGAAAGAAGAAAGGACCCGGAAAGCGGCCAGTGAGCTGCGGCTTGAAATGGGTAAACGGCTCGGTCTTCGTAAAGAAGATGAATTTAAACTTTTGTGGGTGCTGGATTTTCCTTTGTTTGAATACGCGGAAAATGATAACCGCTGGGTAGCTCGTCACCATCCGTTTACATCACCTAAACCCGATCATATTTCTGTGATGATCAATAATAATCCATTGATAGAACAGGCTGATAAATACTTAGAACATCCCTATGCCAATATCAAGGCGAACGCTTATGATATGGTTCTGAACGGTAACGAGATCGGTGGCGGTTCCATCCGGATCTATCAAAGGGAATTGCAGGAAAAAATGTTCGCTGCATTAGGTATGAGTGATGAGGAAGCATTACATAAATTCGGATTCTTACTAGGCGCTTTTGAATATGGTGCGCCTCCGCATGGCGGTATTGCGTTTGGATTTGACCGTTTGTGTTCTATCCTTGGTGGAAGTGAGAGTATCCGGGATTTTATTGCTTTCCCTAAAAATAACAGTGGACGGGATGTGATGCTGGATGCACCTTCAACGATAGATAATAAACAGTTTGAGGAATTGCAGATCAGATTGGATCTGAAATAGTTTTTCTGCCACTGTAGCATTGAAAAAATAAATCAGTGCTTCAGTGGCATTTTTTATATAGCCTCTTCAAATGCCTGTGAATATTCTCTATAAACTTTCAGCAATGCCATATTAAAAGTCGCTGCCTGATCCACACTCATCTTTTCTTCAATCGCGTTAGCAACATGATCTACCAGTTCTACCTGTATTTTATAATGATACACATGGCGCTTTTCACAAAACATGAAAAGCTCATTTATCTCCCGCTGGTTAAAGTAACAGTTTTATTCATTCTGTAAAAGCGTATGGATATTGCTGCATAAGTCTAGTCAATATATTTCTCCGTACCACATTAGTGCAATACACGAGTAGACACGACAAAGCAAAAAAAAGAGTGGCCGACTGAAGAATGATTATTTCAGTTGCTCGGCTGCCCGTGAGGGAGCCTGCTTTTTCCGGTAGGCCAATACGCAAAAGGTTCATGAGAGCGAATATTATCACAAATCCCATAATAATCCATTCGTATGGACTCTTTACTTTAACTGATAGCAACTTGCAGCGTTGCAATTCCTTTATGCTGTTTATCTTTTTTATCTGGGGAGAAAAAACAGCAAAAATAAACAGGTTAAGTAGGAAGGCAAATAACACTCCCATTTTTTGCAAAGAAAAAAAGGTAGGCAGGTAGATCGAAAATGCTATCAGCATGGCTGTCAGAAATATTTTCGGTAACCTAAAAAAGGTAAGGAATTCTTTTTCTATCATCCGTGAGATCCTGCGTGCAATACTTTTCTTTTTACTGTTTACTATTTCCAAAAGATCTTTTTCGGGGAATGTGATCTTCATTTTTTCATACACCTCATCAAATGATAATCCGTTTGTTGCCATCTCATGTTCGGCCCAGGCGGCGATATGATCAACTACTTCCAGTTCTACATCATACCACATCACCCCCTGCTGGTAACTGTATCCGGCAATGAATTGTGTTTGTTCGGGCGTTAACTGATCTTTCATAGATATCTGTTTGATACTATTAAAATGCAGGTTTCGGATTAATGATCAGGTTAAGACTCTGCATAAAAGTCTTTAGTTCATCCAATGCAACCGTTGTTTGCTTTTTACCCACCTTGGTCAACGTATAATATTTCCGCACACGGTTACCGATATTTTCCATCTCTGTTTCTACAATCCCTTGTCCTTCTAATCTGTGTAATAGGGGATACAGCGCTCCTTCCGTGATCTTCAACTCTCCTTTGGTTATCTCTTTTACCATCTGCGTAATCTGGTAGCCATACATACGCTCATTGTCTTTTAGCAACCGCATAATGATCGGTTCGAGGCAGCCTTTGTATAAAGTGGACTTGTTCATAAATCGAATATACATAATTTGGTAATACATAAGGAATTTATGTATGCTTTTTTAAAACTCCAGACCGCGGGATAGTGGGCAAGAATCTGTGAAAATCTGTGCCATCTATGCCAAAAAAATACCTATCTTAGAAAAGTTGCTTTCCCAACCCATGGGCTGGCAATTTTTTATTTGTAACTGACCCTGCAAATCAACTGTTTATGACCGGAGACCTACTCTTCCAGCAATACCCTTTTGTGCCCCATATCTGGGACGAAATGAAAGATGCAGAAGCTATCCGCCGGCAATACCTGTCTATCTATGAAACAGTAAGCAAACTGAGCCTGCAGGACCTTGAAAAAAAAGACAGCCTGGCCAGCGAACTTTTTATGAGCCAGGGAATCACGTTTACCGTATACAGCGACAATGAAGGGATAGAAAGGATTTTTCCATTCGATATCATCCCGCGTATCATTACTTCCACAGAATGGGAACATATTGAATCCGGTATCAAACAAAGACTGAAGGCCCTGAATCTTTTCCTGAAAGATATTTATAATGAACAGCAGATCATCAAAGAAAATATCGTTCCCGCCGCGCTGATCGCTACCTGCCCGCATTTTACACGCGAGATCTTCGGCATACAGGTTCCGCATGATATTTATGTACATATCGCCGGTATCGACCTGATCCGTGGCGATGATGGCCGGTTCTATATACTGGAAGATAATCTTCGTACACCGTCGGGTGTTTCGTATATGCTGGAGAACAGGGAAGTGACCAAACGCATTTTCCCCGACCTGCTGGCGAGCAGTAATGTACGCATGATCAACAATTATCCTTTACTGCTGCACGATAACCTTGTTTCACTCGTAACCCGCCAAACCGAGGACCCCGTGATTGTACTGCTTACACCGGGCATGTTCAACTCCGCTTATTTTGAACATACTTTTCTTGCCAGACAAATGGGTATACAGTTAGTAGAGGGGCGCGACCTGCTGGTGGATAATCAGAAAGTATACATGAAAACAACTGCAGGTCTGCGTCAGGTGGACGTGATCTACCGGAGGGTGGATGATGAGTTCCTGGATCCATTGGTCTTCCGCCCGGATTCTGCATTGGGCGTACCCGGTTTAATGAGCGCTTACCGGAAAGGAAATGTGGCCATCGTAAATGCATTGGGTAATGGCGTTGCCGATGATAAGGCTGTGTATGCCTATGTACCGGCTATGATCAAATATTACCTGAATGAGGAGCCCATCCTCCCCAATATTCCTACCTACCAGATGAAGAATACGGATGAAAGAGAACACGTGTTTGCCAATATGCATAAAATGGTGGTAAAAGAAACCAATCAATCCGGTGGTTACGGTATGGTGATGGGCAACAGCGCTACTGAAGTGGAACTGGAAAATGCAAAAAAAGCGATCCTCGCCAATCCGCGGAGTTTTATCGCCCAGCCGATTATTCAGCTTTCAACTGTGCCCTGTTTAATAGATGGTAAATTGCAGCCAAGACATGTTGACCTGCGCCCGTATGCATTATGCGGCCCCAATGGGATTGATATTGTGCCAGGTGGTTTAACCAGGGTAGCCCTGCGGGAAGGATCGCTGGTAGTAAATTCATCTCAGGGAGGGGGGAGTAAGGATACGTGGATAGTAGATATGGAAGGGGGACATTAGGTCATTAGGTAAGAAAATGACCTGATGATTTATGACTTAAAATATTTTATAAAAAATAACAACCTAACAGTAATATATGCTCAGCCGAATTGCAGATTCTTTATTCTGGTTACACCGGTACATGGAAAGGGCCGATGGTATGCTGCGGTTATTAAAGACCAGTTACATTTTATCGTTCGATAAAGTGCAGACAAACAGTATTACCTGGGAACCCGCTTTAAAAATATTCACTTCCTTATCTCCGCAAGAAATTGAAGTGCTGAAAAAGAATGATACAGCGGCGCTGCAATACATACTGACCGATACAGATAATTTTAATTCGTTAAAAGTGATCGTTACCCGCGCAAGGGAAAATGCGAGAGGAGTGCAGGATCAGATCACCAAAGAAGTATGGGAACAGGTAAACCATTTTTATCACCTGATCAATCACCCCGCCCTTCCTGAAAAATTATCGGGGCCGGATGCTATTGTGGTGATCGATGCGCTGATCCATAGTTGCGACCAGTTTTGCGGTATTACGGACAGCACTATGCCGCGCGGGCAGGGATGGAACTATATGAACCTCGGGAAATTCACTGAAAGATGTTTGCTTACCGCAGAATTTACCAGCGCTTTTTATAAAAAAATCGATTTCGATTTTACCAATGAGCAGGATATTTTATACTGGCGGAGCCTATTGTTGGCATTGTCCGGTTATGAACTGCACTTAAAGAATTACAGTAACCAGAATCACAATTATAATGTGGCGCAACAGGTACTGTTCGACAGGAATTTCCCCCGCTCCCTGTATTATGCCTTTGAAAGAGCGCATAGATACCTGCTGGAGATCACCGCCACGAATCCCGTGGAAGGAACGGCTAAACTGGATCGCGCTTTCGGGAGATTGCACAGTTATGTGAAATTCTCCGATCTTGCTATTATAGGTGACCCTGGTTTGGAAAAATACCTGCTGATCATCCGGAAAGAACTGAATGATTTCGGAAAATTATTCGGACAGATCTATTTCTCTTATTCATAAAAAAGTTTTCATGTCGATCTTCAGGATACATCACATTACCAAATACGAATACGACAGGCCGGTTAAAGAAAGTGTCAACAATATTACGATCTATCCTTACCAGTCGGCCGACCAGGAAACACTACAGCAGGAGCTGGTGATTACCGGCAATCCGGATGTATTTACCTACACGGATTACTGGGGAAATAAGGAAGGGACTTTTAACCTGCTCACCCCGCATCGGGAAATGGTGATAGAAAGCAAACTCCTGATCAGAACCCTGGCGCTCCCGGATATACAGGTACCCTGGGATGTTTTTATGCCTGAACTGGATGCGGTTATTGGCAGCGATCTGCAACTGCTGGAACTGGCCCGCGCTTCTCCTGTAAAAGCGGTATCAGTAATGTATGATTATATCAACCAGATCGCACCGGCTAACAAGAATATTACACAGATCATCGCAGATACCTGCGATCTTATTTATACACATTTCACCTATATCAAGGGCATCACCACCATTGAATCAACGGTTGATGAGATCCTGGAAAAAAAAGCAGGTGTGTGTCAGGATTTTGCCCATGTAATGCTCGAATTACTGAGGATGATGAATATCCCGGCACGCTATGTAAGCGGCTATATCTGCCCTAATAAAAACGGTATGCGCGGCGAGGGTGCAACGCACGCCTGGGTGGAAGCTTATATACCCGGGTATGGCTGGGCGGGTATTGATCCTACCAATAATGTTTGGGTAACCAATACCCACGTGAGGCTGGCAGTAGGCCGGAACTTTACCAGCTGCTCGCCTGTAAAAGGAACGTTTAAAGGGCCGGCACGACAGTCATTATCGGTATATGTATCTGTTGGCTATGAAGATGGCGAAACTTTTGAGGAACTGAACAGCGTTCAGCTGCAAAAGCAGGGCGAGAATGAGGTTCCGGAAATTATTATTGATACCTTCGCCGGACAGCAACAACAATAATGCTGTTGAACTCCACATGAAGCAACTGACCCTTTTCCGGATACTTACCTTTATATTAATACCCATTGCCGCGATATTTGGGTTTATCGACCTGCTGCTGTTGGTCATCGCCCTGGCAAACCCGATCCTTTTATTTGGTGTGTTTATCCTGGGTTGTTTTGTTATCTACACATTTGCCAGCCTTAAATTCCTGAGCAAAGGCATTGACAGGAATGCTCCCTGTAAACCCTCTTTGCGCGACTGGATACGGGTGAATGCTTTTGTATCCATATTTATCAGCTTCCAGTTTCTTTGGGAAGCCGTCCGTTTCTTCAGGAGCAGTGATGCCGAATTGCGGACACGGCTCAGTCAGCAGATCCAGGCCATGCCCTATGCCCCACCCGCGGTAAATATTTCGCTTTATATTGAGATGATGAAAGCACTTACTTATTTTACAGTTTTTATGAGTATTGTTTTAGTCGTGCATATTGTTATGAACTTCCGGTTATTGAAACAATACCAGTATCTTTTTGAAGAACGTACAGCACAATAGGCGTTGGTTTTCCGGCATAATTTTTTAATTACTTTCTATCGTGAATACAAGCATCCCTTTAGCAGAAAGAATGCGCCCGGATGGGTTGGACGAGCTGGTGGGGCAGGAACACCTCACTGGCACGGGAAGTATTTTACGAACATCCATTGAACAGGGCAAGATCCCTTCCATGATTCTCTGGGGGCCGCCCGGCGTGGGTAAAACCACCATCGCCAATATCATTGCACATACACTACAGGTTCCTTATTTCCAGTTGAGCGCCATCAGCAGTGGGGTAAAAGATATGAGGGAGATCATTGAGCAGGCCAAACAGCAGACAGGTACCATTTTATTTATTGATGAGATACATCGCTTTAACAAGGGTCAGCAGGATGCTTTACTGGGTGCTGTTGAAAAAGGGATCATAACCCTGATCGGCGCCACAACAGAGAACCCCTCTTTTGAAGTGAACAGCGCCTTACTCAGCCGTTGCCAGGTATATGTATTGAAGGCATTGCAGGAAAGGGACCTGGTAAAATTATTACAACAGGCGATAGAGAAAGATCCTTTATACAGAGAAAAAAATATCGAAATAAAAGAAACGGAGGTTCTGATCAATATCTCGGGCGGTGATGGGCGAAAGCTGTTGAATCTTTTTGAATTGGTAGTTCAGACCCAATTATTCGAAAGCAAAAAACAAGTAAACAATTTGACCATCACCAATGAGTTAGTGATGCAGGTAGCCCAGAAAAAGATTGCACTGTATGATAAACAGGGAGAACAGCATTATGATATCATCTCTGCCTTTATCAAAAGCATGCGTGGCAGCGATCCTAACGGAGCCGTATACTGGCTGGCACGAATGATTGAAGGCGGGGAAGACGTAAAATTCATTGCCCGTCGCATGCTCATTTTTGCCAGCGAAGACATAGGCAATGCCAATGCCAATGCACTATTACTGGCTAATGCTACATTTGATGCGGTAGCCAAGATCGGTTATCCAGAGAGCCAGATCATCTTATCCCAATGTGCTACTTACCTCGCTTCTTCCGTCAAAAGCAATGCAGCGGTGGCGGCCATTGGTGCCGCACTGGGGGCCGTGCAAAAAGAAGGCGATCTCCCCGTTCCGCTCCATATCCGCAATGCCCCTACCAAACTGATGAAGGATCTGAACTATGGCAAAGGTTATAAATATTCGCATGAGGGCGAAGGCAATTTCCTTGACCAGGAGTACTTGCCGGATAAAATTGCTGGCACTGCTTTTTATAACCCGGGAAACAATGCCCGTGAAAATGAGTTCCGTAAGTTTTTACGGGAGAGATGGAAGGGGAAATATGGGTATTAGGGATGAATTTATTGCGCCGCCGGGTACCAGTTACGCAAACGTACGTCTATACCCTTATCTCCTGCTGCAACCAGGCTTTTAAA
>JANXRX010000094.1 GCA_025352905.1 Bacteroidota bacterium | reverse complement strand
GGCGATATCCTGGTAACGGATCGGCCAATCCACGCCAACACCTTCTTTGGCATTCGCTTCAAAATCAAGATCGCTCCAGCGGTAACTCTGCCTGCCCCATAAGATAGAACGGCCGCCCAGCTGGTAACTCCGCCACCAGGTAAATGGTTTTACTTCTGTGTAAGGGCAATCTTCTTCGTTGGCCCATGAACCCATCACTGCTTCCGCAGCAGCCCATCCACGATGGATGACGGGATACTTTTTCTTCTGCTCCGAGGTTGTGTGCCCCCGATGCGCAAACTCCCAGGGATCTTTCGTTGCGGTTGTATAGTCTTTGATATGCTGGTAATCTCTTCCCCTTTCCAGCATCAGTACTTTTAATCCTTTCTCCGTTAATTCTTTGGCAGCCCATCCCCCGCTGATCCCCGATCCTACTACTATGGCATCGAATGTATTTTGAATTTTCGCTTTGTTGTTCAGGCTGGTTGAATCGGCAGGCATGGTTAGTTTTTTATATTAATCGAAGGATAAGCAGGCTCATGGATCATGCACCCATCCCTTAAATCTAAAACTTTATTTCATTCTACCATATTTCCCGCGGGATTATTATCAACTTTAAATACTTTCATAAGTCATTTAAAAGTATCTCTATGGAATACAGGCAGATCGGGGAATCGGGAATAAGGGCATCCGCAATCAGTTTTGGCGCATGGGCTATTGGCGGATGGATGTGGGGCGGATCGGACCGGAAGCAGGCACTGGAAGCCATACTTGCGGCGTATGAACATGGCGTTACAGCCATTGATACCGCTCCTGTATATGGGCAGGGAGTAAGCGAGGAGATCGTTGGCGATGCCCTGAAAATATTACCGAGGGATAAAGTGCAGGTGCTCACCAAATTTGGTTTACGTTGGGATATACAGGAAGGCTCGCTCCATTTTAGCCTGGATAATGATGAGGGAAACAGGCAGGATATTTACCGTTATGCGCGCAAAGAAAGTGTGATACTGGAATGTGAAAATTGTTTGCGCAGGCTGGGCACTGATTATATTGATCTTTTCCAGCTACACTGGCCCGACCCAACTACGCCTATCGAAGAAACCATGGAAGCGGTTTCGGTTTTGCTGCAACAGGGAAAGATCCGGGCGGCGGGGGTGTCCAATTATTCGGTTGAGCAGATGCAGACTGCTGAAAAAACCATATCGCTTGCATCCAACCAGCTTCCTTACAGTATGGTATTCCGCGATATTGAAAAAGATATCCTTCCTTATTGCCTGGAGAACAAAAAAGCGGTGATCGTGTACAGTCCTTTACAAAGAGGTTTATTAACCGGCAAAATAAAACCCGGTCACGTATTTAGCGACGGCGATACCCGTGAAGGAAACCGCTTTTATACTCCTGAGAATATTGCCAGGATCAATACCTGTTTAGAAGAACTAAAGCCCCTTGCCGCTGATAAAAATGCATCGCTTTCCCAATTGGTTATTGCCTGGACATTGAAACAACCCGGTATCACCCTCGCCCTTGTGGGTGCGCGCAATGCGGAGCAGGCTGTGCAGAATGCAAAAGCGGGTGACGTGAATTTGTCGGAAGAAGAGTTGCGCTTTATCAGTTCAACCATGATCCATGAACCAGGCTAATTAGGAGCGCGAGTTCCATTTGAACCATTTGATCCCCATGGTCGCAAAAACGATCGTATATCCAATCGTTACCAACAGCGCCCAGGTGGTTTGCTGGTTCCATGTTTCCGGTTTCAGGCAACCGGATATGATGCGGTTAACGGATCCGTAAGGCGACCATTTTACTGCTTCGCCCACTTCTTTTCCCAACATGCCCAGCTGGCCGAACATACCCACCATGATAAATACAAAATATACCAGCCTACAGGTAACATTAACGGTTTCAGGATTCTTGATGAGACCCACGATCACCTGCCCGAGTGAGAGGTAAACAGCGCCGCCCACAAAAGCCGCCACAAAACCCAGTACATAACCCAGTGGAGTGATCGTGATCTGGTCGAAATAATATCCGCCGGCAAATACGACCAGGGTCACTAATAATATCATGACTATCTGTACCATTAAACGGCTGAACATGATTGACCAGGAAGGAACGGGTGCCACGCGCAAACGCTGGAACACGCCTTTATCGCGGTCGCGGGCAATGGAATTGGAATAGCCCATCAGTCCGATGGCATTCAAACCAATGGTAATACAGGTGGCCAATACATATGCGCCACCCAGTTTATCGACTAAGCCTTTCCAGGAAATAAGGATAATAACCGGCACCAGTAAGGTGAGTATCACAGCACGGCGGTTGCGCCACTGTGTGCTGAAATCGGCGCGTAATAATGATTTAAGGGCGTCTGAAGTAGAAGGTATGATCGTTTGCATCTGTTGTGATTTAGGTAATTAAGATCTTACGGTCTTGCCTGTAAGACCGATGAATACATCTTCCAATGTTATTTTTCCTTTGCGGGATGCGCTCACCACTTCCGGATCGTTACGGTGTTTTTCAACCAGGGACTGTGGTGTATCCACTGCGATCACTTTTCCATGATCGATGATGGCGATACGGTCGCACACGGCTTCCGCTTCTTCCATTGAGTGGGTGGTGAGCAGGATGCCATGGCCTTTTTCACGCATTTCTTCCATACGTTCCCAAAGCTGGCGGCGCGACTGCGGGTCGAGACCGGTAGTGGGCTCATCCAATAATACCAATGGCGGATCATGCAGTAATGCGATGGCCAGCGATACTCGTTGCTGCTGCCCGCCCGAAAGCTGGTTGAAACGTTTACCCGCAGCATCTTCCAGTTTGATATTGGCAAGAAACGCAGAGAGCTCATCCTTACGCATAGTAACGGCATGTATACCTGCAAACAACCTGACGATCTCAGCCACGGATAATTCGGGCTGAAAACTGGTGGATTGCAATTGAACGCCGAGATTAGCGCGTGCATACAATGGGTTTTCGGTAATGCTGTAACCTGCCACAGTGATGCTGCCTGCATTTGGCGGTAATAGGCCTTCCACGGCGCTCAGTGTACTTGTTTTACCGGCGCCATTAGGACCGAGCAGTCCAAATATTTCTCCTCCTTTAACTTGAAAACTCACTTTTTTAACTGCCTGGAAAGCGCCGTAAAAGATATCGAGGCCCTCTACCTGCAGGATCGGATCGCTGGATGTTTGGTTCATGCGGAATTTTATTTGCTGAATGTATCGAAAACTTACATAATTCCTAAATTTTCTTACATATTTCACTGTTTCCGATCTGAGGCATAACTGTGGAACCCTAAACAGCCCGCTTGTGCATTTTTATTCGTCAGGAATCACGGCCGCTGGTGGTGTTCTCTATAATCTTATTCTTGTTTGCGGACTGGCTTTTGAATTCCCTGTATTGCTATATGGGATCTTATAAAAGAAAAAATGAACGGCCATAATCCGGAATACATGAGAGGCCTTAGTTTCTCAACACAGCCAAATGCGGCGATCCGGATATAAATACAACCGGTCCGACCAAAGAAGACGTAATGCGGGGAACGAAAAGACATTAACCTTGTTTTCATATGGTCGTTTTATTTACAAAAACAAAGGCCCGCTATTTTGTAGCGGGCCTTCTTTAAGCTATTGGCTTATAGGTAGAGAGTATCGGGGTCGAACCTATGACCTCTTGCATGCCATGCAAGGGTGGTAGGACCAATTCTCCATCTAAAAAGACCTGTTTTTGCTAATTTATTCCATATTCTGACCCAAACCTGACCCAAAATATTGTTTACTTTTTTTATTGCTTATCGAATTATCCTTTTAACAGGTATGAAATTACAGGTTTCGTATTATCGAATTATTCCCCATTTATTTCATGCTGTTAATGTCGTAAATGTCGATACTTATTAAATGCCGTATTGTTAGTTCATACACCTAACCGCCATTCCGGTTAACTGGGGTGAATAGTAAAGCAGTGATAAATGCGGTTCTTACACCTCCCAGTAATTCAATTTTCAGTTCCTCTGTTTCATATTCAAAACAATGAGGGTTTTCAGTTTTTAGTATCATAATGTTTGAGTTTAGAGCATAAAAAAGCCACCCCGTTTTGGAGTGGTTTTAAAAAGATTACTTTATTTGTTTAAACTTTTTCTGCTTTCTTCGACTGCTTCAAATAAATGATTAATGATAAGAATATACTTTTGATAATGACGAATACCCCTATATTAAAATATGTATGACTGCGATTTGAATTAAAATTCAAAACTTCATATAAGCCAAAATCAACTATATACAACAGGAATACAATTACAACAAGAACTAAATATTTGAACCCTTTATTCTTTGCTTTAAAATATAAGAATATGCAAACAGCTAATAGGACTATCCATGAAAAAATAATTAATGTTGATTTACCTTGTTCAACCGAACTTTTAAAGACTGCCCCCAACACCCCACCAATAAAATATAGCGGCCCATCGTCCAAAATCAAGTAAAGTATTAAGTATATAACACTTGTAACAATTAACAATAATGGCAGT
>JANXRX010000090.1 GCA_025352905.1 Bacteroidota bacterium | reverse complement strand
TTTAAACTTATAATAAAATTATTTCTTGATTACTTTAGGCACTTTAAAGAATACCCCATCTTTTACCGGTGAATTCAACAGGGCTTCTTCACGGCCTACCGATCCTTCCACAATATCTTCGCGCAAAACATTGACACAGTCACCCATATGCAATAAAGGAGTTACTCCCTCCGTATCCACCCCCTGCAGCTTCTCCACAAAAGCCACCATTTTTTCCAGATCGCCCCGGATAGCTTCTTTCTCATCCGCATTGAACCGCAGTCGCGAAAGATGCGCCAGTTGATCTGCCAATGCAGTGTTTATTTCCATCCCGACAAAAATAGAGGAAAGCCCGTCAAAACAAAGCCGTAATTTTTGAAAGGTCATTAGGCCGAAGCAACGGTAAATTACCCACCTGGCGCCCGTTCCCATTTCTGTAAATGGATATTTCTACCCCCGTATTTTCAGCTAAACAGTGGATTTTTGCAAAATTTTAGCCATTTCCGGAACATCATGTGTCTAAAAAGCCTGGAAATATTGATTTTTTTTTGCTAAATTGTCATAGCAAAATCCCCCGATTATGTTAGTTTATGTATTATTAATTGTTTACCTCGTATGCCTATACCTGGCCTACAAGGGTGCTGCGCCTTCAGAAGAATAAGCCGATTCTTCTAAAGATTGGCCACATACGCGTATCAAATTGCTTTGATCCCCATCTGAGTAATTTGGTTATATTGATATGCGTGTAACGCACTATTTCCCCTGTTTTGATTTTTGATCGACCTTTTACGCAATCGCGTATAAAATTTTTTTGCGCGATCACGCACAATTAGTTGCATAACTAACTAATTTTACAGAAAGCTTTATAGCCTATGAAACGTTCGATCAAAAAAGTGGCCATATTGGGTAGCGGTGTCATGGGTTCCCGGATCGCCTGTCATTTCGCCGGGATCGGTGTACAGGTATTACTACTCGATATGGTTCCCAAAGGGGCGGAAGAAAGTACTAAGCCCGCCGAACGGAATAAACTGGTGAACGATGCACTACAGGCCGCAGTTAAAAGCAATCCTTCGCCTGTATTTACCAAAGATGTTATCAAAAGAATAACCACCGGCAATTTTACCGACCAGATGAAAGATATTGCTGGCTGCGACTGGATCTTAGAGGTGGTTGTAGAAAGGCTTGATATTAAAAAAGCGGTGTATGAGCAGGTGGAACAATTCCGCAAACCCGGCACGCTGGTTACTTCCAATACTTCAGGCATCCCGATACATATGTTATCGGAAGGGAGGTCAGATGATTTTAAAAAACATTTTTGTGGCACCCATTTTTTTAACCCGCCCCGTTACCTGCGCCTGCTCGAGATCATCCCTACACCATCTACCGATCCGGAGGTAACTGATTTTTTATTGGCATATGGCGACCTGTATCTTGGCAAAACAACGGTACTGTGTAAAGATACACCTGCCTTTATCGCCAACCGTATCGGCGTGTTCAGTATTATGAGCATTTTTCATATCATGAACAAATTGGGTTTGGGTATTGATGAAGTGGATGCGCTTACGGGCCCGGTTATTGGCCGCCCTAAATCGGCAACCTTCAGAACAGCAGATGTAGTAGGTATTGATACATTGGTAAAAGTGGCTAAGGGTGTAGCGGATAATTGCCCTGCAGATGAAGCAAAGAATATTTTTTCCATTCCATCCTGGCTCGAAACAGTGGTTGCCAATAACTGGCTGGGTGATAAGACCGGGCAGGGCTTCTTTAAGAAGATCAAATCTGCCGCAGGCAAAGAGATACTGACCCTGAACCTGCAAACAATGGAATATGGGGCCAGGATAAAACCAAAGTTTGCCAGCCTGGAAACAGCAAAACCTGTTGAGGATCTGAAACAGCGTATAAAAATGCTCAACAGCGCAACAGATAAAGCAGGCGAATTTTACCGGCTGTTCCATTACTCTCTATTCGCTTATATCTCACACCGCATACCTGAGATCAGTGAGGAACTATACCGTGTGGATGATGCGATGATGGCTGGCTTTGGCTGGGAGATCGGCGCTTTTGAAACATGGGATACACTGGGATTGCTGAAAACAACAGAAGCGATGAAGGCTGCCGGTTATACAGTTGCCGCATGGGTAGAAGACATGATAAAAAGCGGCGCCACAGCTTTTTATAAAGTGGAAAACGGTAAACGTTTATTTTATGATATTCCTTCTAAATCATATAAAGCCATCCCGGGTGGCGAAGCTTTTTTAATACTGAGCAACCATTCCGATAAACTGGTATGGAAGAATACTGCCTGCCGTTTATATGATATCGGTGATGGTGTGGCAGGTTTTGAATGGAACACAAAAATGAACAGCATTGGAGGAGAAGTGCTGGAAGGGTTGAACAAAGCCATTGGCATGGCCGAAGAAAATTTCAAAGGGCTGGTGATCGCCAATAGCGGCGCCAATTTCAGCGCAGGCGCTAATGTAGGTATGATCTTTATGCTGGCTATTGAACAGGAATATGATGAGCTTGATATGGCCATCCGTATGTTCCAGAACAGCATGATGCGGGTGAGGTATTCGTCCGTGCCTGTTGTAACCGCCCCGCATGGATTAACACTGGGCGGCGGTTGCGAAATGAACCTTCATGCAGATAAAGTATGCGCCTCAGCAGAAACTTATATCGGGTTGGTGGAACTCGGCGTTGGACTGATACCCGGCGGCGGCGGTACCAAAGAATTTACTTTACGCGCCGGTGATGAATTACACGAGGAAGAACCTGAGACCGTTACATTAAAGAACCGCTTCTTATCTATTGCCACCGCAAAAGTGGCCACTTCCGCTCAGGAAGCATTTACAATGGGTATCCTGCGGAAAGGCCATGATGAAGTGGTAATGAACACCGGCCGGCGTATAGCAGAAGCGAAAAAAAGCGTGATCGAAATGGCGGGAGAAGGTTATGCCATTCCGGTACAACGTAAAGACGTGAAAGTAATGGGGCGGCTGGGACTTGGCGCTTTATATGCCGGTATTAATGGAATGTGGCGGGCAGGTTATGCAACTGATCATGACGCGCTGGTAGCCCGGAAACTCGCTTATGTGATGTGTGGCGGCGACCTGAGCGAGCAGAGCCTGGTTAGCGAACAATACCTGCTTGACCTGGAAAGAGAAGCCTTCCTTAGCCTTTGCGGCGAAAAGAAAACACTGGAAAGGATACAGGGTGTTTTAAAAAGCGGAAAACCGGTAAGGAATTAATATCAATATCTGGCTATCTTCGGGATAACAACTGTTCATTTCTAAACCAAGCTATATGCAACCTGTTCTATCGATAACCGGGATCTCCAAATCGTATGGGTCCATAAAAGCACTGAAAAATGTCTCTTTCGATGTTCCGGAAGGAAGCGTATTCGGGATCCTCGGTCCTAATGGCAGCGGCAAGACGACCATGCTGAGCATCATCCTGGATATTTTAAAAGCAGACACCGGATCCTTTGCCTGGTTCGGGCAATCGGGGTCGTCTATTACCCGCAGGCAGATAGGCTCCTTACTGGAAACGCCTAATTTTTACCATTACTTATCCGCAGTAGATAATTTAAATATTACACAGGCCATCAGTGGACGGGGAACGCCTGCTGATATAGACCGAGTATTAGAGATCGTAAAACTAAGTGAGCGCAAAAAAAGCAAGTTCAGCGCTTACAGCCTGGGTATGAAACAGAGACTGGCTATCGGCGCGGCATTATTGGGTGATCCGCAGGTATTGGTATTTGATGAACCCACCAATGGCCTTGACCCGGTAGGTATTGCCGAGATCCGCGAGTTGATCAAGGACCTCGCCAAAAAAGGAAAGACCATTATTATGGCCAGTCATTTATTAGATGAGGTGGAAAAAGTTTGTACACACCTGGCCATACTTAAAAAAGGCACCCTGTTAACTGCCGGAAAAGTAGATGAGGTATTATCGAATGAAGATATTGTAGAAGTATCTTCCAGTGATCCGGACCGGTTGAAAATGGTATTGCAAAATTTTCCGGGGGCAAGCAGTTTACAACAGGACGGCCACATGGTTCGTCTCTTCTTCCCGGTAGGAACCGCAAAACTGGAAGATATCAACCGCTTCTCTTTTGAAAAAGGCATTACACTGAACCAGTTAACAGTGAAAAAGAAAAGCCTGGAAAGTAAATTCTTTGAATTAACCAACGACTAAACAAATAAGCATGCTTACGTTAATAAAAATTGAGTGGCTCAAAATAAAGAAGTATCCGGCTTTCTGGTGGATGCTGGCCATCGTTATGCTTACCTACCCGGGTTTGAACGGCATGTTCTATTATGGATATATAAAAGCGACCAGCGGAAAAGAGATCACCAACAATATTGCCAAAATGCTGCTGGGCAATCCTTTCGCGTTCCCTGAAACCTGGCACTCGGTTGCTTATTTTTCTTCCATTTTTGTTTTGCTGCCTTCTATACTGGTGATCATGCTGGTGACCAATGAATATAATTTTAAAACGCACCGCCAGAACATCATTGACGGATGGAGCCGCCAGCAGTATATTACGAGTAAATTATTTGACGTTCTGATCGTTTCCGTTATCGCTACCCTGGTATATGTTGCGGTAAGTATCGCATTTGGGATCTATGCAGACAGCAGTACCGTATCGCAGTGGAACGAACAGTTACGGTATATCCCGCTTTTTCTGCTGCAAACCTTTTCGCAGCTGTCAATTGCTTTCTTATTAGGGTACCTGATCAAAAAAGCATTTATTGCCCTGGGTATTTTCCTGTTTTATTACCTGATCGTTGAAAATATTGCCACCACGTATGCCCGTTACAAGATGAATGATATTGGAAGGTTCCTGCCATTTGAAATATCTGACCGGATCATTCCTTCGCCCGCTTTTTTTGGCAGGTTTGGAAAAGACGCGAAAGAAGGATATGAACATGCGTTAAATCTTGTGCCGGAACATATTGTATATACCATCCTGCTAACAACCGGGATCTGGATGATCTGTTATGCGGTACATAAAAGAAGGGATCTATAAAACACCAACCAATTGTTGTAAGGCGTTGTTTATCGTATCATACGTGAAAGCAAATCCTGTTTTCTTTATCTTATCACAACTAACGGTCGCGCTTTTTAACACCTCAATGCTCATTTCTCCCAGCAGTATCTTAAGCATAAAAGAAGGAACCGGCACCGCCAGATAAAAATTTCCGCGCTTTTGCTTTGCCAGCGCAATCACTAATTGCTTATTGGTTACCGGCCCCGGGGCCACTGCATTATATACTCCTTTGATTTCTTTGTTTTCCATGGCCCACAGGTATATCCGGCAAAGATCATCAATGTGGATCCAGCTGATTACCTGTTGTCCATTGCCAAGAACAGTGGCAATGCCTGCCTGTAAGGGTTTACTGAATTCTGCCAGCGCACCGCCTTCTTTACTCAGTACGATGCCCGTTCTTACAATAACCAACCGCTTACCGGCCCGTGTAACCGGGTCAATACTTTCTTCCCATAACCGGCAGGTCTCCCCAAGAAACTGGGTATCCGCGGGAGCTTCTTCCCTGAAACCATTTACCCTGCTTATACTGGTATCTGCTCCGTACCACCCGATCGCAGAAGCGCTTATCACCGTTTGAACCCGGTTGGGTATCTCCGTCAATGACTTTACGATCAAGGCACTGCTCATGGTGCGACTGTCAATGATTTCCTGTTTACGTTTCGTGCTCCAGCGTTTATCGGCCACACCGGCGCCTGCGAGGTGAATGATATGGTCAGCTTTGCGTATCGCATCCGCATCAATCGTTTGATCAGGAACATTCCAGCACGCATACGTTAACCGTTCTTTTTTATCAACGGCCCGGGGGATTTTCCTGGTAAGAACGATCACTTCATGTCCTTCTGAAAGCAATAACTCCGTCAATGCCCGGCCGATCATTCCTGTTCCGCCTGTAATAAGTATAGTGGCCATACACCAAAGTTAAATGCTTCCGCCAAACAAAAACCCCCGGCCTTGGGCACCGGGGGCTAACAACTAAAATCACCAAATTGTTAAAGGACTATCGCAAGCAAGGATTAGTCAGGTTTCTTTCCATCTAAAAACGTGTTGATGGTTGAGATCTGTGTCTGGTTGTTCTCATCTTTTCCTACGGTTACTTTACTGTAAAAATTTTCTACAGAGGTAAGCGTGCTACCAAACAGATCCATATTCCGCCGAACATACGCCGGAACCGCATCAAATTCATTATTCGCGTCTGCCGTATTATTCATATTGTAAGAAAGGTTACGCAGCTTCTGTATCCTTTCTGCGGCACGTCTTTTCTGGTCCTCTGCCTCATCATCCAGGAAAGATTCATCTATTACAGCGGTCTTCGTTTCCATTTTGACTACTGCCGTTTCTTCTTTCATAACCAGCTGCATTTCTGTATCAGCCACTTCAAGAGGAGCCGCCGATATGATCACTACCTCAGGTGCTGGGGCGGGTTCTTTCGGAAGTTCAGATGGTATAGTGGCTATTACCGTTAGCTGGGATAAAATGCCCGCCTCAGGTTCAGCATATATATTGGTGGGTTTATGTAACAGGCCTGTGGCAATGGTGGTTTTCCCTGCTGGCCTTTCATTCAACTGAAAATCCATCATTTCTTCCATGGCCGACCTGATAATATGCGCCTCTGCTATGGGTACTTCTACCATCACATCCTGGGTGATCTCGGTACTTAACTCGAACTGGAGCGTCATCGATTCTTTTTCTTCTTCTGCAACCTGCATCACAGGAGCAGTTGTATACTCAGTTTGTGAGAATAGTTTTATTTTTTCTTCGGCTACAATGGTTTCATGCAGGCTCGGTGCAAAAGGATCTTTTTCTTCCACCATGGCCTCAACCTCAGCAACCGGTGCCGGTAATACGGGCGCTTCTGTATCCATGCCCAGTACCATCACAATTTTTTCTGGCATCGGCGCTTCTACCGGCTTTGCGGTAGCGGGTTTGGCAAATGGGTCCTTATGTTCAAATCCGGTAGCGATAAGGGTAATACCGATCTTTTTATCGAGACTGCTGTCATAGCCCATACCAACGATCACGTCTGTTGCTTCGCCCGCCTGCATACGCAGGTGGTTGTTGATGACCTCCAATTCATCCATCGTACACTCATGATCACCTTCGGCGCTGTTGATATTGATCAATATCCATTTAGCGCCCTTGATATCATTATCATTCAGTAAAGGAGAAGTCAGTGCTTCTTCAATCGCACGCTGCGCCCGGTTCTCACCTTCCATTTCCGCTTTACCCAGGATAGCAACACCCCCGTTTTTCATTACCGTACATACATCTGCAAAATCAACAATAATGTGACCACGACTGTTAATAATATCCGTGATACATTTGGCAGCAGTTGCCAGTACATTATCCGCTTTGCCAAAAGCCTCTTTCATCTTCAGGTTACCGTACTGCATCCGCAGTTTATCATTGCTGATCACCAGAAGAGTATCCACAAAAGGTTTTAACTGCATGATGCCTTCTTCTGCCTGTATCAGGCGGCGCGGCCCCTCAAATCCAAAAGGAGTAGTAACAATGCCTACCGTAAGTATTCCCAGGTCTTTACAGATCTGGGCAATAATAGGGGCGCCGCCGGTTCCGGTTCCGCCACCCATGCCCACGGTGATAAAGGCCATTTTGGTATTAACTTCTAAAATGCGTTTGATCTCTTCCAATGATTCTTCGGTGGCTTTTTTGCCTACTTCCGGGTTGGCGCCTGCGCCAAGGCCCTGGGTAAGATGCGGCCCGAGCTGGATCTTGTTCGGTATCCGGCTCTGTTCTATCGCTTTGGCATCTGTATTACAGATGATGAAATCAACGCCTTCGATATTCTGTTCAAACATGAAGTTAACTGCATTACTTCCTCCACCCCCCACACCAAGTACTTTGATGATGGAAGATTTCTGTTTGGGAAGATCGAAATGGATCATAATCTACTTTTTATATGGGTTAATCTATTGGTTTTCAAAAGGACGGATATAACTAAACGCAAATACCGGCCTGTTTATTTTATAACATGGTCATCTTCTTCTTTAAAGAGGTCGATCAGGTTGTTTTTGAACTTATCCCAGAACTTCTGTTTTCTTTCAGTTACATCCACACCGGAAACGGAGGAAGCCGTTTCCTTAGCCAGTTCGGTTACAGGTACGGTAAGTGTTCTGGGCACTTCCACTTTTTTGAATTTTTCCGTGAACTCCTTGTATTTGTGATCGTAATCGCTGTATCCTTTCAGGATCAGGCCGATACAGGTTGCATACATCGGTTTTTTCAACTCGTCGATATGGTTCGGCGCCAGATGTTCATTGGGCAACCCGATCCGGGCATTCAGACCTGTGGTATATTCCGTTAACTGGATCAGGTGTTTCAATTGTGATCCGCCACCGGTCAGTATCACACCCCCGTTCAGGGCACGGCTATCCAACCCTACCTGTTTCAGGTGATAGGTAACAAAATCAAGTATCTCGCTCATCCTCGCCTGGATAATGCCGGCCAGGTTCTTTACACTGATCTCTTTAGCGGGCATTCCTTTTAAACCAGGTATGGTGATATACGCATTGGTCTTTGCCTCATCTGCCAATGCACTGCCAAACTGTACTTTCATGGCTTCGGCCTGGCTCTTTAATACACCCAGCCCCATTCGGATATCATTGGTGATATTCTCTCCGCCAAAAGGGATCACGGCCGTATGTTTCAAAATACCTTCATAAAAAACAGCGAGGTCACTGGTACCACCGCCAATATCGAGGATAGCCACACCGGCTTCCATATCAATATCGCTCATAACAGCGCTGGCCGATGCCAATGGCTGCAACACCAGGTCCTTGGTTACGAGGCCGCTTCTTTCTACTGAACGGTTGATATTACGGATCGCATTCCTGTCGCCGGTGATAATATGAAAGTTTGCACCCACTTTAACCCCGTTATACCCAATCGGGTCCTTGATGTTCTGGATATTATCCACATGAAAATCCTGTGGTATCACATCAATGATCTGATCGCCCGCAGGAATAAAAGTCTTCCGCTGGTTATTCAGCAACTGGTCAATTTCAGGACGTTTGATCTCTGTATCCGGATCCTGGCGCACAATATCACCACGGGTTTGCAGGCTTTTAATATGGTGACCGGCGATACCCACATACACTTCGCTGATTTCGAGATCGGGATTACTTTCATAACAGTTATGCAATGCCTGCTGGATCGCTTTGATGGTCTGATCGATATTCAGAACCTGTCCATGCTGTACCCCATTGCTGTTGGCACGGCCAAAACCGAGGATCTCCAGTTTGCCGTATTCATTCTTCCTGCCTGCGATCGCTGCGATTTTCGTTGTGCCGATGTCCAGACCAACAATGATTGGTGATTCATTGTGATTCATAAATTTTGGTTTTTAGTTGTTTGTGATCCGATCCCGGAATTATGTTTGGTTGTTTTTTGTTTCTTAACCCGCGTCTTTTGTTTTACTCCATTCGATAACGTTTTTGTACCTGCTTTATTGTTTTTTGCAGTAACAGAATTCAGCGAATTGTTATTCTGTTCCACAGGACTGTTTACCGGCATCGCCTGCAACTGCTTTGCGAGTAAGGAATCCACCATTGCTTTGGTAGTTCCCCGTTTAATGGCCACCACCTGGTTATCGTACCGCACATCCAATTTTTCATAGGTATTCATCCCGTTCTGTAACCAGGCTTTCCGGTAAAAAGTATAGAGGTTCCTGAATTTTTTATCAATATTGTCGGCGCTGCCAAAAACGATCTCCTGGTCCCCGATTACCGGTACGATCTCAAAACCGGCCTGGGGTGTAATAGCCACCTGCGCCACCTGTGCCATCCAGAAAGAATCTGCCAGGATGTATTGACCCATTTTTACCATTCCGTTCAGCAACAGGCTATCGGGACCGGCCAATATTTTTTTATCCGATGGGAACCCTGTAAATACAGGTACCCTTGCAGATAATTTGTCGCTCAGCGGCAATCTCAATGCGCCGCTATCGAGATAAAAAGAATTTCCCTGCAGGGTAAATACCCTGGCCACCGGCTGGCGCTCCTCTATCCGCACCTGTAATACCTGGTTATTATCGATATACATCTCGGCATTCAGTACCCATGGATTTTTTTCGACCCGGGTTTCCATTTCCCGCAGGTTAATGGCCGACAAACTGCTCGTCTTTACAATTTGTGACGCCTGTAATATCTCCAGTACGTCTTTCTCGTCTATGAACATGTGCCGGTTAACGCCTGTGATCTCAACTTTTATATCCTCACATAACTTCTGACCTTTTTTTTGCATGGCAGCGCCCAGGAGCACGATCATGCCAATGCCCAACAGCAGCCAGAAAGCCCGCAATACTATTTTTTTCCAGTTCAGCTTACGCATATTCTTTTTTCAGCAACAGTTCTTTTACGGGTTGTACCAGTGCATCTATATCACCGGCTCCTGCCATCACCAGTAACCGGGGTTGGTTAGCGGCCACCCATTCCTTCATCGCCACTTTCTCCAATACCTGCCTTTTATCCCCAGTCATTTTATTCAATATCAGTTCGCTGCTTACGCCTTCCACAGGCAATTCCCTTGCGGGATAGATGGGTAACAGGATCACCTCATCAGCCAGGTCAAGGCTCGCGGCAAATTCAGCCGCGAGGTCTTTGGTACGGCTGAAAAGATGTGGCTGAAATACCAAAACCAGTTTCTCCTCGCCAAAAATGCTTTTGACACCGCTGATCAGTGCGCGCAATTCTTCCGGGTGATGGGCATAATCATCGATTAATACATGTTGTTCATCCTTCAGAACGTATTCAAATCTCCTGTGTACCCCTTTAAAATCGGCCACCGCCGCCTTGATCGCGTCATCGGATATGGCCAGGTATTTGGCAACCGTAATGGCCGCAACACAGTTCTCGATATTGTGCAAGCCTCCCATATGCAAAACCACATTCTCCAGCGTCCATTGTTCACTTACCACGTCAAAATGATAGCTGCCATTGTTCACCTGCAGGTTAGTTGTGTAAACATCTGCGCCGGTATCTTTAAAACTATACGTATACCGGTGCACAGCAATTAATTCATCCCCTCTTTTTAATCCATGCTTTACCACCAGGCAACCCCCGGGTTTTACTTTTTGGGAGAACTGCACAAATGCATTCTCCACTTCTTCCGGTGTTCCGTAAATATCGAGGTGATCGGGATCCATCGCCGTGATCACGGCAATATCCGGCACCAGTTTCAGAAAACTCCTGTCATATTCATCCGCTTCCACCACTACTACATTTTTGTTGCTACTCCAGAAATTGGTCTGGTAATTAGCGGCGATCCCGCCCAGGAATGCATTGCACCCATAACCGGAATCTCTTAATATATGTGCGGTCATCGACGTAACCGTTGTTTTGCCATGTGTTCCGCCTACGCAGATATTAAAAGAGTTTTCTGTTATCCATTGCAATACATCACTGCGCTTCAGTACCGTATAATTATTTTCCCGGTAAAATACCAGTTCTGCATGCTTTGCCGGGATAGCGGGTGTATATACCACAACATCCACTTCTTTGGGTGCGAGGTTACGATCCTCCTCATAATGAATAGCTATTCCTTCCGCTTCCAGTGAACGGGTAAGCGCAGTAACGGTTTTATCATACCCGCTGACCCGGCATCCGCGCGCTTTAAAATATCTTGCCAGCGCACTCATGCCGATGCCACCGATGCCGATGAAATAGATGGTATGTATATTGTCTGCTTTATTCACTGTATTATTTCAAGGATTTTTTTAGCGATGATCTCATCAGCATTGGTAATGGCCAGCGCCTTAATATTTTCAGTGAGCTGTTTTTGTAAGGCGATATTTTCTGACAGTTCAACAACTGTACTCACCAGTCTTTCTTTTGCTTCGTTGTCTTTTACGATCAGCGCCGCTTGTTTATTTACCAGGTACATAGCATTGGATGTCTGGTGATCTTCGGCTGCGTGCGGAAAAGGAACAAATACCACCGGTTTACCCGCAACACATAACTCAGTAACCGACATGGCGCCGGCCCGGCTGATCACCATATCTGCTGCCGAATAAGCCATTTCCATTTCTTTGATGAATTCATGTATCCATATATTTTCTTTGCCGTTGCCTTTGTGTTCATATTCCTGTCCGGTTGTTTTGCCCGTTTGCCAGATAAGCTGTAGCTGATGGTCGTCAAAGGCATCCAGGTTTTCTGCCAGCGCTTCATTAATGCTTCTGGCGCCCAGGCTGCCGCCGATAGCCAATACCGTTTTTTTGGCCATGCTCAACCCGAAAAATTCCAATGCGTCCAACTGGCTGATCTGTGCCTGGGAAATATTTTTCCTGACCGGGTTACCGGTAAGCAATATTTTATCTCTTGGAAAAAACCTGTCCATTCCTTCAGAGGCCACAAATATTTTGGTTGCTTTTTTGCCGAGAAAAATATTTGCTTTGCCGGCAAAAGAATTACTCTCATGAATAAAACTGGGTATCCCCCTTGCCTGTGCATACCGCAATACAGGAAAAGAAGAATAGCCACCCACACCGATCACGGCATCTGGTTTAAAAAAACTGAATATCCGTCTCACTTTCAGGAAACTCCTGATCAGCTTATACGGGAGCCCGATATTCTTAAGTATGGATTGCCTGTTCAGTCCCGCTATATCCAGCCCTTCAATAGCATACCCTGCCTGCGGTACTTTTTCCATTTCCATTTTCCCTTTGGCGCCTACAAACAAAATTTCTATAGAGGCGTCTTTCTCTCTTAAAGCATGTGCAATCGCGATCGCAGGAAATATATGCCCCCCGGTGCCACCGCCTGCGATGATGATACGTCTTCCACCTCCACCCACAAAGGGGGAATCAGTGAAGGTTATATTTTGAAAGGCGCTCATTTAATAGGAACGGATTGTTTGATGAGACCTTCATTGGCTGTTTGTATGGTTGCGGGTTCGGCAGGTATTTTCCCTTCCATTTGTTCCACATTTCTGGCTACACTTAATACAATACCGATTGCTCCGCAGGTAAATAAGAAGGAGCTGCCGCCCATGCTTACCAGTGGAAGCGTTACCCCGGTTACAGGAACCAGGTTCACATTAACCGCCATATTAGCGATGGCCTGGATAACCAATGTAAAACTTAACCCCAATGCGAGGAAAGCGCCGAATGCGTACGGACATTTTCTGAATATTCGGATACAGCGGAACAAAAACACGAGATATATAAAGATCATAAATGCGCCGCCAAGTAATCCATACTCTTCGATAATAATGGAATAGATAAAATCATTATAAGCCTGCGGTAAAAAATTTCTTTGCCGGCTGTTTCCGGGTCCAAGACCCACCAGCACGCTGCCATTGGCAATGGCGATCTTTGCCTGTTGTACCTGGTAAGGGGTTTCATTGTCTTTTGCATACATAAAATCCTGCACGCGTTTTACCCATGTTCCGAAACGGCCAAAAGATTTTACCTTTTCTGCCATCGCAGCTTTTTTAACACCCTCTTTCTGTTTACCATCATAGGTGATCACCGATACCATTACGATAATAGCAACCGGTATCAGCGCTACACAAACGGTTAAAAAAATATGTTTCAGGCTCACGCGCCCGATAAACATCAGCAGCAGGGCCGTGGCCCCGGTAAGTAAGGCATTGGAAAGATTGGCGGGCATGATCAATGCACAAATGATCAGTACCGGCAATACTACCGGGATAAATCCTTTTTTAAAATCCTTGATCACTTCCTGCTTTTTACTAAGCAGCCGGGATATATACATGAACAGCGCCAGTTTGGCCAGGTCGCTTGTTTGCACAGTCATATTAATGATGGGCAGCTTTATCCACCGGCTGCCATCGTTGATCTTTGCACCAAATAACAGCGTATACAATAATAAAGGGATCGAGAAAAGAAACAGGATGGTTGCCACCCTCGAAAAAATAGTATAGTTAACCCTGTGCAGAAAATAGATAAGCACTAAGCCGATCAGGGAAAAGGAAACCTGTTTAAAAAGATAAATACTGGTATTCCCTTTATTCATTTTATAGGCGAGCGACCCGGTAGCGCTATACACGACAAGGATAGAAATGAGCGATAATAACACGACAATGCCCCAGATGTATTTATCCCCCCTTGTTCTGCTCACCAGCTGTCCACGCATACCGTTGATCGTGGGCATTTGTGAAAAAAGGCTATCGGTCGTTTCGCGCATGTAGTTCGTTTATTTACAGCTCTTTCACCGCATTCTTAAATTGTGTTCCCCTGTCTTCGTAATTTTTAAACAGGTCAAAACTGGCGCAGGCGGGGCTCAGTAATACCACATCTCCTTTCGTGGCAAGCTTAAAAGAAGCATTCACTGCTTTTTTAGCAGCGTCGGTTTCTATGATCACGGGTACGATATCTTTAAAAGCCTCTATGATCTTTTTATTATCGAGTCCCATACATACGATCGCTTTCACTTTCTCTTTCACCAGTTCGATGATCAACGAATAGTCATTACCCTTATCCGTTCCCCCCAATACCAGCACCACCGGCTTATTCATACTTTCCAGGGCATACCAGGTGCTGTTCACATTGGTTGCTTTACTGTCATTGATAAATTCAACACCTCTTACCATGGCAATGAATTCCATCCGGTGTTCGAGGCTGTGAAAATTCTTCACGGCTTCACGGATCTTTTCCTTTCGGATGCCGAGCGTAGCGGCTGCGATTCCTGCTGCCATAGTGTTGTAGTTGTTGTGTTTACCTTTAAGAGCAAAGTCATAAATACTCATGCTTACTCTTTCTTCCTGGATTCTCAGCATCATCTGGTCGCCCTTGATGTAGCCGCCTTTTTTTACTTCGTGTTTCATAGAGAATGGTAATGGGTTAGTATGAATGGTTAGTAATGGGAGTTGTTGCATGATCACTTCATCGTCTTCACAGTAGATGAAATAATCCTGGTCTGTCTGGTTTTCAATGATCCTGAACTTGCTGTTGATATAATTCTCAAACCGGTAATCATACCTGTCGAGATGATCTTCCGTTATATTCAGCAACACACTTATCTCTGCACGGAAGTCTTTAATATCATCGAGCTGAAAAGAACTTACTTCTACCACATACAGCGCTTTGGGATCAACTGCAACTTGTTTTGCAAAGGAGATCCCGATATTGCCCACCATCGCACAATCCATCCCGGCTGTTTTACAGATATGATAGGTCAACGCCGTGGTGGTACTTTTGCCGTTACTTCCCGTGATCGCAACGATCTTACTGTTTCCCTTGAAACGGTAAGCCAGTTCGATCTCACTGATCACCGGTATCCCTTTGGCCCGTATCTGCTTCACCAGTTCATTCTTTTCAGAGATACCCGGGCTTTTCATTACCTCATCGGCAGTCAATATCCTTTCCGCTGTATGGTGTCCTTCTTCAAATTCAATTCCGTTATCAAAGAGCTCCTGTTTATAGGCAGGTTTTATGGATCCCCCATCACTCACAAATACTTCATACCCCTCTTTTTTTCCCAGTAAAGCCGCTCCAACACCGCTTTCCCCGCCACCAAGTATGATCAATTTTTTTTTCATTCTCTTCCCGATAATTCTTTGTTACCTGATCTTCAGCGTTACGATCGACATAACCACACAGATAATGGTGATGATCCAGAAACGCACAGCTATTTTACTTTCATGAAATCCTTTTTTCTGGTAATGATGATGCAGCGGGCTCATCAGGAAAATTCTTTTCCCTTCTCCATACTTTTTCTTCGTGTATTTGAAATACGTTACCTGTATGATTACGCTCACTTCTTCTATCAGGAACACGCCGCAGAAAATAGGGATCAATAATTCTTTACGAACAATGATGGCCAGTGAAGCGATGATACCGCCCAAAGCGAGGCTCCCTGTATCACCCATAAATACCTGCGCAGGAAAAGCATTGTACCATAGGAACCCGATACAGGCGCCCACAAATGCACCTACGAAAATGGACAACTCACCAAGATTGGGTATGTACATCACATCAAAATAATCGGCAAAGATGTAGTTACCGCTTACATATACAAATACCCCGATACCCGCACCGATGATCGCACTCACTCCCGCAGCTAATCCATCCAGGCCATCTGTCAGATTTGCCCCGTTTGATACGGCTGTGATAATAAATGTGACGATCAGAATATATATGATCCAGGTATATTTTTCCGCCCCGGGTCCCATCCAGCTGATCAGCCTGCTGTAATTGAACTGGTGGTTCTTAACAAAAGGGATCGTGGTAATCGGCGTTTTTACTTTTACAAATCGCTTTTCTATCCCGTTTAGTTTTCTTACAACAACATTTGAATCCTTTGCCAGCCTCTCGCCTTTTTGCAATTGTTCATGGGGGTTGGTTACTACTTCTCTTTCTACCGTTACCGCATTACTGAAGTACAGCGTAACACCGATAATGATCCCCAAACCTACCTGCCCGATGATCTTTGAAACACCGGCTAACCCATCGCTGTCTTTCTTTTTATATGACTCGCCTTTTTCCTGCGCTTTTTTACGGGCACGGATCTTGAAAAGATCATCGAGGAACCCGATCACACCGAGCCATACCGTACACAATACCATCAACCGGATATATACTTTATCGAGGTTGGCAAATAACAACGTAGGAATTAGAATGCTCAGCAGGATAATGATACCCCCCATGGTGGGCGTTCCTTTTTTCTGCGCCTGTCCTTCCAACCCCAGGTCCCGTACGCTTTCACCGATCTGTTTTTTCTTCAGGAATAATATGATCCGTTTCCCATACACAGTTGCTATCACCAGCGACAAGATCACCGCCATCGCAATACGAAATGTCAGGAACTGGAACAGTCCCGCACCCGGTATATGAAAGGTTTTGTTTAGCCAGTTGAATAAATAATATAGCATAAGGCGGTTTATTTTCTATTTTCCTAACAGTTCAAACATTTCACGCAACACTTCCTTGTCGTCAAAAGGATATTTCACTCCTTTACTATCCTGGTACTTCTCATGTCCTTTTCCTGCTACCAGGATAATATCTTCCCGGTTAGCATAACTGACAGCTGCTTTAATAGCTTCCTTCCTGTCAGGTATCGAGATATATTTGCGTTTTGCTGCGCTGGTCAATCCTGTTTCCATATCTTTTAATATCTCCAATGGATCCTCTGTCCTTGGATTATCGCTGGTGAGGATCACACGGTTACTGAGATCACAGGCGGTTTGCGCCATTACAGGTCTTTTTGTCTTGTCCCTGTCTCCGCCACAACCCACCACCGTAATGATCTGCTCGTGTCCCTTCCGCAATTTTTTAATCGTTGCCAGTACATTTTCCAATGCATCTGGGGTATGCGCATAATCAACGATCCCGATGATGAATCCTTTACTGATACTATAATCAAACCTTCCTTCCGCCCCGGTAAGGGAACTCAATGCGGTTAAAACAGTTTCACTGTCTTCTCCCAGGCAAACAGCGGCGCCATATACCGCTAATAAATTATACGCATTAAACTCGCCTATGAGCCTAAAATGGACCTCTTTGTCGTTTACCATCATCACCAGCCCGGTTAATACATTTTCCAGTATTTTTCCCTTAAACGCAACCGGCGTTTTCAGGCTGTAGAAATATTTTTTAGCCTGGGTATTCTGTAACATCACTTCCCCGCGTTTGTCATCGGCATTGGAAATAGCGAAAGCTTCGGGTGATAAATCATCAAAAAAGCTTTTTTTAACGCGTATATACTCATCAAAGGTTTTATGGTAATCAAGGTGGTCGTGGGTGATATTGCTAAAGATGCCGCCACTGAAATGTAAACCGGTGATCCGCTGCTGGTGAATGGCATGACTGCTGCTTTCCATGAACACATGCGTGCAACCTGCATCGACCATTTGTTTCAGCAACGCGTTTAAACTCACTGCATCAGGCGTTGTATGTGTTGCTGGGATGATGTTCTCTCCTATCTGGTTTTGCACCGTACTCACCAAACCACACCTGTACCCGAGATAAGTGAACAGTTTGAATAGAACCGTAGCGATCGTTGTCTTGCCGTTGGTTCCGGTTACGCCTACCAGTTTTATTTTTGCAGAAGGTTCGCCATAAAACAGGTTCGCCATATAGGCTGCGGCTTCCTGTGTGTCCTGAACCTGCAGGTAAGTAATGCCTTCTGAAAAATGCTCCGGCATTTCTTCACACACAACCGCCACTGCTCCGAGTTTCACGGCTTTATCGATAAATGTATGGCCGTCTGATACGGCTCCGCGTATGGCTATAAACACATCCCCGGCAATTACTTTACGTGAATCGATCTGTATACCGCTAACAGTTATACCGGTGCTGCCATTTACTTCCTGTAAATGCACTTTGTATAATATGTCATGAAGTGTTGCCATGCGGGGTGTCTTATTTATTATCAGTTCAGTTCAATATTGATCATTTGTCCTTTCACGATTAGCTGACCCGGCAGGATAGATTGCATGGCCACTTTTCCTTTCCCTTTTGCCAGCACTTTTAGTCCCATATTCTCACACAGGTACACTACATCTTTCAATACCATTCCCTTTAATTGCGGCATGGTATTCGGATCAATGGTTTTCTTATTCAGTACCGCTGATGCATTCAATCCCGTCAGGTTGATCCATTGATCTGCCCGGTTAGTTGAATCGGAATAGTGCAGTTTTAATTTTCCTGAAACCAGTTGTATGTCCTGTTTACTACCCGTATACACATAGGCACTGCTGTCGATCTTTGCAACTGAACGGGTAACGGTATTTCCCTGACGTATATAGGTGCTGTACAGGCGGTCGGATATTTCTTTAAATACCGGCCCGGCCACATCAGCGCCATGATGGAGAATAGCATGTGGTTTATTTTTGATCACCACCACACAGGTGTATTGCGGGTTATTGGCCGGAAAGTATCCGGCAAAAGAAGACTGGTAGATCTGTTCAGCATAGCCTTTGTTGCCATTAGCCACAAGCGCCGTTCCTGTTTTGCCCGCAACCGGGTAAGGGGTATTCTTAAAAAGTGTACCCGCTGTTCCTTCAATGCATACACCTTCCAGGCACTCACGCAATAATTGCAGTGTGGCATCCGTACAGATGTGCTCATCTATTATTTTGGGTTGAACCTGGCGCTGCAATACCCCTTCTTCTTTTACTGCGCTCACGAGGTAAGGGCGCATCATCTGCCCGTTGTTGGCAACTGCATTATATAAAACAGTAGTTTGTAAAGGAGATATCAATAAGTTATAGCCAAAAGCCATCCAGGGTAAAGTAGTAGGCCCCCAGAGGCGATTACCGGGTTTATAAATTACCGGTGTTCTTTCACCCGAAAGATCAATACCTGTAACTGTGTCCATCCGCATTTTGGAGAGATGTTTTAAAAACTGGCCGGGGTTATTACTGTAATTGTACCAGGCTAATTTTGCCATTCCCACATTTGAACTTTTTTCGAAAGCTTTTTTAACCGTCACTTCGTAATCGCCCCGTTGTTCCGAATCATATACAGTTTGCCCGTTGATCTGCCATACGCCATTTTCAATGTTCACGATGTCGGTGAGTTTTACTTTTTTGTCTTCCAGTAAAGCCATCATCGTAGCGAGTTTAAATGTTGAACCGGGTTCTGAAGGACTGATCGCATAATTAAGGTCTTCCCAATAACCACCATCTGTTCTTTTTCCCAGGTTGGCGATGGCTTTTATTTTACCGGTCTTTACTTCCATCACGATCACGCAACCATGCTCGGCCTCATTTTTCACCATCATTTTCATCAGGGCATTCTCAGCAACATCCTGTATAAAAACATCGATCGTACTTACAATGTCTTTCCCGGTTTCCGGTTCTATTACATACGTATCGTCTTCTACGGGTACACTTACGCCACCGGCGATTGTTCTGACCAGTTGTTTACCGGTACGTCCTTTTAATAAACTGTCGTACGTCATTTCAAGACCTACTTTATTCGAGTCCCTTGCCAGCCCGATGGTTCTGAAAGCCAGCATCTGGTAAGGGTTCAGCCGGATCGTTTTTTCATTGGCGATCATCCCGCTTTTATATCTCCCCAGTCTGAACAGCGGAAACTTTCTTAACTGTTCATATTCCCTGAATGATATTTTCCTGTGTAATAAAAAATATCCGTCACTATTATTGTATCCCTGCTGTAAAATGGACCTGTATTCACCGGCCGGCTGATCTTTGAAAAGGTTGGCGAGGCATTCGCTTAGTGAATCCAGGTTCTCGCGGAAACGTAATCCGTTCTTTTCCCGCAAAGCGGCCACCCTGAAATCAATATAGATATCAAATTGCGGGATACTGGTACTCAACATCTGGCCATCCTCACTATAGATCGTTCCTCGTTCCGCTTCTATATCATCCAGCTTCTGGTGCAGGCTATCGCTTAATCCTCTCCAATGGCTTCCCTGCACCTGTTGTATATATACCGCTTTTCCAAATATTGCCATACACGCAACCACCACCAGTATATAACTGAGGTACACTCTCCAGAGTATGTCGCGCTTTACATCCATAGGGTAATTAAGAATTAATAATTATTAATTGTCTGAGGTCGGTTAAAATGATATTATATAGCAAATGCTCCATTATTAATTACTAATTATTAATTTTCCTCTCTGCCTGTAACCGTTGTGGCATTTCCCTGATCACTTTCAGGCCCAGTGGTTCTGTTGCTTTTACGATCTGTACTTCTTCGCTTTTGAACATCACTTCGCTTTTTAAAGTTTTATAGGCGAATTGCAGTTCTTTTAATTCGTTATTGGTACTGTTGATCCTGCGTATGGTGGTATCCGCCCTATGCCCGTTGGCGATATACAGAACGGTGAGCCCGGAGAGGAATAAAAAGAACGGTATGTTCTTTACGATCCATTGGTAGTTGAATAAACCTTTCAGTGGGTTCCGGTTTGTGGAAGCTGGGGTTTGGTCTGGCATGAACCTGGGTTTATCGCTTTGTTCGTTTATATTTTTTCTGCTATCCTGAGTTTCGCGCTCCGGCTTCTTGCGTTTCTTTTCAATTCTTCCGCGGTTGCCGTTACCGGTTTTTTGGTGATCACTTTAAATATTTCTTCCTTCGTTACAGACATAAGCGGGTTATCAGGTGTTTCGTCGAAACTGCCCTGGCGGAAGAAATTCTTCACTACCCTGTCTTCTATAGAATGAAAGGTGATGATGGCAACACGGCCACCCTTGTTCAGCACAGCAGGAACCTGCTGCAGCATGTCTTTTAACGCACCCATTTCATCATTCACCTCCATCCGCAAGGCCTGGAAGACCTGGGCCAGGTACTTATTGGGATTTCCTTTCACCACCGGACTGATCATCGCTTTAAACTGTTCAATGGTTGCTGACTGTAAATGTTTCCTGTTCTGTACAATCTGTTTGGCCAGCGTAATGGAGTTTGTGACTTCTCCATATTGCTCAAACAATTTGTGCAGCCGGCCCTCTGCATAGGAGTGTACCACATCAGCAGCCGTTGCACCCTGCCGCCTGTCCATTCGCATATCCATCGGCCCGGCAAAACGGGTGGAAAAACCACGATCGCCTTCATCGAACTGGTGACTGCTTACGCCCAGGTCTGCCAGAATACCGTCAACCCCAGTTACTTTATGCAAACGAAGCATTCGTTGCAGGTGACGGAAATTCTGTGGCACAAAAACAATCCTTTCATCTGCCGGAAGGTTGTTTTGCGCATCAGCATCCTGGTCAAACGCAAATAGTTTTCCTTTCGCATCTAACCGTTCCAGTATTCCTTTACTGTGACCTCCGCCGCCGAATGTGCAATCCACGTACACACCGTTTGGCTTAATGGCCAGTCCATCGAGGGATTCATTGTATAGTACAGGAACGTGGTAACTCATTGAATTTGAAAATTTTCAAATTTTATCTGTCATTACTTCCTGTGCCAGTTTGCTGAAATCCTCTGGTGAGAAATCCTCAAAGAGCTGTTTGTACTTACCTGCATCCCAGATCTCGAACCGGTCCAGTGCGGCGGCCAGGACGATGTCCTTTGCTAACCCGGCAAATTCCTTCAGTGTTGGTGGCAATAAAAGGCGGTTGGCAGAATCCAGTTCTACCTCCGTTGCCCCACCTAAAAACTGGCGGCGAAATTGACGTACCTTGGGGTCGAAATCATTTAACTGGTTGATCCTGGAAATAATCACTTCCCAACTTTTTAACGGATAAAGCGTGAGACATTTTTCAAAGCCCCGGCTTAATATGAAGCGACCCTCCCCTTCAGGCAACTGTTTTTTCAGTCCGCCCGGAAGCAGGAAGCGGCCTTTTGCATCGACCGTAGCCTCATATTCTCCGTGAAATCCGTTCATAAGTGAATAAATATTTTCAAGATTACCACTTGTTGACACAAAATAACACTTTTTCCCACTTTCAAACCCAATTTGAAGCATTTGTATTTATCCACACAATTGCTTGACCTGTAACCCGGTATGGATAAGGATCTACGCGATTTTTTGAAGTTATTTTCCGATTTTTATGTGAATTGCTGTGGATAAGCAGTGAATACTATCTAAAAAAGATGCTTTTAGCCTGATTTTGTAAGAAAACATCCAAAAATTAACCCTTAATGGCTACAGCTGGCTATTCCGGAACCCCACTTATTCAAAAATTGGGCATCACCAAAGAGATGAAACTCCGCCTGGTGAACGCCCCGGAAACCTATTTCAGCCTGCTGGAAACAGATATCCGCACCCAGGTAGTAAAAAATGGGAGCGCCGACTTTGTACATATTTTTGCCACCAACAAAAAAGAACTGGGGAAACAGTTTACCAAACTGATTAAGGAAATACCCGCTACCGGTATCATCTGGATCTCCTGGTATAAGAAATCAGCAAAAATGCCTACCGATATTACCGAAGACATCATTCGCGGAATCGTTTTACCAACCGGCTGGGTAGACGTGAAAGTTTGTGCGGTAAGCGAATTATGGAGCGGTTTAAAGATTGTTTGCAGAAAAATAAACCGATGAACCCCTCTTTACATCCGAAGGATCTTTCGATCAGCGATTACACGTATGTTTTACCGGATGACCGGATTGCGAAGTACCCACTTGCAGAAAGGGATCAAAGTAAATTACTCATCTACCGGGAGGGAACAGTTACAGAAGATACCTACGCTCATCTTACAGAACATTTGCCCGCTAACAGCTTACTCATATTCAACAATACCAAAGTAGTGGAAGCGCGGTTGCTTTTTCAAAAAGTAAACGGGAGCATAATAGAAATTTTTTGCCTCGAACCGGCTGAAAAATATCTGGATATCACTACTGCCATGTTACAAAAAGAAAAAGTGACCTGGAAATGTTTGGTTGGTGGGGCCAAAAAATGGAAAGAGGGGCCGCTCACCTATACCATACGAAAACATACAGGCGATATTATCTTAACTGCCTGTAAGAAAGAACAACTCGGTAACACTTATCTGATAGAATTAAGCTGGAATGATACGAACCTGAGTTTTGCGGAGATATTACATGATGCCGGTGTAACGCCGCTGCCTCCTTACCTTAACCGGTCAGCGGAAGACGCAGACAAAGAGCGTTACCAAACCGTGTATGCCCGATATGATGGGTCCGTAGCAGCGCCTACAGCAGGCCTGCATTTTACGGATACGCTTTTGCAGGCGCTCGTGCAAAAAAATATATTACACAGTTTTGTTACGCTGCATGTAGGTGCCGGAACATTCAAACCGGTTACCGCTGCCACTATGCAAGCCCATGAGATGCATGCTGAGTTTATCGAGGTTGACCTTTCCTTTATCGTGGGCCTCTTAACAAACAACGCGCGTACCATTGTAGCAGTAGGCACCACTTCCCTACGCACCATTGAAAGCCTGTATTGGATGGGTGTAAAAACAATGCGGGACCCCGCCATCACTCCCGGGTCATTACCGGTTACACAATGGGAACCTTATGAACTGGCCGACCGGAATATGAACCGTGATGAAGCGCTCCGGTCTTTATTAACCTGGATGCAAAAAAGGGAACTGAAGCAACTGATCACCAAAACACAGATCATCATTGCGCCAGGTTATCGCTTCAGGGTTGCAGAAGGGCTTATTACCAATTTTCACCAGCCTCAATCAACTTTACTGCTACTGGTAGCTGCTTTTATAGGGAATGACTGGCGTAAAGTGTATGCCCATGCACTAACGAACGGTTTCCGGTTTTTAAGTTATGGAGATGGAAGTCTTCTCTGGAAAAAAGAACATGCAGTGTAACCCATTAGGAAAGCAGCGGCACTTCAACAGTGAATGTACTGCCTTTACCCAGGGTACTTTCAACCTTGATCTTTCCTTTGTGTGCATCAATCACCGTTTTTACATAGCTCATCCCCAGGCCAAATCCTTTTACGTTATGTAGGTTGCCGGTGTGTGCCCGGTAAAATTTTTCAAAGATCCGTTTTACAGATTCTTTGCTCATACCGATACCATTATCTTCTATGCGGATAACCAGGTAATTAGCGGTACTATGGGTGGATATTTTTATCTCTGGTTTGTTCTTTGCATATTTGATCGCATTATCAATAAGGTTAGAGACCAGGTTGGCAAAATGCACCTCATCCCCGCTGATCACGTCATTTTTTGCATTCAGTAATAATTCTATTTGGGAGTCATGGTCCTGCAGCTGCAGACGGTAATTATCAAGTATATATTGAATGATCTCATGTACATGGAGCGGGCTGAGATTCAATTGCAGTTCCTGCTTTTCCATCAGGGCCGCCTGTAAAATAGTCTCCACGTGTTTGTTCATACGGATATTCTCTTCTTTGATGATACCCGTAAAATATTTTGACTTTTCTTTATCCGCCTGTACTTTCTCATTCTTCAGTGCATCCACCGCAAGTGAGATGGTAGCAAGGGGGGTTTTAAATTCGTGGGTCATGTTATTAATAAAATCGCTCTTGATCTCACTTAGTTTTTTCTGGTTCAGCAGCGATTTCACCGTTACATAAAATGCCGCGATGATCACCAGCATAAAGATCACAGCGCCTATAATAATCCACCGGAGCGAGTTCCACACCTGCTTTTTAAAATCGGGTACTACCAGTATCAGGTGTTCAAAAGAAACTACCCCTTCAATATCTTCATTGTTTTCAGGGAGGATGGGAATGATCTTCCTTTTATTGTTTACGGTATCCTGGTATTCTTTTTCATATCCTTTTGAATACATTTCCAGATCATCCGAAGTACTACTGATCGCAAATTCAAACTTTACATCTTTGAGATTTACCAGTTCAATGGCCTTCCTGATCTTTATCTCCACTTCCTGGGGGGTAAATTTTTCTTCTACAGTAGGTACTTTGAGGGAGTGAAGATGGAACTCGGAGTTGAATAAGCCGCCCCTGCGTGGCAGGCGCAATATCTTACCGGTATATACATTCTTTCCCAGGTCCTCCGCAACATTTGCCAGGGCCTGTTCCAGCTTATTATACAACTGCGTCTCGGTAACCTCCAAAAGATTATTTAACCATGAGGCCTGCAAAACGATCAGGCCAAACAGTGAGAGTGAGATCAGTATGATAATAACGGGGAAAGTTCTCTTCATTCTCACAAATATAGCGGGAACGGGAAAATACCCTACATCCATGGGAAGGTTTATCAGGATTTTAACGGCACAAAACCCGGGTTTTCCTTTTTCCGGATAAGATCTTTGCCTTAACTTTTCAATATGGCTGGCATTGAACCGGGTATATTATTAATCTCAGACCCTTTCTTAAAGGACCCGAACTTTAAGCGAACGGTGGTGCTACTCTGTGAACACAGGGAAGAAGGAAGCTTTGGTTTTGTATTAAACAAGTCATTTGACCAGGAGCTGGGCGACCTGATCAAAGATGTAGATGGGATCCGGTTCCCTGTATATGATGGCGGCCCGGTACAGAAAGATACCCTGCATTTTCTTCACCGCTGTCCTGCCAGGATACCCGGCGGTATCGAACTGGTGGATGGCATTTTCTGGGGAGGTGATTTTGAAGATGTACTACGTTTATTGAAAGAGAAAGAACTGCAACAACAGGATATTCGTTTTTTCCTCGGATACAGTGGCTGGGGCGAAGGACAATTAGATGGCGAATTGAAAGAAAAAAGCTGGATCACGCGACCCGCAAGTACTCCCCTGGTATTTAATATGAACACGCAACAGATCTGGAAAAATGCATTAAAAGATATGGGAGGTGAATATACCCAGATGACCAATTATCCCACGGACCCGCAACTGAATTGACCGAATAAAGGGTATCAAAAAAAACAGCCCCCTGTTTCGGGAGCTGTTCAAAGAAAAAATTTATTTTTTACAAAGCAGTAGCGCCTTCCACCAGTACCGTTACTTTATTGTTCAATACTTCTACAAACCCGCTCTGGATTGTATAGTGTTCAAATCGGTTCTTCTCCTTAAGGATTTTCAGGTTTCCTTTTCCCAGTGCACTTACCAGCGGCGCGTGCTTATCCAATATTTCAAACAACCCCGTGATACCCGGCAGCAATACACCATACACTTCACCGCTGTATAGCTTTTTTTCAGGAGTCAATATTTCTAAAGTCATAGTAGTAGTTTACTTGGCAGCATCCATCATTTTCTTACCCTTTTCAACAGCATCTTCCAAAGTGCCTACCAGGTTAAATGCCGCTTCGGGATATTCATCCACTTCTCCATCCATGATCGCGTTAAAAGCGCGGATAGTATCGTTGATGTCTACAAATACACCTTTCAACCCGGTAAACTGTTCTGCTACGAAAAAAGGTTGTGACAGAAAACGCTGCACTTTACGGGCGCGTTGCACGGTCATTTTATCTTCTTCACTCAGTTCATCCATACCAAGGATGGCGATGATATCCTGTAATTCCTTATATCGTTGTAAGATCAGTTTTACACGGTTGGCACAGTCGTAGTGCAGGTCGCCCACGATAGCGGGTGTCAGGATCCTTGAGGTAGAATCTAATGGATCCACTGCAGGATAGATCCCCAGATCCGCGATCTTACGGCTCAGTACCGTAGTAGCATCCAGGTGGGCAAAAGTGGTGGCAGGGGCCGGATCGGTCAGATCATCGGCAGGTACATATACCGCCTGAACGGAAGTGATCGAACCATTCTTGGTAGACGTGATCCTTTCCTGCATCAATCCCATTTCTGTAGCCAGTGTAGGTTGATAACCCACAGCAGAAGGCATCCGTCCCAGCAGGGCAGATACTTCTGAACCTGCCTGTGTAAAACGGAAGATATTATCTACGAAGAACAGGATATCTTTTCCTTTACCGGTTCCATCCCCGTCGCGGAAATATTCCGCAATAGTCAATCCGCTCAATGCCACGCGCGCACGTGCGCCCGGGGGCTCATTCATCTGGCCGAATACAAAAGTAGCTTTGGATTCTTTGAGCAGGTTCATATCCACCTTGCTCAGGTCCCATCCACCTTCTTCCATACTGTGCTTGAAAGCCTCGCCATATTGCATGATCCCTGCTTCGATCATTTCCCTAAGCAGGTCATTCCCTTCACGGGTACGCTCACCCACACCGGCAAATACCGACAATCCACCATGTCCTTTGGCAATATTGTTGATCAATTCCTGGATCAATACGGTTTTACCCACACCCGCACCGCCAAACAAACCGATCTTGCCGCCCTTTGCATAGGGCTCGATCAGGTCAATTACTTTGATCCCGGTAAATAATATTTCTGAAGCAGTACTCAGGTTCTCAAATAAAGGCGGTTTGTTATGTATAGGACGGCCGTTTTCTTTGCTTACCTGTGGCAAACCATCAATAGCATCGCCGGTAACATTGAAAAGACGGCCATTGATTCCTTCACCGATTGGCATGGCAATCGCTTTCCCTGTATCAGTTACGGTCATTCCGCGAACCAACCCCTCAGTTCCGTCCATAGCAATGGTACGAACACTATCCTCACCCAAATGCTGCTGTACTTCCAATACCAGTTTTTCGCCGTTTTCACGTATGATTTCCAGTGCATTATAAATTTCCGGTAATGTATTATCATCTGGAAAATGAACGTCGACCACCGCACCGATGATCTGTTTGATCTTACCTTTTGTAGCCATTTCAGGAGATATATTAAGGTTTAAAAATGTACTTTTTCAATGGCCGGAAGGTCTATTTTCCGACTTGGCGGCAAAGGTAAGGGGATGGGGAGTAAAAATGGGAAATTTGAGGCATTAAGTTGAAAAAATGCGCCGGGAGCAGAAAATGCCAAATATCGAATGTCAGATGTCGAAGTTGTACATTCCTTCGACATCTGATATTCGATATTCAAGATTCAGCCCTTACGCGATCCACTGATATACCAGCGCTGCCAGCACCCCGCCTATGATCGGGCCGGCAACCGGTATCCAGCTATAGGCCCAATCGCTACCGCCTTTATTTTTCATGGGAAGTATCGCATGCATAATGCGCGGGCCAAGGTCCCTTGCCGGGTTAATGGCATAACCCGTTGGGCCGCCAAGACTGAGCCCGATACCCAATACGAGTAAGGCAACCGGTAAGGCATCCAGTGATCCAAGGCTATTTTGTGATTTTGTAATGAAAAGAATTGCCAATACGAATACGAATGTGCCGATCAGTTCAGACAGGATATTATCTACAGGTTTACTGATGGATGGCGAGGTACAGAATACCCCGAGTTTGGTAGCGGCATCCTCTGTTTCATTAAAATGCTGGCGGTAAGCGACCCACATGATCAAAGCGCCCAGCATAGCGCCCAGCATCTGCGCGGCGAGGTAGGTGGGTACCAGCGCCCATTCGAATTTATCAATTGTGGCCAATGCGATGGTTACAGCCGGGTTCAGGTGCGCCCCGCTCGCAGTGGCAGTGGCATACACCGCTACAAATACTGCGATGGCCCAGCCAAATGTGATGGCGATCAATCCGCCATTATTACCCTTGGTTCTGTGCAGGGTTACATTGGCAACTACGCCATCGCCAAGGATGACTAACAAAGCGGTACCGGTAAGTTCAGAAATAAAAGGAGTCATAGGAAAGCATTTAAAGATGAGTATTGAAATTAAGAAAGTA
>JANXRX010000018.1 GCA_025352905.1 Bacteroidota bacterium | reverse complement strand
GGCGAACCATTGAAGCTGCCATTGGCGTGTAACTCAAAGCCGAACTTGGTGGCGATGAATATTTTCTGGCGGTTCGGTTTCAATACCTGTGCTACGAGTTTTTCGTTGTTCCCATTCGCATAGATATCCGCGGTATCCCAGAAATTGATGCCCAGCTCAATGGCTTTTTCAAGCGTGGCGATTGATTCCGTATCATTTGCTTCACCGTATGCATGATTTATGCCCATACAACCCAGGCCAATTGCCGACACCTGTATACCTGTATTACCTAATGTTCTGTATTTCATACAATATTTTATTGAGGATCTATGGGGATATCAAAGGTAGCATCTAAATACGGGTTCATCTCCGATATAAGTTCTGCAGCAACTTTTAAACCAAAAGATTCAAATCTTTTACTAATTAAGTTCCTATATTCATATACCAAAATAAATATATGAATAAGGCAGGTATCATATGGCTGGCCTTGCTCTGTACTTGCCAGGCGCTTTTTTCGCAACCTGCCCTCTCAGGTAAAGTGATCAGTGCAGATGATAAAAAACCACTGGCCGCTGTATCCATCTACCTTAGCAGTACTTCCATCGGGGTTAGCACCGATACCATGGGAATATTTTCATTCCGCAATTTTCCAGCAGGAAAATTTCAGTTAGTGGTTTCTCATATCGGGTATGAAACGTTTACCAAACTGGTAAACAGCAACAACCTTCCGGGAGAACTTACCATTGAATTAAAGCCCGGATCAAACAAATTACCAGGCATCATATTAGACCCCTGGGAACCCTATGGATGGAGTAAATGGGGTGCGTTTTTTACAGAAATGTTTATAGGTACTTCCAGCTATGCAAAAGAATGTGATTTACAGAACCCGGAGGTGATCAAGTTCCGGTTCAGTAAAACAAATAATACCTTAACCGCCGTTGCCTATACTCCGCTTATCATCGAAAACAGGGCGCTTGGTTACGAGATCCAATATAAACTGGAAGATTTCGAATACGATTTTTCCAAAAAAATAGTTTCGTATAATGGCTATCCACTGTTTAAAGACCTCTCGCCAACCCACCCTTCAAAAGCCAAAAGATGGCAGGACAAAAGAAGAAATGTATATTATGGTTCCGTCATGCATTTTATGCGCACTCTGTTTACCCACACACTGGCAGAAGAAGGTTACGAAATAAGAAGTCTTGCCCTGGTTCCCAATCTCAATAAAGAAAGGGCCAAAGAATTATTACAAAATGGCGGAGAAAAAATCCAGAGCAAGGCAGACAGCTCTTATACGATTGAAGCCGGCACCATAAAACTCACAACAAAAGCAACCGATTCTACCGCTTACTATAAAAAATATCTAAAACAACCCGACCTGGTTGTCAGTAATGAACTGATAAAACCCGACAGTATTTGCTTTGTCCCGGACGGGTCCACATTGGGTATTTTCAGTATGGATTCCATTGAGGTAAATTACCTCCATAAGGATGTACCTATCGAATACAAACGCATAGGGCTACAGCACAGGTTTGATAAAATACCGGTTTCACAACTTAGTTTTATCAATCGCAAACCCGTGTTTGTGATGCGTAACGGGTATTATTATGGCCCGTATGATCTAAAAATAACTGGCTTCTGGGCCTGGTGGGAAACACTGTCTACATTGATGCCGTACGACTATTTGCCAACAAACTAATACGCCATCTACAATCGCAGTATATGAAAAAGACAAAATCAATACTATTCATAATCTTTTTTTTAGTTGCCCTTGTTAGCGTGAAAGCCCAGAAACCCGATTCACTGTTAGCGGTGTATAGCGAACATTACCCGCAGGAAAAAGTGCATATTCAATTTGATAAATCTTTTTATAATGCGGGTGACATTATTTGGTATAAAGCCTACCTGCTGGCGGGAACAGAACCAAGCGATAACAGCGCCAATTTTTATGTGGACTGGTTTGGGGATGACGGCAGGCTTTTACAGCATACGATCGATCCACTGGAAGAATCAGGCGCCAAAGGCCAGTTTCAAATACCGAGTGGTTACAAAGGGAGGCTGATCTATTTAAAAGCGTATACCAAATGGATGCTCAATTTTGATGCTGAGCTTATTTTTCAAAAATCCATTCCGGTTCTCCAAAAAACAACCCTGTTTAAAAAAGACGATAACAACCCAACAAAGATCCGGTTCTTTCCAGAAGGGGGTGATATGATAACCGGGGTGGTGGGCAGGATTGCTTTTAAAGCCAATGATGCACATGGAATGCCTGTGACTGTTAAGGGGATCGTTAAAAACGGAACAGGCGCAGTGGTCGATTCTTTTATCTCTGAACATGACGGCATGGGCAGCATTATGCTGGAACCTGCCATTAATGAAATTTATACCGCGATCTGGACAGATGAATTCAGCAATACCCCCTATACCACCCCGCTGCCAATGGCAAAAGGTAATGGAGTTGTTTTAGAGGTAAGGCCGCTGGCAGAAAGGGATATCATCACGGTTAAACGAAGCAATATGGCTTCTGAAGAAATGAAAACACTTCACCTGATTGCGCATATGAACCAGCATCCGGTATATAGCGCTTCCATAAACCTGCATACAAAAAATACGATCATTTCAGAAATACCTACTGCCTCTCTCCCAACGGGAATTTTACAAATAACACTATTCAATGCCAGCTGGGTACCGGTTGCAGAAAGAATTGTTTTTGTAAACAACCATGAATACAGTTTTCCAACGAAAATAAACACGCTTGTAAAAGGCTTAGGCAAAAGAGAAAAAAATGTATTTGAGATCACCCTGGCAGATAATGCCGCTGCAAATCTTTCGGTTGCTGTAACGGACGCAGAACTTACCACAGACGACAAATTTGCTAATAATATTTTTACGCAGCTGCTTTTATGCGCCGATCTGAAAGGTGCCATATACCAGCCTGCTTATTACTTTTCGGGCGATGATGATAGCATTGACAATCATTTAGACCTGGTAATGCTTACCCATGGGTGGAGAAGGTTTAACTGGGAAGAGATCATAAAAGGAAAGCTTTCCGAACTTCCGTACACAAAGGATACCGGCTCTTTAATGCTTGATGGGCAGGTAAAGAATATTTCAAAATTCAAACTGCCAAAAGAAGGTCAGCAAATAACCATGTTATTACAGGATAAAGACAGCGGCCAGCAGGTTTTAAGCGGTTTATTGCAGGCGAATGGAAATTTCAGCCAACCAATGAATCCCTTTTATGACAGCGCAAAATTGTATTATCAATTTGTCAATCATCAGCAACTGACTGATAAAGCCGATATCTCTTTTAAAACAAATTGGGCGGCCAGGCCTGCGGACTATCCGGATTCTACAGCAAAAAAATGGTTCGCTGCGTCCATAACTGCTGCTGTATTGAATAAAAGCCTTTTTTTTCTTACAGAAGACGACAGGATTGAAAAAGACAAACAGGCGCACAGGTTAGCAGACGTAATTGTAAAAACAAAGATTAAAAAGCAGGAAGAATTATTAGATGAGCAGTATACTTCTGGCCTGTACCGGGGAGGAGATGCTATTAAGCTTGATGTAACTGCCGATCCAAAGTATTTTCCAGGGATGGCATTTGCTGACTATATAGTCAATAAAGCTCCCGGCCTGCGGGTATTGCATGATAGCATTGGTAACCTTACTTTATCCTGGCGCGGTGACCAGACTGATGTTTACCTGGATGAAATGTATATGAGTCAGGACAGCACGGGTACAGGAATAAAAAATATTAACATGAGCGATATCGGCTATATAAAAATATTTAAGCCAGGTTCGCCAACCGGGATGTCGAATTCAAAACATTTAGGCGGAAGCCCCGGTGGCGCCATTGCCCTGTATTCAAAAACAGGCGACCATCGCGACAATAACTTAACCTTGTTCAAATTAGTTAAACTGGAGGGCTATACGCCATATAAGGAGTTTTATTCCCCCGATTATACTGAACCTGCCAAGGATTTTTTTAAAGATGCCCGAACCACCCTGTATTGGAGCCCTGTGATCTTAAGCAAAGTATCGGGAAATAAAATAAAAGTAGCATTTTACAACAATGACTATTCGAAAAAATTTAGAGTCTTGCTGGAAGGCATTGACTCCGAAGGAAGGCTAACAAGGGCTGAGAAAATCATTGAATAACTATATCCGGATGTCATCTGTCATCCCGAACCTGGTTTTGCCTCACCGGCAGGAACACATTGATAACCGCGCCTTTCTCACTGCTGCCAATGGCATTGATATCTCCATAGTGATTCAGCGCTATTTTCTTGCACATGGCCAGTCCTATTCCTGTTCCTTCGTATTCAGATTTCCTGTGCAGTCTTTGAAAAATATGAAAGATCTGTTCCGCATATTCTTCCTTCAACCCGATACCGTTATCAACAAACTGAATTTTATAGTATTCCAAATCGGGCAGGAGCGAAAGTGCCGCGGCTTCTTCGCTTTCTATTTTTAGGGCGCTGATTGTAAGTAAGGGTTGGGGGTCTTTTTTTGCAAATTTTAAGGCATTGCCGATTAAATTACCAAAGAGTTGCGCCATTTGCAAAGGAATGGCCTCAATCACCGGCAGGTTGGCATACTTTATTATAGCGCCCTTCTGCTCGATCAGGAGATCATAATCACTTTGTATATTCTTTATCACCCTGTTCAGGTCAACTTCTGCGAAGATCTCGCTTTCTTTTACCAGTTGCGAATACGCCAATACATCTTTGATCAGGCGGTTCATCCTGGTGGAAGAATTATTTATTTTATCCAGGTAATTCCGGGAAACCTCATCCATCCTTTCGTGCATACTTTTTTCCAGCAGTTGCGAAAAGATGCTGATCTTACGCAATGGCTCCTGTAGATCGTGCGATGCGATATAGGCAAACTGGGCCAGTTCGTCATT
>JANXRX010000309.1 GCA_025352905.1 Bacteroidota bacterium | reverse complement strand
GTACGCAGGGTATAGCACCCACGCACAAAGAACTGCTTGATCATTTGGCCTGGAAGCTGATGTATACGTACAACTGGGACCTGAAGAAACTGATGAAAGATATAGTGATGAGTGCTACCTACCGGCAGGATTCAAAACTTGACCAGGAGGCGGTAAACAAAGACCCTTACAATAAATTATATGCAAGGGGCCCGCGTGTACGGTTATCGGCGGAACAGATCCGCGACCAGGCGCTGGCGGTAAGCGGGATACTAAGCCAGAAAATGTTCGGACCGGGTGTAATGCCTTTTCAGCCGGAAGGCATATGGAACTCGCCCTGGAACGGAAGCTACTGGAAAAAAAGCGACAGCACCGATCAGTACCGGAGAGCCTTGTACACTTACTGGAAACGTTCCGCCCCTTATCCATCCATGATCACTTTTGATGGTACGGCAAGAGAAGTATGCACCGCGCGGCGGATAAGAACCAATACGCCTTTACAGGCATTGACTACACTGAACGATTCTGTATATGTGGAAGCGGCGCAATATTTTGCCCGTCGTATGCGCTCACTTGCCGGCAACGATCCTTCGGCACAGATCAGCAAAGGCTATGCGCTTGCGATGTATCACCCGATCAGTATGGAAAAAAGAAAAGCATTCGAAAAGTTATATGCCACTGCGTTACAACAGTTCCGGCGCGATAGCGGTAAAATGTGTGAGACGGCTGGTAATCAGAAAGAAAACCAGAACCCTGAAACAGCGGCGCTGACCATAGTGGCGGAAGCAATGATGAATATCGATGAATTCATCACCAAAAATTAAGACATGAGTAAACACAATAACCGCATTATTAAAGAAGCCAATGAGCAGGTGCTTCAGCAGGTTACCCGGCGGCATTTTTTCCAGGAATGTGTTACGGGAATGGGCGCGATGGCATTGGGTTCTTACCTGAGCGGTTGTAACTGGCTGGGTGCAAAAGACGGCGCAGGCGCATTACTCGCTAACAGCAATCCACTCATGGCACATGCACCGCAATTTGTTGGGAAAGCCAAATCGGTTATCTATCTCCATATGGCGGGCGCCCCCTCTCAATTAGAACTGTTCGATTATAAACCCGAACTGATGAAACTGGATGGGCAGGATTGTCCGCCTTCACTGCTCGAAGGAAAAAAATTCGCTTTTATCCGTGGTGTTCCCAAGATGATGGGGCCACAGGCGCAGTTCAAACAAAGAGGAGAAAGCGGCGCCTGGGTATCGGATCACCTGCCGCATTTTGCCACCGTTGCCGATGAAGTCAGTTTTTTAAAAGCCGTGCAAACAGACCAGTTCAATCACGGCCCCGCGCAATTATTAATGCATACGGGCACACCGCGTTTGGGCAGACCAAGTATTGGTTCATGGGTAACCTATGGATTGGGGAGTGAGAACAATAATCTCCCCGGGTTTGTCGTACTCACATCGGGCGGCAAATTTCCAGATGCCGGCAAAAGTGTATGGGGCAGCGGTTTTCTGCCATCTGTTTACCAGGGCGTGCAATGCAGGAGTGAAGGCGACCCGGTATTGTTCATAAAAGACCCCGCAGGCATGGACCGCGACCTGCGCAAAGCGTCTATCGATGCGATCAATGAGGCCAATCGGCTTACCTATGAAGAATTTAAGGACCCTGAGATCGTATCGCGTATCGCGCAATATGAAATGGCGTACCGTATGCAGATCTCCGTTCCCGATGTGATGAATATCAATGATGAACCCCAGTATATCCATGATATGTATGGAACCAAACCCGGCAAAGCCTGCCTGGCCAATAATATTTTACTGGCCAGGAAATTAGTCGAGAAAGGCGTTCGCTTTGTACAACTGTTTGATTGGGGATGGGATAGTCACGGAACTGATGAGAGCCTTGCCATTGACTACGGCTTTGTGAATAAATGCCGCAGCATGGATAAACCGGTAACGGCATTATTACTCGATCTCAAACAAAGGGGTTTACTGGATGAAACGCTGGTGGTATGGGGAGGCGAATTCGGCCGCACACCCATGCAGGAAAACCGCGATGGCAAAAAGAACCTGTTCAAGGGAAGGGACCACCATACAGAAGCATTCACTATCTGGATGGCTGGCGGCGGCATCAAGCGGGGCAGCAGTTTTGGTGAAACCGATGAGATCGGGTATAGTGCCATCAGCGGCAAAGTAACGGCTTTTGATATACAGGCCACGATCCTTAACCAGTTAGGCTTTGATCATGAAAAACTGATCTATCCCTTCCAGGGAAGGCCATTCAGGTTAACAGACGTGCACGGAAGAGTGATCAATGAAATCATCGCGTAAAACATATGAGTATCCCGAGAAGAAAATTTTTATCCATGGCCGCTACAATGGGCGCATTGGCCATTACGCCGTTCGAAGAACTGGTGGCCGCCAAACCTGCTTTTAAAGTGCCGGCAGATTTTTCGTTGAAGGTCATGGGAACCGGCTGGGGCTTTCCCGGGTCAACCGATGCATTCTGTGCCAAAGCAAAAGAAGCGGGCTACGATGGTATTGAAATGTGGTGGCCCAATGATGCCAAAGCACAGGCTGAATTATTTGATGCGCTGAAGAAATACAAACTGGATATTGGTTTTTTATGCGGGGTAGGCGAACAGGATCCTGTAAAACATATAGCGGCATTCAAAGAAATGATCAATGCTGCCGCAAAGCAGAACATACAAAGACCGCTGTATATTAATTGTCATTCAGGGAAAGACTATTTCCCCATGGAAGTGAACGGACAGATCATTCAGTACACACTGGACCTTGCTAAGGAAACAGGTTTGCTGATCTGCCATGAAACCCATCGCTCACGCACTTTATTTGCCGCGCATATTGCCAAACAATATATACAGCAGTTCCCGGGTTTACGGGTAACCCTTGATATTTCGCATTGGTGCAATGTGCATGAATCGCTGCTGCACGACCAGGAAGAAACCGTACAGCTGGCGCTCACAAGGGTGGATCATGTACATGCCCGGGTGGGTCATCCTGAAGGACCGCAGGTAAACGATCCGCGCGCACCGGAATGGGAAGACGCGGTAAAACGGCACCTGGAGTGGTGGGATAAAGTGGTGGAACTGAAAATTAAAAACGGTACCCGCAGACTCACCATTCTTACCGAATTCGGGCCGGTTGATTATATGCCAGCCTTACCTTATACACGGCAGCCGCTTGCCGATCAATGGGCCATTAATGTGCATATGATGAACCTGCTTAAAAAAAGATACCTGGCCTAACAGTTAACGGAGATATATGATACTGCTTTTTTCGATCACGGACATGGTGGGCCATTTTCACCCGCTGCTGGTTCATTTACCCATCGGCATGTTATTACTTGCCTTGCTGATGCAATGGCTATCGGCAAAAGAAAAATTCGCTTCCCTAAAACCCGCTATATCGTTTACCTACCTCGCCGGAAGTATCGCTGCGGTAGTATCCTGTATCAGTGGCTGGTTGCTCGCATCAGGCGGTGAGTATGATGAACTTACCCTTACGTATCACCGCTGGATGGGCATTAGCGTAGCGCTGGTATCTGCGGCAGGATATTATTTCTCCTTGGAAAAAAACAAACAGTTTTTAAAATGGGCGGGGGTCCTTTTGTTTGTATTGATCATGATCACGGGCCACCTCGGCGGCACGCTCACACATGGGGAGGGCTACCTTACAAAGCCATTGACCGGTAGCAAAGACAGCGTCTTTGTGCAGAAAGTAATTGCCAACGCACAGGAAGCTATTGTGTTTACCGATATCATTCAACCCGTTTTACAGCAGAAATGTTATAGCTGTCATGGAGCTTCCAAACAAAAAGGCGGACTGCGTCTCGATGCTAAGGAATGGATAGTAAAGGGAGGGAAAGACGGGCAAATAGTTACTGCCGGCAATCCTGAATCAAGCGAATTATACAAACGTGTGGTATCGGACCCGCTGGAAGAAAAACATATGCCGCCAAAAGGTAAGCCGCAGTTGTCTGAACAGGACAGGGTGCTGCTGCATTGGTGGATCGCTACCGGGCTCAACTTTACGGGCAAGGCAAA
>JANXRX010000175.1 GCA_025352905.1 Bacteroidota bacterium | reverse complement strand
GGCAATAAAATTGTTATGATCAAACAATTGCTTAGCCTGCGTACCTACGAGGACATTCCCTACAGTTCAATCAGCAAAGGATGGCTCACACTCGGGGGCAGCACCGACCTGCAGAAAGGGGCGGGTTATTATGCGGGGGATCTCAGCGGCATCACCGTAAAAAAAGCGCCTTTCTGGTTCCAGCCTTTTTATAAGCCCGGCAAAAAAATAGCCCGGCAAAAAGACTGGAATAAAAAACTGGAAGAGATCGTTGAAAAAGCGCCGGAATGGGATATCGGGTTTTTGATCGGCGTACCTGCCTGGATACAGATGTGTATGGAGATGGTGATAGCAAGATATCAACTCAACAATATCCACGAGATGTGGCCCAATCTCGCCTTCTTTGTACATGGCGGTGTAAATTTTGATCCTTATAAAAAAGGGTTTGAAAAATTATTGGGCAAACCCATTACCTATATCGAAACCTACCTGGCCAGTGAAGGGTTTATTGCCTACCAGGAAAGGCAGCATGCAACGGGTATGCGGTTGGTGACAGGCGAACATATTTTTATGGAATTTGTTCCATTCGATGATGTGAATTTTGATTCAGAAGGCGAAATGATACAAGATCCTGAAGCGCTGATGATCCATGAAGTGGAAGAAGGAAAAGATTATGCGCTGCTGATCAGCACCACCGCCGGAACCTGGCGCTACCTGATAGGAGATACCATACGCTTTGTTGATAAAGAAAGATCCGAGGTCATTATTACGGGCCGCACTAAACACTTCCTCAGCCTTGTAGGAGAACACCTAAGCGTTGATAATATGAACAAAGCCATCCAGTTGGCAGGGGAAGAACTGAACATCAGCATCCCCGAGTTTACGGTAGCCGGTGTTCCCTATGGAAATTTCTTTGCGCATCAATGGTATGTTGCCTGTAATGATACGGTAGATGCAGTTGTATTGGGTGAACGGATTGATGCACACCTGAAAGAACTGAACGACGATTACGCAGTGGAAAGAAAAAGTGCGTTGAAAGAAGTAAAACTAACTGTGCTGCGCGAACAGAAGTTTCTTGATTTTATGCATACAAAAGGTAAAATAGGCGGGCAGCATAAATTTCCACGTGTACTGAAGGGAAAAATGTTATATGACTGGCAGCAGTTTTTACAAAGCAAATAAAATGAAAAAGCGAGTGTCCAAAAACCGGGTCCTGCTTTTAATAGGGGTTCTGTGTTTTATTGATACAGCTCAAACACAGATTCCCGGCAAATCCATTCTTGAATTAAAAGCACCGGCAACATTCCAAGCAGTATTCAAAACCAACAAAGGAGATTTTATTATCGAAGGTATACGACAATGGTCGCCGGCTGGCGTTGATAGATTATACCAGTTGATCAAGACAGGGTTTTATAATAATACCGCATTGTTCAGGGTAGAGCAGTATTTTGTGATACAGTTCGGGATTTCAGATAACCGTGCCATAAACCGTTTCTGGGACCCGAAAAAATTAATGGATGAGCCCATCCTTCATAAAAACGAAAAAGGTGTTATCGCCTATGCCCGCGGCGGTATCAACGACAGGGCCACACAGTTATTTATCAATACCGTAAACAATCCCCTGCTGGATACAGTGGCAAGAGCCGGGCTAAAAGGCTATACACCAGTGGCAAGGGTGATCAAAGGAATGGATGTGGTGGCCAGGTTTAATGGCCGTTATGGAAGAGCTACCCTCAAGATCCAGGATTCCATTTATAAATACGGCAACCGGTACCTGGAAAAATATTACCCGGGAATAGACAGGATCCTGTCTGCAACAATTATTCCGTAAGCGGGTATGATTTTTTCAGTAATACTGCCGAAGACCCCCAATTAGTAACTATTAATTGTTAATTACTAATTACTTTCGGGCTTCAATATTCAGAATGATCGCTGCAATTATCAAGGGCTTGGTATTAGGTATATTTCTGGCTATTTCAGTAGGGCCGGTCATTTTTGCTATCCTTAAACAAAGTATCAATAACGGGCACAAAGCCGGGTATATTTTTGTAGCGGGCATTTCAGTCAGTGATATTTCACTGGTGCTTATCTGTAACCTTTTCACTTCCCTGTTTAACTCGGCCCTCAATCACCGGACCTTTATTGCTGTTGCCGGAAGTATTTTTCTGGTTGTGATGGGTGTGTATACCCTATTCTTCAAAAAAGTAAAAACGGATGAGGGGAATAGGATCCTGGATAAAAAATTCAACACGGGTCACTATATCGGGATCTTCATATCCGGTTTTTTTATCAATATCCTTAACCCCGGTGTTTTTCTTTTCTGGTTCGCATGGACGGCCGCGATCCATGCTGATTCGCAAACAGCCGCTCACCCGCTTGAATACAGGGCTATTGTGTTTGGCACCTGCCTGTTGTTTGTACTGGCCACGGATCTTCTCAAAGTAGGACTGGCGGCCAATCTCCGTTCAAAACTCACCCCCCGTATCCTTGGCAACATCAATAAAATATCCGGGCTGATCCTGATCGGGTTCGGCATTGCACTTTGCTGGGGGATCCTGAGCTATGGCGGTAAATAAAACAGCTTTAACGTTTATTATTATAAAACCGGCCGGGCATACGTTATCTTAGAACCAATGAAGCCGCTGCTTATCCTTTGCTTTATTCTAACTGGTAAATGTTTTGTGTATGCGCAAACCGACCTGCTGGTACTTAAGCAAAGAAATCAAACGATCCAAACCTGGGTACCCGGAAGTGTAATTACTTTCCAGTACAGCAGCGGGCAATGGATACAGGGAATCATCAAAGCAGTGCGGAACGATTCTATACTGGTGGAGCAGATCAGGATGGAAAGAGTTGTGAACCGTTTTGGTTTCATTTCCACAGACACGGCGCGAATGGGACTGATGAAACTCCATGTGAAAGAGATCTACGGAATGCCCAAAAGAAACAGCGGGGGTATTCCGGCTATCGGCCCCTTGTTTCAACTGGCCAGTGGCGCATACCTTTTCCTGAATGTATTCAATACGCTAATTCATAGTGAGGCACTTTTCGACGCAGAAAATGTACCGAGGCTGAGTATTGCCGCCGGTTTTTTTCTTGTAGGTACCCTGCTGCAATCCATGCACAAAGAATCCATTTTGTTAGGGAAGAAATATACGATGGAAACAATTCATACCGGAAATGGAACCCCGTTTTCTAAACAGTAAGAACGGTTTATAGTATCTTGCTTACAGATGAAACCCAGAAGAAATACATTACCCGCAAAGATATGGCGCTGGACAAAAAGGATTTTTTGGGTGATGTTCCTTTCGTCTTTACTGTATATCATTCTTTGTATCTGGGTGATGCCACCTATCACTATCACCCAGATCACTAATTCGTTCGGGTATGGATTGAAAAAGGATTATGTGAATTGGGACCAGATCTCCATTAATGTAAAACTGGCGGCCATAGCCAGCGAAGACCAGGCATTCCCTGATCATGGCGGCTTCGACTGGGATGCGATCGAGCACAGCCTGAAGCCGAAAAAGAAAGGAAAGAAAACAAAGATCCCGCTGGGCGGCGGCGCAAGTACCATAACGCAACAGGTGGCAAAAAATGTTTTTTTGTGGAATGGCGGAAGCATTACGCGTTATATCCGGAAAGTGCCGGAACTGTATTTTACCAAAATGATAGAATGGTTCTGGGGTAAAAAAAGGATCCTGGAAGTTTATCTGAATGTAATAGAAATGGGACCAGGTATTTTCGGGATCGAAGCCGCATCACAAAAATATTTTGGCAAAAGCGCCAAAAATCTCAGCCGCGCAGAGGCAGCCATGATCATTGCCTGTTTACCCAACCCCAAGCGGTTTTCTGTAAAACCCATAAGCGGCCGTGTTGCGTGGCGCTATCCACAGATATTAAGGGAGATGCACAATATTGAGGACGATGCAGATGTGCAGAGGGTGATCAGATAGGATCTCGGATTTTTAACCCGATGTTGGTCTTATGACCAAACATCCTAAACATATAACTATGAATATTGTTTTACAACCCATTGCTGCGGTAACCAATCAGCGCACAACGCCAACGGATGATTTTTGGGGTAATACTATTTCAGAGATCACATTACTTGAGCAGGTACCTGATGAAGCACTGAACAGCATTGAAAATTTTTCACACCTGGAGATCATTTATTATTTCG
>JANXRX010000245.1 GCA_025352905.1 Bacteroidota bacterium | reverse complement strand
AAGAAGGGCAAGAAAGATAAAGCATCTAACAGATGCTTTATCTTTCTTGCCCCTTTATCATCCGCCTTTTATCCTGCCCCATTCTTTAGACTGGGGACAAACAGTCCTGAGAGATTTAGGGCTTTAGCCCCGGTGCTGACTGTAGCTTAAAGCTGACAGCCAATAGCTTCTTATCCCTTTTTGCCGTTTGCCCAATAGCGAGTATTTTTGCAACCGCAAAAGACAAATCAAACATTTCCAATCATTAATCATCATATTATGGCTTACGATGTCATTGTTTTAGGTAGTGGCCCGGGCGGTTACCCGGCTGCCATCCGTGCTTCACAGTTAGGTTTTAAGGTAGCGATCATTGAAAAAGAGAGCCTGGGTGGCATTTGCCTCAACTGGGGTTGTATCCCAACCAAGGCCCTGCTCAAAAGTGCGCAGGTATTCGAATACATGAAACACAGTACCAGCTACGGGATCAACGCTTCCGGCGTGGCCGCCGATTTTGGCGCCGTTATCAAACGCAGCAGGGGTGTGGCCGATAAAATGAGCAAAGGCATCCAGTTCCTGATGAAAAAGAACAAGATAGATGTGGTGATGGGTTTTGGCAAGATCAAGGCTAAAGGACAGGTAGAAGTAACCGCAGCCGATGGCAGCAAACAGGTGGTAGAAGGCAAATACATTGTAATCGCTACCGGCGGCCGTTCAAAAGAACTGCCTAACCTCAAACAGGACGGAAAAAAAGTGATCGGGTACCGGGAAGCGATGAGCATTACCGAACAGCCCAAAAGCATGATCGTTGTAGGAAGCGGCGCTATCGGTATCGAATTTGCTTATTTCTATAATAGTCTCGGAACCAAGGTAACCGTAGTTGAGTTCCTTCCCCGTATCGTACCGGTAGAAGATGAGGATATTTCTAAAGAACTGGAAAAACAATACAAGAAACAGGGTATCGAGATCATGACCAATGCTTCTGTGGAATCACTGGATACATCAGGCGCCGGTGTAAAAGCTACTGTTAAGAAACAGGATGGCAGCACGGTGGTTTTGGAAGCAGATATCGTGTTGAGTGCAGTAGGGGTTGTATCAAATATTGAAAATATCGGTTTGGAAGAAACCGGTATCAAAACAGAGAAGGGAAAGATCGTGGTTGATAAATACCAACAGACTTCTGTTGCCGGGATCTATGCCATTGGCGATTGCTCGCCCGGCCAGGCTCTCGCACACGTAGCTTCCAAGGAAGGTATCAATGCAGCGGAACATATAGGTTATAACGAAAAAAAATACGGACACCTCCCAGATCCGCTGGACTATAACAATATCCCGGGATGCACTTATTGCAGCCCTGAAATTGCCAGCGTAGGGTATACGGAGAAAGCAGCTAAAGAAGCGGGTTATGAACTGAAAGTGGGCAAGTTCCCATTCATGGCCAGCGGTAAAGCCAGTGCTGCCGGCGCCCTCGAAGGTTTTGTAAAAGTAATTTACGATGCCAAATACGGCGAATTACTCGGCTGCCACATGATCGGCATGAACGTGACCGAATTTATCGTGGAGGCGGTAGTGGCACGCAAATTAGAAACAACAGCACACGAAATCCTGAATGCAGTTCACCCTCACCCTACCATGAGTGAAGGATTGAAAGAAGCAACGGCTGCGGCTTACGGTGAGGCAATTGATATTTAAGGGCAATTTGAAAATTACTTGGCCGCTTCCTTGCTACCAAACACCTTCTTCAATATATCGCTTGTTCTTGCGAGAGGATCTTTGCGGATGTTCTTTTCTTCGAGGCCTACCTGGTAAAAAATTCCGCCCAGGGCTTTATCGGTTACATAAGCAGTGAGATCGGGATTTATTTTCTGAACCAGCGGTACTTTATTATACGCAGTGACCATTGTGTTCCAGTGCTTGGTCGCATCCACTTTTGCCAGCGAGGTTTCGATTACCGGGCGGAAAGCAGTAGTAAGATCAGTCGTTGTTTTGGCGCGGAGATAACCAGTGGCCGCGGTATCGCTTCCTTTCAGGATACCTACTGCATCCTGTACGCTCATTTCCTTGATCGCATTTACGAAGATAGGAGCGGCGCTTTTAGCGGCATCTTCTGCGCCACGGTTCATACTAAGAATCGCATCATCTACCAATTTACCCATACCGAGGCTGCGAAGGGTTTTTTCAACTTTCTGCGCTTCCGGCGGAAGCAGGATCTTTAAAGCAGCATTCGCAAAAAAACCATCTACCTGCGACAGCGTATTAGAACCTTTAGTAGCGCCTTGCGTAAGTGCTTCTTTCAGTCCCGATACAATATCTGTTGTGCTTAAGGAACCGCCGGAAACTGCATCCTTTGCTTTATTCATCAACCCCTTCAATCCCTGGGCCTGTGTAGAAATAGCGAATACGAATGTTGCTGCAATAAAAATGGTAACGATCTTTTTCATACTCATAATATAGTTTCAGTTTAAATATACATTCCCTAACCCCAACCCCTTACGCCTTATCCCTATCCTATCCCTCAAAATTAAAGTCTGCAACCCAATTCATCTGTGAAATATTTGCTATAATATTGGATGAAAGCTGACTCACGACTGACGCCTCACGAATCACGAAAGCAAGTTTTATGAAAAAAGTATATATCCTTACTGCCATCTGCCTATTAATCAGTGTATTAACTACGGCACAAACCACTACGATCATACTGCTTCGTCATGCCGAAAAGGATACCTCGGTGGCCGGTTCCACCACGATGAAGGCCGATCCGCCTTTATCACCCCAGGGTTTACAACGTGCCGCCCGTTTGCCGGAGGTCTTAAAAGCTTACCGGCCCGACAGTATCTATTCCACAAATTATATCCGCACGCGGTCAACTGTAATGTCCTTATCGCAAAAATTCAAGCTTGACATACAACTTTACGATCTCAAAAATTTACAGGCTTTTGCAGAAAAATTGATGCAGTTACAAGGAAAGACAATCGTGGTAGCGGGTCATTCCAATACAACCCCGGCCCTTGTAAACCTACTGCTGAAAGAAAACAAATATCCCAATCTGGATGATAGCGTGTACGACAGGATATGGATCGTCACTATCATAAATGGAAAAGCAACAGAAAAATTGATAACTTACTGACGGCTCACGAAAATCACTCTGCCAGTATCCCGATCGGCGTACTTAGTTTTCCGAATTTAAAATCGACCTCATCCACAAGGTATCTTTTGTCGGTGAAGCCCGACCGGAGTGTATATTGCCGGTTTACATTAACACCCAGTACCTGCAGGCTATTGACCCGCAGACCCTTATCAAAGATCCAGTAACCTTTCAGGTCGGAACGGATAAATACACAATTGCTGTTGGCCACGGGTTCTACCGGGTATTCTTTACTTTTTTCTGCCTGCCCGTAACCCGCCAGTAATACATATCTTTCTAATTCGTGGATATACACAAGGATATCATTGTTTTCAAGCAGGATGGTCTCAAATTCAGTTGTTTTAAAAAAAGTATTGGGTGGGTTTGTAATAGAACCAAAAACTGGTTCCCTCCGATTTTGCCCATTTGACATCTTCATATTTGATCTTCGATACATCCGGCCGCTGACCGGTATTATCCGTAGCACTTACAGACTTTGCCTGCGCGGTTGCATTTTCCCCGCTGAAACACAAAATTACGAACAGCAAAAAAAAGAATATTTTTTTTATCATGGCTGCAGAATTTAGCTGAATGGATAGGATAATGTACCACAATTCCTGTGCCTTTTCACACAAAACCGGCAGATTTTCCGTCTCAGCCGGTAGACAAAATTTTGTTCATTACCTTTGCCGCCGTTATGAAATTTGAGAAAGAAATAAACAGGCGCAAAACCTTCGCCATCATATCCCACCCCGATGCCGGTAAAACCACGCTCACAGAGAAACTGCTGTTATTCGGGGGCGCAATACAGGTAGCAGGTGCTGTTAAGAGCAATAAGATCAAAAAACATGCGACCAGCGATTTTATGGAGATCGAGCGGCAAAGGGGGATCTCAGTGGCCACCTCGGTAATGACCTTTGAATACCAGCATATATTGATAAACCTGCTGGATACACCGGGTCACAAAGATTTTGCTGAAGATACTTACCGCACACTCACTGCGGTTGACAGTGTAATACTGGTGATCGACAGTGTGAATGGCGTTGAGGCGCAGACAAGACGTTTGATGGAGGTTTGCCGGATGCGTGATACGCCGGTGATCGTTTTTATCAATAAAATGGACAGGGATGGAAAGAATCGGTTCGATCTGCTCGAAGAAATTGAGAACGAACTCCATATCTCGCTTCACCCCATGACCTGGCCCATTAACAGCGGTAAAGAATTTAAGGGCGTATATAATTTAGATAACAAAAGCCTGCGTTTGTTTACAGCAAGCACCAAAGCGGAAGAAGATGACACGATAGCCATCAGTAACCTCAGTGATACTTTACTGGACGCCAAAGTGGGGGAACGCGATGCCGCACAATTGCGGGAAGATGTGGAACTGATAGATGGCGTATATGGCGAACTGAAAGTGAGCGATTACCTGGAAGGGAAAATAGCGCCTGTTTTCTTTGGCAGTGCGGTTAATAATTTTGGCGTGAAGGAAATGCTGGATACATTTATCCGCATCGCTCCCGTTCCACGCAGTCGCGAAACTTCTGTAAGAACCGTTGAAGTGGGTGAAGATAAATTCAGCGGATTCATCTTTAAGATCCATGCCAACCTCGATCCAAAGCACCGCGACAGGATCGCATTCATGCGTGTATGCAGCGGGCGGTTTGAAAGAAATAAATATTTTCACCATGTGCGGCTCGATAAGGATATGCGTTTCAGCAACCCATACAGCTTTATGGCACGCAGCAAGGATATTATCGAAGATGCTTACGCGGGTGATGTGGTAGGGCTTTTTGATACCGGCAACTTTAAAATAGGGGATACGCTTACAGAAGGAGAAGATTTTTATTTTATCGGGATCCCTACCTTTTCGCCCGAGATATTCAAGGAATTGGTGAACAAGGATCCAATGAAAACCAAACAACTCGAAAAAGGCATCAGCCAGTTAACGGATGAAGGCGTGGCGCAGTTGTTTACACAGTTCGGTGGTAACAAAAAGATCATCGGTTGTGTAGGAGAACTACAGTTTGAAGTGATCCAGTACCGTTTATTACAGGAATATGGGGCAGCCTGCGAGTTCCGGTCACTGCCTTTTTATAAAGCCTGCTGGTTAACAAGCAGCAACCCTGTTAAACTGGCCGACTTCCTCCGGTTCAAACAACAGAACTCTGCCGAGGATAAGGATGGAAATCCCGTTTACCTTGCACAAAGCGAATGGTTCCTGAATACAGAGATCACGAATAACCCGGATATTACCTTTCATTTTTCGAGCGAAATTCATAAATAAGAAGTAAGTTTTAAATCATTGCATGGGTGTAAGGGCATACGATATCATTATCATTGGCGCAGGCCCTATTGGGCTGGCTTGTGCGCTGGAGGCTAAGACACGGGGATTGAGTTGCCTGATACTGGAGAAAGGAACACTTGTAAATTCCTTATATCATTACCCGGTGAACATGAGCTTCTTCTCCACCTCTGAAAGGCTGGAAATTGGCGGGGTGCCTTTTGTAAGCAATAATGCAAAACCTACCAGGAATGAGGCGCTTGAATATTACAGGAGAGTAGCCGCTTCTGCCGGCTTACAAATTCATTTGTTTGAGGAAGTAAGCAAGGTGACAAAGGATGATAACGGGTTTGCAGTTACCACTCATAAGCATGGCTACACAGCAAAAGATGTGATTATTGCCTCGGGTTTTTATGGGATCCCTTACCTGTTGAATGTGCCGGGCGAGGAGCTGTCCAAGCTGACGCATTATTATACGGATCCACATTTTTATGCTTTTCAGAAAGTAGTTATTGTAGGCGCCAGTAATTCTGCAGTGGACGCGGCGCTGGAAACCTGGCGCAAAGGCGCGGAAGTAACCATGGTCGTTCGGGGAGCGGAAATAGGGCAACGGGTAAAATACTGGGTGCGGCCGGATATCATTAACCGCATCAGCGAGGGATCGATAAAAGCGTATTTTAATTCCACCGTTACCGCAATCCGCGAACATGAAGTAGATATCCTTACACCCGGCGGCATCATTACCATTGAAAATGAACGGGTGATCGCCATGACGGGTTACCAGCCAGATCTTCCATTCCTGCAAAGCCTCGGCATCAAATTATCAGACGATGCGGTGCGCACGCCTTTTTATGATCCCGGCACCTTTGAAAGCAATATAAAAGGTATTTATCTTGCCGGTGTTATCTGCGGGGGAATGAATACACATAGCCTGTTCATTGAAAATTCAAGGGAGCATGCGGTTAAGATCCTCACGCATATTCATTCAAAAAATACATAGCCTGCATGTTATTCGAAACAGAGAGGGTGCTGGTACGTCGCTTTATACAAGATGATGCGGATTATTTTTTCCAGATCAACAGCCACCCGGATGTCATGAAATATATCCGCCCGGTTAAGAACCGCGAAGAGTGTGATGCCTTCCTTGCCGAAAATATCCATTTATACAAAGAGGACTCTGTTGTGGGCCGTTTCGCTGCCATTGAAAAGCAAACGGGTAGTATGCTCGGTACTTTTTCTTTTCTCTATCTTTCGGGTGATGCTGATTTTCACTTGGGCTATGCACTATTACCTGGTGCATGGGGGAAAGGATTTGCCACAGAATTGGTGCTGGCTGGCGTTCCATTCTTTTTCGCCAATACAAAACACCCCGAAGTATTTGCCATCACAGATACCGCCAACGAAGCTTCCCAACGGGTACTGTTACGATCAGGGTTTATTAAAAAGGGGGAGAAAGAGGAATATGGAAAAATAGTAGAACTGTATTCTGCCTCAAAAATTGCAAAATAGTAATCCAAACCGCACGGTTTTGCGCGTTAGTAATTTTCTTATATTTAAACTAAAATAACCCTTTATGAAAACGATGCCTGCTAAAAAGATATTCTCCTTACTCGTAGTTTCCGCATTCCTGTGTTCATTTATGCCCCAGCCTTTTTACCAGGCAGATTTTTCCGGTACCTGGAAACTGAATGAAGCCAAAAGCGAACGGGGCCAGTTTGGCGGTCGCGGGATGGCTACCAAATTAGTGGTAGATCAAAAACCAGATGCCATCACCCTCAGCAAGACCGCTCCATCAATGCAGGGAGGCGAAGCCACCACTTCTGAAACGCTGATGTTCAGTGGCAAAGAATCAGAAATCACCGTATTCGGCGCTGCCAAAAAGAAATCAACACTGAAATGGTCGGCCGATGGCAACACCATGATGGTTAACTATTCGATCGCTTTTGAAAGGGATGGCCAGAGCAATGAATTTAAAGGCGTCGAAACCTGGAGCCTTAGCGCCGACGGAAAGAGCCTGGTTGTCCAAACCAACCTTACCACCCCCCAGGGAGATGTCTCCACGAAAGCGGTTTACGATAAATAGGGCATGTAGTCGATAGTCAATGGTCCATCGACTATGGACTATCCACTATGGACCATTGACCCTGATATTCCGTACCTTCG
>JANXRX010000219.1 GCA_025352905.1 Bacteroidota bacterium | reverse complement strand
CGGCAGTACACAACCCATAAAGACGGACAAAGCGATATGCGGATCTCCGTTTACCAGGGAGAGCGGGATTTGGTGAAGGATAACCGTAAGCTGGCCGAGTTCAGCCTGAAGGGTATTCCCGGTATGCCTGCGGGGTTGCCGAAAGTGGAAGTGAGTTTCCTCATCAATGCAGACGGGATCCTGGTAGTTCGGGCCAAAGAATTACGCAGCGGTGTGGAGCAGGAGATCGAAGTAAAACCACAGTATGGTATTACGGATGCGGAGGTTGAAAAAATGTTATTGGATAGTATCACCCATGCCAAAGAGGATATGGTGGTAAGAGCCCTTGTAGAAGCGCGTACCGAAGGAGAACAGATTTTAACTGTGACCGAGAAATTCATCGCCAAAAATGCTTCCTTACTTCAGCCTGATGAAATCACTGCTACTGCGGCCGCTATGCAAACATTGCAGTTAGCGCTGACGATGGATGATAAAAACCTGATCCAATCTAAAATAGAAGTGCTCAATGAGATCACCCGGCCGTTCGCTGAGAGAGCAATGGATGTGGCGGTGGGAGAGGCATTGAAGGGGAGATCTGTCTGATAATTTTTTCAAGCACAAAGTTTCACGGAGGCCCTCTGTGCAACTCTGTGCTCTCCGTGCCTCTGTGTTGAAGCCTTGCACAGAGAGAGAGCCGCCAATCTATCAGCCACCCCCCAAATCCATCCTTCGCTGAATATACTTGCCCAGTATATCAAACTCAATATTCACAACACTTCCCACAACCACCCCATGAATATTCGTGTGTTCGTAGGTATAAGGGATCACCGCAACCGAAAACACATCTCTCCCAACATTGAAACAGGTAAGGCTGGTACCATTCACCGCCACTGAACCTTTCTCAATTACCAGCTGCGCAAATTCAGCAGGAAACCGGAACTGGTACTCCCAGCTGCCATCCAGGTCCTTTCTTTCCACACAAACAGCGGTACAATCGGCATGGCCCTGCACAATATGCCCATCAAGCCGCCCGTTCATGACCATGCATCGCTCAATATTGACCCCGGTACCTTCTATCCAGCTCGAAAGCCCGGTTTTGTTGAGCGTTTCTTCAATAGCCGTTACGGAATGACTATTGGGGCGCAGGGATTCCACAGTAAGGCAAACCCCGTTATGGCTCACACTCTGGTCCACCTTCAGTTCCCCCGAGATGGGCGATTCGATCCAAAAGCTGATATTCGTCCCGTTTTTCGAAACGGAAACCACCTTCCCGATACACTCAATAATTCCTGTAAACATGGATGCAATTTAGAGGAATAAGGGGTAAGGCGGAGGCATAGGGCATAAGGGGTAAGGCGTAAGGTATGAGGCATAAGGCGTAAGGCGTAAGGGGTTGCGGTGACCTTTACCTCTGTCATCTGTCCCCTGTCCTCTTCTTTTTTTGGAATTTTCAAATCAAATCCTATCTTTGCCCTCCTAAAAAACGCCTGAGGAGGTATAATAGTTATGTTAATTATCGATTCAAAAGATTGTGAAAACATCGACAAAGCGCTTAAGAAGTACAAGAAAAAGTTTGAAAAAAGTAAAACTTTGCTTCAGTTAAGGGAGCGCCAGGCTTTCATTAAGCCATCTGTTGTCCGTCGTGGGCAGGTGCTCAAAGCGATCTACAAGCAGAATATTGCCAGCGGAAAGATCGAGCTGTAAGCGTTCTTTTCTGACAGATATACTATTGAGTAGCCTTAGTTTATTAACTTTAGGCTACTTTTTTTATGCCCGTACCCGAACCCCTATATCCCCAGATCGAACCCTTTCTCGATCATCTCAGGTACGAGAAGCGTTATTCGCCACATACCCTTGTTTCTTACCGTAACGACCTGGAGCAGTTCTTTGCCTATCTGGGCAGCCAGTTCGAGTCGCCGCCGGTAAGCAAAATAACCGCGATGTTCGTGCGCAGTTGGCTGGCTGAAATGAAGGAGGATGAAATGAGCTCGAAAAGCATCAACCGGAAAATATCCTCGCTTAAGTCGTTTTTTAAATACGAGATGAAGACGGGTAACCTCGACCAGTCGCCCATGGTAACGGTAGTGGCCCCTAAGGTTAGTAAACGGCTGCCTGTTTTTGTGGAAGAAAAGGATATGGCCACCCTTTTTGCGCATGTCAGTTTTAGCGATGACTGGAAGGGCCGGACCGAGCGCCTGGTATTATTGCTATTTTATGCCACCGGAATGCGCTTGAGTGAGCTAATAGGCCTGAAGGAATCGCAACTGGACCCTTCCAATACCCAGCTCAAAGTGTTGGGTAAGGGCAATAAGGAGCGGATTCTGCCCATATCTGCCGATCTCATGAAGGAGATCCGACAATATGTTTCCGAAAAGCCGGTTCGTTCCGCTGAAGGGGCTACAGTTTTTGTGAATGCGAAAGGGGGGCCGTTACAGCCAAGAATGGTCTATTCCTTTGTAAAACAGTACCTAACGCTGGTTACCACGGTCCAGAAAAAGAGTCCCCATATACTCCGGCACAGTTTTGCCACCCATTTAATGAACAATGGCGCCGATCTCAATGCGGTAAAGGAACTGCTGGGTCATAGCAGCCTGGCAGCCACCCAGGTATATACCCATAATACCATCGAAAAACTGAAAGAAGTGTTTAATAAGGCGCACCCGAAAGCCTGAATCCGCGATCTCTTATTTTAATCCCAAAATCTTCGATATTTTTTCTTTTTTTCTGTCTTTGTTTGTAACTTGTTAGTCCCGCAAAACCCCGGGCACCCATCAACAGATATCAGCCGGTATCATACAAATCATAAAAAATCCGCGTAATCCGCGATCAGTTCTTTTAAATATTATTTTTTCACCGTTTAAAGGTTGTTGTTATGAACGTAAACATTCAAACCGTGCATTTTGATGCAGATGACAAACTGGTTGATTATGTGACCAGGAAGATTGACAAACTAAACACTTTTCACGATAGCATCCTGAAAGTGGATGTGTTCCTGAAGCTTGACAACGTGGTGCATACGATCAAGGACAAGGTTGTTGAGATCAGGATCCATGTACCGAAGCATGATTTTTTTACCAAAGCCTCTTCCAAGTCATTCGAAGAATCATTCGACAATGCAATGGAATCCGTTGTTTCACAGATAAAACGAAAAAAAGACAAAGTAGCTGCCTAAACCATAAAAAGGCCCCCGCGATTACTCACGGGGGCCTTTTTAATTGATGGTCTTCCCGATAGTTCGAAAATGCTTGTATTCCATGCTGCATACAGGTTCCAGCCGTTTATTAATACGCTGAAAACTGGGTTTTTGCGAAGTCCGGTAAAACCTGTTGAAAACTGCCCGAAAAATTTCAATTCAAAATTTTGCTGAATAAAGTTTTCCATTACCTTTGCCATCCCAAAAAAAGGGACAGTTCTTTGTATATAAGCCGAAGTAGCTCAGCTGGTAGAGCAGCTGATTTGTAATCAGCAGGTCGCGGGTTCGAGTCCCATCTTCGGCTCAGTGAGGCAGTTTAAGGTCTAAGATTTATAGTCTATTGTTGACCACTAACAACTAGACAATAAACCCTAAACCATAGACTGTTATTCCGGGCAGATGGCCGAGTGGTTAAAGGCGACAGACTGTAAATCTGTTCTCTCACGAGTACGTAGGTTCGAACCCTACTCTGCCCACTTGCCCACCATAGCTTTAGCGACGGTGGGCTGATCCTTAAAGATCAGATAGTCATAAGGGTCAATAGTTCTTTTGAAACGATCCACCATAGCTTTAGCGACGGTGGGCTGATCCTTCAAGATGAAATGATCCTTAAAAGATCAGCTAGTCATAAGGGTCAATAGTTCTTTTGAAACAACCCATTTGCCCACCATAGCTTTAGCGACGGTGGGCTGATCCTTCAAGATGAAATGATCCTTAAAGATCAGATAGTCATAAGAGTCAATAGTTCTTTAAAACAACCCACCTACGCCAGGGGCTTCGGTGGGTAAAAGCGGAAGTAGCTCAATTGGTAGAGCGATAGCCTTCCAAGCTATAGGTCGCGAGTTCGACCCTCGTCTTCCGCTCAACAAACAGTTTGGGGTTTGGAGTTAAAACCTCAAACACCAAACTGAGTTCCGCCGTTGTAGCTCAGGGGTAGAGCACTTCCTTGGTAGGGAAGAGGTCGTGAGTTCGATTCTCACTAACGGCTCTGAAAGAATGATTAGATTTGCGCGTGAAGGACAAAAATAATTTTAACAAGGGTCCGAAAGACCTGACAATTTTAAAACACAACTAAAAACCGATAAAAATGGCAAAAGAGACCTTTAAGAGGGAAAAACCTCACGTAAACGTAGGTACCATTGGTCACGTTGACCATGGTAAAACTACTTTAACCGCAGCTATTACTATGATCCTGTCTAAGAAAGGTATGGGTAATGTGGCGAAAAAATATGACGAGATCGATGGTGCACCCGAAGAAAAAGAACGTGGTATCACTATCAATACTGCACACGTTGAGTACCAAACCGCGAACCGTCACTATGCACACGTTGACTGTCCGGGTCACGCCGATTATGTGAAGAACATGATCACCGGTGCCGCCCAGATGGATGGTGCGATTTTAGTTGTGGCTGCTACAGATGGCCCGATGCCTCAAACAAAAGAACACATTCTGCTGGCACGCCAGGTTGGTGTACCGCGTATTGTTGTTTTCATGAATAAAGTGGATTTGGTTGACGATCCTGAATTACTGGAACTGGTTGAAATGGAAATTCGTGAACTGCTTACCTATTATGGTTTTGATGGTGATAATACACCCATCATCCAGGGTTCTGCAACAGGCGCATTGGCTGAAGATCCAAAATGGGTTGGAAAGATCGACGAACTGATGGAAGCTGTAGATACATACATTCCTTTGCCTCCCCGCCCGGTAGATTTACCGTTCCTGATGAGCGTGGAAGATGTATTCTCTATCACGGGCCGTGGTACTGTTGCTACGGGTCGTATCGAGCGTGGCCGTATCAAAGTAGGTGAAGGTATCGAGATCGTAGGTCTGATGGAAGCTCCACTGACTTCTACCGTTACCGGTGTTGAAATGTTCAAGAAATTACTGGATGAAGGTGAAGCCGGTGATAATGCAGGTCTGCTGTTACGTGGTATTGAAAAAAGCCAGATCCGTCGTGGTATGGTTCTTTGCAAACCAGGTTCTATCACCCCGCACACTGATTTCAAAGGCGAAGTATATGTATTGAGTAAAGAAGAAGGCGGACGTCACACTCCGTTCTTTAACAAATACCGTCCGCAATTCTATTTCCGTACAACAGACGTAACGGGTGAAGTTACCCTGCCTGAAGGAACAGAAATGGTTATGCCCGGCGATAATATCGGGTTGAATGTTAAACTGATCCAGCCAATTGCGATGGAAAAAGGTTTGAAATTCGCTATCCGTGAAGGTGGTCGTACCGTAGGTGCGGGCCAGGTTACCGAGATCGTTAAATAAGCCGGGAGCGAAAGCTTTTGGCCCTAAGCACATGTTTTTTTATTACATTTGTCATATCATCTAAAAGCTGTTCCGGGTAATCGGAATAGCTTTTAGCTTTTCTACGGGCATCGTACAACGGTTAGTATTAAGGTCTCCAAAACCTTCGATCTGGGTTCGAATCCTAGTGCCCGTGCGAACAATTTCAAATTGACTTGATGAACAAGATTGCGAATTATTTTAAAGACAGTTACCGGGAGTTATTGGAGAAAGTGACCTGGCCTACCTGGTCGCAGTTACAGCAAAGCACGGTGATCGTTCTGGTAGCCACCGTTATTATTACAGCTATGGTATGGGTGATGGATTTTTCCAGCAACCAATTGCTGAAGCTGATTTATTCATTATTTAAGTAACAGGTTATGGAACCAGTAACAGAACAACCCGTAGCAGAAGCCGTTGCAGTTGCACCGCCACAAGCGGAAACCAAATGGTATGTATTGCGCGTGGTAAGCGGGAAAGAACGTAAGGTAAAAGAGTATCTCGATAAAGATATCATACGCAGCGGTTGGCAGGAGATCATCAAACAGATCTTCCTACCTATGGAAAAAGTATACAAGGTGCAGAACGGTAAAAAAGTAATGCGCGAAAAAAACTATTTCCCCGGTTATGTAATGATGGAAGTACAGGATGGTAAACTATCCGACGATATCGTTCAGCATATCAGCAATATCAGCAACGTCATGCACTTTCTTACCGATGGAAAAGGTTCCAAAGGGAACATTATCTCACTGCGTAAAAGCGAAGTGAATAAAATGCTGGGTAAAGTGGATGAGATGAACGACCAGGGTGTGACCATGAGCGAACCGTTTATTGTTGGAGAAACCATCAAGATCATTGAAGGACCTTTCAACGACTTTAACGGCGTAATCGAAGACGTAAACGATGAGAAGAAAAAACTGAAAGTGACCGTAAAGATCTTCGGACGTTCTACACCGGTGGAACTGAGTTATATGCAGGTAGAGAAAATAAACTGATCTTTTCTATACATAAGAGAGCCGCTCAGCGTAATCGGGGCGGCTTTTTTTTTGCTATCATCAGCCGGCCTTACTCACCAGCCTCAGCTTTTGCTTAAAACTTACCTTTTCATATAAGGTTGACCGGGTATTGCCTTCATCGGGGGAGCTGGTCCTGCTTCCGCCGCCCATCCTGCCACCACCCATCCTTCCACCTCCTCTTCCACCGCCTCCTCCGCCTTTGTAGCTATTATTTACCGGTACCGCCTGCTTTGGCGCATTATCCAGCGCATTCACTGTTATTTCAAAGGTGATCAGTTCATTCAGCTTCACCCTGTCTTCTTCCATCAGGTCCTTTATAGGGAGTTGTATTTCATATACGATCTTATCGGCGCTATCTGACCCGATACTGATATTGGGACCGTTTGTATTGACGAGAGGGATATCCCCGTTATTTGCCAGGAAACCTTTTGTCCTGATCACCTGTGTTTCAGACCGGTAAATACCTACCGCCGTTTTCAGGTCGGAACGGATATTGATATTCGGGTCGGTCGATTTTGGGAAAACGATCATAGCATCAAACTTCCTTTTCTTCTCAGAAGAAAACAATTTGAGCGACCAGCCGGCAGCCATCATCTTACCGGTTTTTGCCTTATCGTTATTGGAGAAACAGAGGTAGATATTTTTTGTATCGTTGGATACGGTAAAGATCAGCCCGCTGCTGTTATCAAAGAAATTCAGGGGTTTGTTCCATTCATTATCATTGCCGTCGATGGTGATCTTACCCGTTTGCCACCTGGATTCCGATACGTCTTCCTGGGCATGGGCAATGACCCCGCAAAACAAAACACAGGCCAGGCTGTTTATGACTCTATTCATACTTATTAAAGCTTATCTGCGAAAGGTACCCCTGTTTTCAAATGCCCGGTTTTTTTATTAGGTTAACAGTGAATTTGTGGATGGATTTAACAATGTGTTTATATTTGTGAGCATAAACGCCTCATTATCAATCCAGAACATTCCAATTCTTTGCTAAATTTCTTTGAGAATACGTGTAAACGGGTTATCTTTGCCGCCCCAAAAGTTCTTTAGAAAGAAGAATGATTGAATTTGGGAGTCTGCCTACGCTAAAGCTGCGGCGGACGCTATTACCAATTAAATCTAAAAAAAATGGCAAAAGAAATCTCTGGCTTCGTGAAGCTGCAGGTAAAAGGTGGTCAAGCCAATCCTGCGCCTCCGGTAGGCCCCGCACTCGGTTCAAAGGGTGTAAACATTATGGAGTTCTGTAAGCAGTTCAATGCGAGAACCCAGGACAAAATGGGAAAAGTAGTTCCTGTTTTAATTACGGTGTATACTGATAAGTCTTTCGACTTCATCATCAAGACCGCCCCGGCCGCTGTTCAGTTAATGGAAGCCGCCAAGATCCAGTCCGGATCAAAAGAAAGCAACCGTCAGAAAGTAGGTAAAGTAACCTGGGACCAGGTAGAAGTGATTGCGAAAGACAAGATGTCTGACCTCAATGCTTTTACTATTAACAGCGCTATGAGTATGGTTGCCGGTACTGCGCGAAGTATGGGTTTAACTGTTGACGGAAAAGCCCCTTGGGAAAACTAATTTATTCACTTTGTCCGCCAAAGCTTCAGCGAGGGCGGACTCAACAACATTAGAAAATGTCACTTACTAAAAAAAGAAAAGTAGCAGTAACTAAGGTGGATAAAAACAAAGTTTATTCCCTGAAGGATGCTTCTGCACTTGTAAAAGAAATTAATTGTACCAAATTCGACAGTTCGGTGGACCTGCATATCCGTTTGGGTGTGGATCCTAAGAAAGCCGATCAGCAGGTACGTGGTACCGTATCGTTACCACATGGTACCGGTAAAACAAAAAAAGTACTGGTGCTTTGTACGCCTGATAAAGAAGCGGCTGCGAAAGAAGCAGGCGCTGATTATGTGGGCCTGGATGAGTTCATCACCAAGATCGAAGCCGGATGGGTAGATGTGGATGTGATCATCGCTACGCCTTCTGTGATGCCTAAGATCGGTAAACTGGGTAAAGTACTCGGACCGCGTAACTTAATGCCCAACCCTAAAACAGGAACGGTTACCAATGATGTGGCAGCTGCTGTTAACGAGGTAAAAGGCGGAAAGATCGCTTTTAAAGTAGATAAATCCGGAATCGTACATGCGTCTATCGGCCGCGTATCTTTTGCTTCTGATAAGATAGCAGAGAACAGCGCTGAACTGATCAACGCCATCATTAAGCTGAAACCATCTACCGCCAAAGGCATTTACCTGAAAGGGGTAAGCATGGCCAGCACAATGAGTCCGGGTATCAGTTTAGACACCAAATCATTAATGAACTAATCCTGCTTTGACCTCCGAAGCTTAAGCGAAGGAGGTTGATGGGTACTAAAAAAAATTAGTTATGACAAAAGATCAAAAAAACGAAGTGATAGAAATACTGAAAGAGAAATTCTTTCAGTATAATAACTTCTATATTACCGATACAGAAGCGTTAAGCGTGGCACAGGTGTCTAACCTGCGTCGTACCTGTTTTAACAAAAATGTAGAAATGAAGGTGGCCAAGAATACGCTGATCCGTAAGGCGCTGGAAAGCCTGGATGCTGAAAAGTATGCAGGTGTGTATGATTCTTTGCACAAAGTAACCGCTTTGATGTTCTCTGAGAATCCCAAAGAACCGGCCCTGATCATCAGTTCTTTCCGTAAAACGGGTAACCTGGAAAAACCGGTTCTGAAAGCGGCTTTTATCAATGGTGATGTGTATACGGGCGATAACAGTCTGAGCGCGCTTACCAAGATCAAGACGAAGAATGAACTGATCGGCGAAGTGATCGGCTTGCTGCAATCACCTGCAAAACGTGTGATCGCTGCTTTATTGCACCATCACGAAAAGCAGGGTGCTACAGCAACCGCTGAATAAGCAATTCAACAATTAGCCATTAAGCAATTGCTACATGGCAAATTGTTATATTGATAGATAAAAATTTTTTTAAACCCTCCGTCGGATCACTCTAAAAGGGATGACATGAAGACGGAAAAAATTTAAACAACATGGCAGACGTAAAAACATTAGCCGAAACATTAGTAGGCTTAACAGTAAAAGAAGTTCAGGAATTAGCTGATGTACTGAAAGCTGATTACGGTATCGAACCAGCTGCAGCAGCAGTGGTAGTATCAGGCGGAGACGGTGGCGGAGCAGCTGCTGTTGAAGAAAAAACATCTTTTGATGTTATCCTGGTTAGCGGCGGACCAAGCAAATTGGGCGTTGTTAAGATCGTTAAAGAACTGACCGGTCTGGGACTGAAAGAAGCAAAGGACCTGGTTGATGGCGCTCCTAAAGCAGTGAAAGAAGGTGTTTCTAAAGCAGAAGCTGATGAAATTGCCACTAAACTGAAAGACGGTGGTGCTGAGGTTGAAGTTAAATAAGCTTTTCCCTGAAAAAATATAGCCGGTAAGTTTTCTTACCGGCTTTTTTGTGTGCATAATCACATATCCTACTATTTTGGTAGACTAAAATATTTTTAATATCCTTGCACTAAACTGAAACCTATGCAGTTCAATTACCTTGCATTTGCTGTTCCGCTTTTTATTTTTTTTATGTTGCTCGAATATGCAGTGGCGCGGTGGCTGGGTAAATCGTATTTCAATTTTACCAACTCTATCACCAATATCACGGTAGGTATCGCGGAAAGGCTATCAGATGTATTTGTTGCCGGCGCTTTTTATTTTGTGTATGGATATATCTACCGGCACTATGCCCTGTTTCATTTTAAGCCAACTGTATTTCACTGGATAGGGCTTTTACTCTTTACTGATTTTATCTGGTACTGGTACCACCGGCTGGCGCATGAGATCAATGTGCTATGGTCGGTACATATCGTTCACCACCAAAGCGAAGATTTTAATTATACCGTATCGGCCCGTATCACCGTGTTCCAGGCTTTTGTGCGTACCGGTTTCTGGGCCATATTACCTGTATTTGGTTTTACCGCCCCTATGATCACTACCATGCTGCTGATACATGGCCTATATCCTTTTTTTATACATACACGCCTGGTAGGTAAACTGGGTATCCTCGAATATATATTGGTTACCCCCTCGCATCACCGCGTTCACCATGCCAGCAATCCGCAATACCTCGACAGGAATTATGGCGATCTGCTGATTATCTGGGATAAACTGTTCGGAACCTTCTGCGCAGAAAAGGACGGGGAAGAAATTGTGTATGGCTTAACAAAACCCCTTGAGAGCCATAGTTTTTTGTGGCAGCATTTTCATTTCACACTCGAACTATTATATAGCGTTAAACAGGCTGAGGGCTGGCGGAATAAAATGAAACTATTTTTTGGAAGACCCGCAACCATCTCTCCTGATACAAGGAAGATATTGGAAAAGAAGTTTCATATTCATAATAACCATGAACCCGTTGAGAAAAAACTGAACCGTTATGTGGTATGGCAAATAGGCTGTACGTTGGTGGTATTGTTCGTATTTATCCTGATGGAAAAACAGTTGCCGGTACTGATACAGGTATTATCCGCAGGATTGATTCTTACCACGCTGATCAATTGCGGCGCGATATTGGAACAACGTAAATGGATATTTTATCTTGAATACACACGTTACCTGTTGCTACTGCTCATCATTCTTACCTATGTTCCGAGTATACAGATATTCCTTTTTGTGTTTTTAGCAGCTGTGGGGATAGTTGCCTATTTTAAAACCCTCCAGCGATATTATTTAGGGATCGTTTACAGGACAGCGGTTATATAAAGAAAATGCCGTTGCGGTTTAAACCCGCAACGGCTCTGTTATCAGTCACTCTCTACAACCTGAACGTCAACCCCCCATGCAGGATATACTTTCCATATCCCGCTTCCACAAAGAATCCAGTATTTTTCGACACATATACTTTTGCACCCAAACCCACCTGATAAGCCAATTGAGTGGGATTTGTGCTGATAGGCAATTTGTTACCGTTTGGATCTTTGTAACGCTCGTCCCAGAAATTAAGCCCGATAGCCGTACGCAGATAGGTAGAGAAATGCTCGCTCACCGGCATATACCGCACAAGGTTCAGCATTACACTCCAGTTTTCGAGGGTACCGTTAACAGCAGCGGGTGAAGAAAGATCGGCATTGTCATAATAGCCCGCCCGCAGAAAATCATGTGAAACCAGCAACCCGATACTACCCGTGCGGTCGTATTGCACATCTAAAGCCCCCGTAATAGCTCCCTGGTCACTAACTGGACCACGGTAATACTGGTAAAAAGAAGCCAGCTGATCCTTATCGAGACTCGGGTAACCGTACCCTACCGAAAAGTTCACGATAGGGGTAAACTTGGGCTGTTTCTCCCTGTTTTGGGTTCTCCTTGGGTAAGGTCGGCCATAACCGCCGCCATAACCACCAAAACCCATCCTCGGGCCAACCCCGATACCAATGCCAACCTGGGCGGAACTTTGTTGGGAAAGGGCCATACTCCCCGCCAGGAGGATGCCAAGCATATATTTACGCATAAGTAATTTTTATACTGAGATAGCGTAGGAGGGCTTCAGGTTTAGCTATAAAATGTTAAAATGGCATAGAATCTGCTTATTTTCACAAATTGCCCGAAAACAGGCCAATTCTTATCCACAAAACGCGGTTTGGTCTAAAATTTGTTTTTCCGGGTTCTCCTCATTCCTTACCTTTGCCATCCTTATTTTTGGGCTATTTAGCGGGTGGACATTTTTTTTCAGTATCGTTTCGGTATTGGAAGTTCCGATTGTACGCTATGAGAATCTGTAAATTCTCCCCAGAATTTTTTGCATAAAAACCGGTTTCCATACATATGTCTACAACTACATTGAACAACAGGGTCAACTTCGGTAAAACCAAACACCTTGCCGATGCACCGGACCTACTCGACATTCAGTTAGAATCTTTCAGAGAATTTTTTCAGTTGGAAACAACGCCCGATAAACGTAATGTGGAAGGGCTGTTCCGTGTGTTCAAGGAAAACTTTCCTATTACAGACACGCGCAACATTTTCATGCTGGAGTTCCTGGATTATTTTATTGATCCGCCACGCTATACCATTGAAGAATGTATGGAACGTGGTTTAACCTACGCTGTTCCGCTGAAAGCCAAACTGCGCTTAAGCTGTAACGATGAAGAGCACGTGGATTTCCAGACCATTGTACAGGATGTGTTCCTCGGGAACATCCCTTACATGACGCCACGCGGTACCTTTGTGATCAACGGAGCCGAGCGTGTAGTGGTTTCCCAGCTGCACCGTTCACCCGGTGTATTCTTTGGGCAGTCTATTCACCCCAATGGTACCAAGATCTACTCTGCAAGGGTAATTCCTTTTAAAGGAGCCTGGATGGAGTTTGCTACGGATATCAATAACGTGATGTATGCGTACATCGACCGTAAGAAAAAATTTCCGGTAACTACCCTGTTACGTTCTATCGGTTTTGAAACCGATAAGGATATCCTGGAACTTTTTGGAATGGCTGATGAAATAAAAGCTGATAAGAAATCACTGGCTCACCAGGTTGGCAGGAAACTCGCTGCCCGTGTTTTAAGAACATGGGTTGAGGATTTTGTTGATGAAGATACAGGTGAAGTAGTGAGTATTGAGCGTAACGAGATCGTTATGGAACGGGATACCGTTCTGGACGAAGAAGCCATCGCAACGATCATTGAAATGGAAGTGAAAAGCGTATTCATCCAGAAAGAAGATGTGGGTGGTGATTATGCGATCATTTACAATACCTTAAATAAAGATACCTCTAACAGTGAACTGGAAGCCGTTCAGCATATCTACCGCCAGCTGCGCGGAGCCGATGCACCGGATAATGAAACTGCACGTGGTATCATCGATAAATTATTCTTCAGCGATAAGCGTTATGACCTTGGCGAAGTGGGCCGTTATAAAATTAACCGCAAACTGGGCCTTGATTATCCTTTGCAGAAGAAAGTACTGACCAAACCGGATATTATTGAGATCATCAAATACCTGGTACGCCTCACCAATGCAAAAGCCGAGATCGATGATATCGATCACCTGAGCAACCGTCGGGTACGTACCGTTGGTGAACAGTTATATGCGCAATTCGGCGTGGGTCTTGCCCGTATGGCGCGTACCATCCGTGAAAGAATGAATGTTCGCGACAACGAGGTGTTCACACCGGTTGACCTGATCAATGCGAGAACCTTATCATCTGTGATCAATTCGTTCTTTGGTACTTCGCAGTTATCCCAGTTCCTCGACCAGACCAATCCTTTGAGTGAGATCACGCACAAGCGTCGTATCTCCGCACTGGGGCCGGGAGGTTTGAGCAGGGAAAGAGCAGGTTTCGAGGTTCGTGACGTACACTACTCCCACTACGGCCGTTTGTGTACCATTGAAACACCGGAAGGACCGAACATTGGTCTGATCTCTACACTTTGCGTACACGCAGCTATTAACGATATGGGTTTTATTGAGACCCCTTACCGTAAAGTAGTGGATGGTAAAGTGAATATGAAAGAACTGACTTTCCTGAGTGCGGAAGAAGAGGACAGCGCTAAAATTGCCCAGAGTAATTCGCCTTTGAATGAAAAAGGACAGTTTATCGAAGACAAAGTAGTATCCCGCCAAACAGGGGATTTCCCGATACTGGATAAAGAAGAAGTGGAATATATGGACGTTGCGCCTAATCAGATTGTTGGTTTGAGCGCTTCGCTGATCCCGTTCCTTGAGCATGATGATGCCAACCGTGCCCTGATGGGTTCGAACATGCAACGCCAGGCTGTACCGTTATTGCGCCCCGAAGCGCCGATAGTGGGTACCGGACTGGAAGGCAAAGCCGCCCGTGACGCACGTATTCAAATGCATGCAGAAGGAAACGGTATTGTTGAATTTGTTGATGCAAATGAAATTCATGTACGTTACGACCGTAACGACCTTGACCGTCTGGTAAGTTTTAATGATGACCTGCAGGTTTACCGCCTCACCAAGTTCATCAAAACCAACCAGGCCACCTGTATCAACCTGCGCCCGGCAGTAAGGAAAGGGCAGAAAGTAAAGAAAGGAGATTTCTTAACAGAAGGATATGCAACCAAGGACGGAGAACTGGCATTGGGTCGTAACCTGCTGGTGGCATTCATGCCATGGAAAGGCTACAACTTTGAAGATGCCATCGTGATCAGTGAAAAAGTGGTTCGTGAAGACCTGTTTACTTCTGTACACATCGAAGAATATGAACTCGAAGTTCGTGATACCAAATTAGGTGAGGAAGAACTGACACCGGATATACCCAACGTTTCTGAAGAGGCTACCAAGGATCTTGATGAACACGGAATCATCCGTATCGGCGCCACTATTAAAGAAGGCGATATCCTCATCGGTAAGATCACACCTAAGGGCGAATCAGATCCTACACCTGAAGAAAAATTACTGCGCGCCATCTTTGGCGATAAAGCAGGCGATGCCAAAGACGCTTCACTCAAAGCGCCGAATGGTACAGAAGGTGTGGTGATCGATAAAAAACTTTTCCAACGCGCCAAGAAAGATAAGAATGGCAAGATCCGTGAGAAAGCGTTGCTGGAAAAAGTGGAAAAAGTACACCAGCAAAATGGCGAGAGCCTGAAAGAACTGTTGCTTGATAAATTACAGACCCTGCTGAAAGACAAAGCTTCTACAGGTGTAAGCAACAACTTTGGTGAAATGCTGATCGGTAAGGGCGCTAAGTTCAACCAAAAGAACCTGGCCGCTATTGATTACCAGAATGTAAACCCGCTGGGCTGGACGGCTGATGCAAAAACAGACGACCAGATCAACACCCTGTTACACAATTACAGTATCAAGTTCAACGAAGAACTGGGCCGTTATAAAAGAGAGAAATTCAATATTTCCATCGGTGATGAATTACCGGCAGGTGTATTGAAACTCGCCAAGGTATATCTCGCTGTTAAGCGTAAGCTGAAAGTGGGTGATAAGATGGCGGGCCGTCACGGAAACAAGGGTATCGTTGCCAAGATCGTACGTGCAGAAGACATGCCTTTTATGGAAGACGGAACACCGGTTGATATTGTTCTGAATCCATTGGGTGTACCATCGCGGATGAACCTGGGTCAGATCTATGAGACTATCTTAGGATGGACCGGTAAACGCCTGGGTCTGAAATTTGCCACACCGATCTTTGATGGTGCTTCTACAGACCAGATCGAAGATTATTGCAAACAGGCAGATATCCCAAGAAACGGGCATACTTATCTGTATGATGGTGAAACAGGAGAACGTTTCCACCAGAAAGCAACGGTTGGTGTGATCTACGTGATCAAACTTCACCACATGGTTGATGATAAGATGCACGCCCGTTCTATCGGACCTTATAGCTTAATTACACAGCAGCCGCTGGGTGGTAAGGCACAGTTTGGAGGTCAGCGTTTTGGTGAGATG
>JANXRX010000215.1 GCA_025352905.1 Bacteroidota bacterium | reverse complement strand
CTTGTAAGTAAGTTTATTGTCAATATTCTTTAACGTAAAAGTAAACCTTTCATTGTCCGATACCTTCCTTGAATTGTACCGATACTGAAATTCGGTTGTATAACGGTGTAAATGCTTTGCGCTTGCATGGTGATAAATTCCGTACAAACCCCTCTTTAATAAACTCCAAAAGTTCTCAATCCCGTTCGTATGAAACGCACCTCTAACATACTCATTTTCGTTGTGATTAATAACTATGTGAGCATAATCTTTTGACAAACCATTATAGCTTCCCCACTCATCTGTAACAATGATTGCTCCCTTTTCAACAAGGGCTGCAATGATAGGCTTTAATGTCTTTGCTTGCGTATTTGGCACTACGGTTGTATGAACGTTTCCCCCTGTCTGCATTATTCCAAAGACGGGTGTTTTATCCTTGCAACTACGCCCTTGTGATTCGGGTACTTTCTTGTCTTGGTGTCTATTCTTGTTCTTACCTCCAATAAAAGTTTCATCAGCCATAAAAGCACCATCTATTTTTTCAGTAATTGGTTTACTCTCATAGGCGTTGCGTATTCTACCTAACATAAACCATGCTGATTTTTGAGTTATTCCTAAATCCTTCGCCAACTGGTGAGAGCTTATACCTTTCTTATGCGAAGAAAATATATACATGGCAATAAACCATTTGCGTAATGATATATGAGAACCCTCGAACATAGTGTTAACTGTTACTGTAAACCTTTCCTTACAGTCCTTGCATTTGTATAGCCCCGTAAATTCCCCTTTTGTTTTAAGCCTGTAATGATTTTCGTTAACAGTAGCACAATGAGGACAAGTAGGTATTCCATTCCAACGGATAAGTTCCAAATATTCCCGGCAAGCTGTATCGGTAGGTAATACCTCCAACATACTTGCGAAGGATTTAAAGTCAGTTACTTTTGCTCTCTGTTTCATACCTTTTTGTTGTTTGTACAACAAATATAAGTATTTATTTTGGTACAACCAAATATATCATTGCCTAAAATAAATAGGTGGCCAGATAAGTTTTTCCTTATGCCTTATGCCTTATGCCTTTCCCCTCACACCGTACCCCTACAAATAAAGAAACCACTGCTTATTAATATCCCATTTTTCGAATTCTTTCGCAACTTCTGATAAGAACGAAGCGCCGATACTGCCGTCTACAATGCGGTGATCGTAGCTGAGGGAGAGATACATCATATGTCTTACGCCAATGGTATCGCCTTCCTGTGTTTCTATTACCACCGCGCGTTTCTTAATGGCGCCAACAGCAAGGATAGCTACCTGGGGCTGGTTAATGATGGGCGTACCCATCAGGCTGCCGAAAGTACCTACATTGGTAAGGGTAAAAGTACCGCCCATGGTATCTTCCGGTTTCAGTTTGCTGTTACGGGCCGCATCGGCCAGGCTATTCACAGATTTGCTCAACCCCACAATATTCAACTGGTCCGCTCCCTTGATAACAGGTACTATGAGGTTGCCCGAAGGGAGCGCTGTGGCCATCCCGATATTAATGTCTTTCTTAATAATAATTTTATCTCCGTCCAGCGAACAGTTGATCGTTGGAAAACGCTTCATCACCGTTACCAGGCACTCAATGAACATGGGTGTGAACGTAAGTTTGGTTCCTTCTCTTTTTTCAAACTCATCTTTTACTTTCTGGCGCCAGAGTACCATATGTGTAACATCCGCCTCAGCAAAACTGGTTACATGCGGACTTGTGTGCACACTGTCTACCATGTGTTTGGCTATCAGTTTACGCATCCTGTCCATTTCAATGATCTCTGTTTCGCCGCTCACCACCACCCTGGCAGGATCTGAGAATTTACCTGAAGAGGAAACCGGCGTAAAGTCGCCCGCCACAATACCAGGCTCAGGTATCATCACGGGTGTTGATACAAATACGGTTTCTGCTACTGGTTTGCCTGTTTGCGCCTGTGCAGAAGGGGCATGCGCTACTCCTGCTTTTTTATCTGCGAGGTATTGCAGGATATCTTTTTTAGAAACCCTTCCATCATTTCCCGTACCGGGTATCTGTTCCAGTTCAGTTAGTGAAATGCCTTCACTGTTGGCGATATTCAAAACCAGAGGGGAATAAAAACGATTTGCTGCAGGCTTTACAGTTTCAGCAACAGGTTCAGGCACATAGGGCACTTCATTTGCAACAGCGCTTGTATCGGGCAAAGATATTTCTGCTTCGGTAATAGGAACAGCTTCTGTTATTTCAGCAACCGGCTCAAGAGGTTGTTCCTCAGCTTGTGTATTTTCTTCAGGTGCTTTTTCCTGCCCGTTACCGCCTGTTTCGATCCTGGCAATAACGGTACCAATAGGAACCACATCATTTACATTAAATAATATTTCAGTGAGGATGCCGGCAACGATGGCAGGAACTTCGCTGTCCACTTTATCCGTGGCGATATCCAGAACGGTCTCATCCTGTTGTACAGGGTCGCCAACGTTCTTATGCCATTTCAAAATGGTAGCCTCCATAATACTCTCGCCCAATTTGGGCATCACCAGCTCAGCAATTGCCATACGATCGTGCTGTTTTAATGGGATAATCGATAATCCTTTCAAACCTGAAAATCAATACGTTAGCATTTTAATAATGCCTTCAAAACCCGCAACAAATGTATAATGAAAAAATGAATCTTATTTACGGGTTATCCACAATGAAAGAACGCAAAAGATTAAGGGCATAGGTAGCGGTCAGCTCAATATTCCTTCGCCTGTTATACCTGAAATTGAATTGTTTGGCAACAATATTGTTTTTATCCGCCACCGCCACCCAAACAAGTCCCACCGGTTTTTCCACCGTACCACCCCCCGGCCCCATAATACCGCTTACTGCAATGGCATAATCGGTTTGCATGATCGATAATACCGATCGCACCATTTGGGTAACAGTGGCCTCGCTTACGGCACCCACGGTAGCTAAGGTTTCGGCCGTTACACCCAATACCTGCTGTTTGATGCTGTTATCATAACTGACCACGCTGCCTTTGAAAAAGGCGGAAGAGCCTTCGTGACTGGTAAGCAGGTGTGCGATATATCCCCCGGTACAACTTTCCGCGGTGGACACTGTCCGGGTTCTTTCTTTCAGCAATTTCCCCACAACGGATTCCATGGGGATATCTTCGTCGGTTACGAGGTATTCTGCTACTTTTTCTTTCAGCGCGGCGAAACGATTGTTAATATCTTCCTGCAAAACGGCCTTATCAAATCCAAACCCGGTAAGTCGTAAACGAACCATGCCATAATTGGGCAGGTAGGCCAGTTTGATGTTTTCGGGTAAGGCGGTTTCGAGATCGATGATCATTTCTGCCAGAAAAGATTCGCCGATGCCAGCCGTGAGTAATGTTCTGTGTTCAATAAAACCGGTTTCAAACAGATCCGGTATCATCGGGATCACGTGATTTTCCATCAGCCATTTCATCTCATGCGGCACACCGGGAAGGGAGATAAAAATCGTTCCCTCTTTTTTAAACAGCATGCCGGGCGCAGTGCCTCTTTCATTTAACAAAACGGTACACACATCCGGCACTTCTGCCTGTTGGGCATTACGTTCGATCATCGGTTTTTTTACCACTTTTTCAAAAAAAGCGGTTACACGGTCAAGCGTTGGCTGGTGAATGATCATCCTGCCCCCAAAATATTCACAGAGCAGGGGTTTGGTAATATCATCTGCGGTGGGGCCAAGACCGCCGGTGATCAGTACGATGGAGGCTATTTTACTTTCTTCATCCAGCGCCTGCCAGATATCGTTCCGGTCATCGCCAACGGCAACGCGGTGTTTAACAGTAATGCCGATCTTATTCAACTCCTGCGCCATCCAGGCGCTGTTGGTATCTATGACCTGGCCGATCAGTAATTCATCCCCAATAGTAATGATCGATGCAAAAACTTTTTCCATAGTCCGGTTCCGCTTAATTTTAATGCAAGGTAAAGTTCCATTATGAAAACAGGCTATTGGTTTATCGGTTTATTCGCTTTTGGTTTGTTTGTGCTTCCCGAAGCATCGTTTGCACAAACTGTGAAGGAACGCCTGGCGCGGGCCACCGGGCAGTTACTGGCCGATTCCCAGATGAAACACGCGATCCTTGGCATTTCTGTGGTAAAAACCGAAACGGGGGAGAAAGTATGGGAACTGAATGCCCAAACAGGGCTCGCCCCGGCGAGTTGCCAGAAAACCATTACCAGCGCCGCTGCCCTCGAGATCCTTGGGGCTGGATACCGTTACCAGACGGTGGTTGGGTATGATGGAGAGATAGTTGATGGGGTGCTCAATGGAAACCTCTATGTTGCCGGTAGTGGCGATCCGAGCCTGGGCAGCTGGCGGTACGATTCCACCAAAGAGAACAGGATTTTTGATAAATGGATACAGGTACTGAAAGAAAAGGGCATTACAAAGATCAATGGCGGTCTTGTGGGCCTCGACCAGAAATGGGAAAAGGAAACCACGCCCGGCGGATGGATCTGGGATGATATCGGCAATTATTATGGTGCCGGTGTATCGGCGCTGAACTGGCGCGAGAACCAGTATGACCTGGTACTGGCATCAGGATCCCAGATAGGTGATAAGGTTTCGATTGTTGGGGCCCGCCCGCAACCTTACCATATTCAACTCGAAAGCGAATTACATGCTGCCGCAAAAGGAACCGGGGATAATGCCAATATCTATCTTCCGCCTTTCTCTGAAAAAGGGTTTGTCCGCGGCACCATTCCCGTTGACCAGAAAGCATTTATCATTTCGGGTTCCTTTCCCGATCCTTCTTTGCAACTGGTATCTTCTTTTGCCGCGAAATTAGATTCGGCAGGCATACCTGTGAACCGGTTTTCCGTATCTGCTGAAAAAGAGATGGATGGATTTAAAACCCTGTATACGCATCTGTCACCCACACTCGATAGTGTGATTTACTGGTTCCTGAAAAAAAGCATTAACCTGTATGGCGAAGCATTGGTAAAGACGATCGCTTATGAACAAAAAGGCCTGGGCTCGAGAGGCGGGGGTGTTGCCCTTATTAAACAGTTCTGGAAAGAAAGGGGTATCGAACCTTCCGCCATACATATAATAGATGGCAGCGGACTCTCGCCACAGAACCGTGTTACCACCGATGCGCTGGTAAGTGTATTACAATATGCAAAAACAAGACCCTGGTTTGTGTATTATTATGATGCGCTACCCGTTTTCAACCAGATGAAACTCAAAAGCGGCACCATCGGTGGTACAAAGAGCTTTGCAGGTTACCACACGGCACAAGATGGTACGGCTTATACCGTAGCGATCATCGTAAACAATTATGATGGCTCAGCAGGAGAGATCGTGAAAAAGATGTTCAAACTTCTCGATGAGCTGAAATGACATCGGGAGACGTGAGTATATATCCTGCCTCTCACGTTGACGCCTCACGACTCACGGTTTTCCGTAGCTTTAAGCAAACTAAACCCGCTGTTATGAAAGAACAAAATTTTAATAACCATCACCGTTATGTTCCGGGGTATCATTTTATTACCCTGGGGGCCGTACTGATACTGGTTATCGGATCTGTCATTAATCTTTGTATGTCATCCAAAGATGACCTGTTTTCCGCCTCATTGATCTGCCTCATTTCTTTGATCTTAGGTGCTGTTTCCTGGTACCTGCGGGCATTTGCTTTGCGTGCGCAGGACAGGGCCATCAGGGCCGAAGAAAATTTCAGGCATTTTATCTTAACCCAAAAACCGTTACCGGCGGGCATCAAAATGAGCCAGGTGATCGCGCTTCGTTTTGCACCGGATCTGGAATTGCCTGAGCTGGCAGCCAGGGCTGTAAATGAAAGTCTTTCTTCAGGACAGATAAAAAAAGCGATACAGAACTGGCGCGCCGATCATCACAGGGCCTGACCGGTAAAAAAAGGCGACAATCTTTCGTGCAGGTAAGCGGGCATATTCATCCGCTTGCCTGTTTTGCTGTCAATAAAGAACAGTTTTACCCTTCCGGTAGTGAGCAATTTGTTATTTTCATTAAACACTTCATGGTGAAAAACGATTTCATGATTACCCGGTAATTCTTTTAACATAGTTTTTATTGTGATCAGGTCATCGTAATGTGCAGGTCTTACAAAACGCGCTTCCATCTCCACCACAGGCATACGAACACCCAGTTCTTCCATCTGCTTATACGTAAAGCCCAACTCGCGTATACATTCGGCGCGGCCCACTTCAAAGTACTGGGCGTAGTTGCCATAATACACGATATCCATCTGGTCCGTTTCTGCATATCTTACCCGTAACTCAGTAATGTGCTTGTACATATGATCCGTTGATTTGTTGACAAAGTTACGCACTCATACTGTTTTTCCACAAAATGTGGAATGATGTTTGCTTACAATGGGCGGTCTGTACCTTTAAAACAGGTTTTCGCTTTTCATTAAGAAACAAAACCGAAATCTTTGCCGATACAAAGCTCACCTACATTCTTACCATGAAGAAACCTGTTTCAATATTCCTGTTCGTATCCTGTTGTTTTTTTGTTTCCGGGTTGCGTGCGCAGTTTTCACAGGCGCTGCTTGATCCGGATGCAGCTTTCAAAAATGCCAAAGATCTTTACCAGAAAGAACAGTATAGTCTTGCCTTTCCTGTGTTTAAGGATCTATATGCAAATGGGATAAACCGGAGCAACCTCCCGGTTTTTACAGAGCAGGAATGCCGCTATTATTACCTGCTTTGCGGCCTGCAGCTGAACGATGCTGGCATGGTACCGATGGCGGTTTCTTTTACACAGCTCGAAAGCAATACACCGCGCGTTCAGATGATGAACTTCCAGCTGGGGGAATATTATTTCCGCAAAAAAGATTTTTCGAATGCCCTGGATAATTTCCAGGAAGCAGGTATCGACAACCTTAACAACCGGGAGATCGCTGATATGAAGTTTCATGAAGCGTATTGTTATTTTGTGATACAACGTTTTGACAAGGCTCTTCCTTTATTTGATGCAATCAGGCAGATCCCTTCCGATCCAAATTATATCGATGCCAACTATTATTTTGGGTTCATCAACTTCAATGCAAAGAATTATAAACAGGCGCTGGAAAGTTTCCAGGTAGCGGAAAAAAATCCTGAATACCAGAACCTGGTGCCGTTTTACATGGCCGAGATCTATTATTTTGATGGCGACCGCGATAAGGCCCTGGAGAAAGGGGAGAAGGCCCTGCTTACCCATGGCCAGTTCTATGACCTGCAGCTGAACCAATTGGTTGGGCATATCTGGTTTGAGAAAAAACAATTCGGCAAAGCCCTGCCCTATCTCGAAAAATTTGTGGATGGCAAGCAGAAAGTAAGCAGGGAAGATCTCTATGAGCTTTCCTATTGTTATTATGAAGCAAAGAACTGGCCCCGTTCCATCGAAGGGTTCAAACAATTAAGCGGCGGTGAAGATTCATTGTCGCAGAACAGTATGTACCTGCTGGCGGATGCCTATCTCAAAACAAATGACAAGGCCAATGCGAGAACGGCTTTCCAGTTTTGCGCGGCCAATAACAGCAACAGCGCTCAGAAAGAAGTGTCTTCTTTTAATTATGCAAAGCTTTCGTACGACCTCGGTTATATGGATATTGCCTTGCGTGCTTTTGAAGATTTTATTAAAAAATATTCTGGTTCTGTTTATATCCAGGAGGCGCGTGAATTACTGGTGAACACCCTGGCCAATACCAGCAATTACAAAAAAGCATTGAAGTTATATGAGAGCCTGCCTGTAAAAAGTGATTATGCAGTAAAGTTATATCCCCGTTTATTATATGGCAGTACGGTGGAACTGATTAATGACCAGCTCACCGATAGCGCCAATGATTTGCTGAACAGGTTATTGCATGTTCCTTATAACGCCAGCCAATTGCCGCTTGCCCATTTCTGGAAAGGAGAGATTGCATATAGGAAAGGCGATGTGGATTCGGCTATTTATTTTTTGCAAAACTATCTGCGTCAGCCATTGGTGAATGGAGAAGTAAACCCAGTGAATGCCAAATATAGTCTGGCGTATGCTTTCATGAAAAAAGAAAACTATTCAGGCGCCAGGGAAAATTTTGAACAGATCACGAAAACCGTTTCTGCAAGATCATCTGCCATAGAGCAGGATGCGTACGTACGCGCTGCGGATTGTTATTTTATGAATAAGGATTTTACACACTCCCTGCAGATGTATGAAACAGTAATTGCCCAGGGTTTAGGTTTGGCGGATTATGCATTGTTCCAGAAAGGCATTATTATGGGTGCACTGAATAAAACAGCTGAAAAGATCAGCCTGCTGCAATCGCTCGAAAAACAATATCCTTTATCTCCCCTGGTACCGGATGCCAACCTTGAAATTGCCAATACCTATCTCGCCAATGAGAACTGGCAGCTGGCCATTGGCCCGCTTACTAAACTGACCACCAATGAAAAAGCAAAAGCGCTTGCCCCGCAGGCATACCTGAAACTGGGAGTGGCTTATTATAACCTGGATAAGAATGATGAATCGTTACAGGATTTTAAAAAACTGGTAACCGCCTATCCCAACACACAGGAAAGCACGGATGCCATCGATTATATACGCAATATTTTTATCGAGAAACAACGGCCCGCCGATTTTGCAAGTTTTATGAAACAGAACGGGAAAGCGATTTCCTTTAGTGAAGAAGATTCACTGACCTATCGTTCTGCCATGTTACGCTATGAAGCAAAAGATATGACAGGTGCACGTACCGGGTTCGCAGCGTATCTTTCCCAGTTCCCCGAAGGCAGGTATTCATTAGAAGCTAATTATTTTTCAGCAGAGATACATGTTGCCAATAAGTCCAATACCGGCGCTTTACCTTTTTATAAAGCAGTGGCCGATCGTGGCCAGAACACCTACGCCGAGCGAAGTATCCTGCAGGCTGCCCGCATCTATTATTTCGACCTGAAAGATTATGTCAATGCAGAAAAATATTTTGCCCAGTTAAAAGCCATTGCCACCCAGCAGGAAAACCGGCTGGAAGCCATGCGGGGTCTGTTGCGTTGCCAGTTCAAAACACAGCAATGGAAAGAAGCGGCGTCTAATGCCCAGGACCTCCTGCTGGAAAAAGGGATCGCTACGGATGACAGGATGATGGCAAGCCTGGTAGTGACCAAGAACTACCAGCTTTCCGGCGATTATGATGCTTCCACTGCAGCGTATAAACAGGTGATCAGCGCGGGCAAATCGGAATATGCGGCGGAATCGCAATACCATATCGCCGAGATCCTTTTTCAACAGAATAAACTGGCGGAATCGGAGAAAGCGGCTTTTGAAGTGATCAGGAAATTGGGGTCCTACGAATTCTGGGTAACCAAAAGCTATATTTTGCTGGGTGATATATACACGAAACAGAAAGACTGGTTTAATGCAGAAGCCACGTTCAAAAGTATTATCGAAAACGCCGTTTTTGCCGAGCTGAAAACGGAGGCGCAGCAAAAATTACAGGGAGTGCTGGATGAAAAAAATAAAGTAACCAAAGTTGAACAACCGTAAAGCAGGCCATATATGAATAACTTAACCAAAAAAATAGGCGTACTTGTATGGGCGGTGGTTGCCTTTATATCGGTGTCTGCGCAACAGAAGAAAAAAACGGCTGTTGGTAAAAAAGAAATACCAGGCGTTGCAACGATTGATAAAGCGGCATTGGGTGATACTTCCTCTCCTAAAATGGTAACCATAACTTCTGCTTTCAAGCCCAGCCTGCAAAGCGCGGCGAAAGTTAATTTTATTGCCGCAACACCGGTAATCGATTCGTCCAAGATCCCGGTTGTATATACGATCCCTTCACAAAATCTTTTCTTTTCTTATAAGCCGGTGGCTATCAAACCCCTTGCGCTGAATGTAGATTCAACGCTTGTGTGGCAGAACGATCAGTATATAAAACTCGGTGCGGGCAATTTCAGCAGCTTCCTGGGAGAGGCGGCTTTTTCTTTTGGTGATGGGAAGAATTCTATCACCAACCTGAAAGGAAATTTTATCACCAGCACCGGCAACCTGCCCGCACAGCAGGCAAGTAAACTGGGCGTGGATGTATTATCCATATTCCATACAGGCGAGAGCCTTGAATGGAACACACACGCTTATTACCAGAACAGCACCCAATACCTGTATGGCTACCAGCCCGCTACTTTGCCGTATAAAAAAGAAGATATACTGCAACAATTTAACACGGTAGGGGTGGAAGCCGGTTTCAGGAACAGTTTGCCCAATGCATTCGGTATCACTTTTCATCCGCAGGTAAATTTTATCCGTTTCTCCGATAATAACGAACGTTCGGAATACGATGTAGTTATCAAGGCGCCGGTAAATAAAGTCTTCAGCAAATTCTATTCATTCGACCTGGGGTTAATGGCGGATTTATCTGCCACCAGTATTCCCCAGTTGCCCAGCACGCTGAACATCAAAAATAACCTCTACTATGTGCAGCCTGCGCTACAATTAACTACGCCCAACCTGAAACTGCACCTGGGCATACAGCCTACCTGGGATAACGGCATTTTTACGGCCCTCCCGGAATTAACAGCCGATGCAAAAATCAGCGATGTTGGTTTGTCGGTAGAAGCCGGGTGGACAGGTTACTACCAAAAAAACACCTACCGCTCACTGGCAACGATTAATCCCTGGATCAACGGTGTGAATAATTTGTTGAACACCAGGACCAATGAACAATATATTGGCCTGAAAGGCAGTTCGGGCAGCCATTTTACGTACAGCGCGCGCCTGTCTCTCCTAAAACTGACCAACACGGCCCTGTTTGTAAATGATCTGAACGACGGAAAATCGTTTGATGTCCTGTTCGAGCCTGAGATGAAGGCCCTTCGGGTTCATGCCGAAGTGGGATATACAGTAGGAGAGAACCTGTCGCTGCTGGCCTCCACATCGTTTACGCAATACAGTGCACTTGCTGTTAACCAGAAAGCATGGGGCCTTTTACCGGTTGAAATGACAGGCACGGTACGCTGGAAGGTATTAAAGGACCTGCAGGTAAAAGCGGATGTTTTTGTTTGGGATGGCAGCCCTTACCGTACCAAAACCATAGCGGCAGGCAAGGCTGACCCTGTGGCGGATATCAACCTGGGCGCGGAATTCAGCGTATTGCCAAGGCTAAACCTGTGGTTGCAGATGAATAATATGCTGAATACGGCCTACCAGCGCTGGAACCAGTACCCGGTACTTGGTTTTACGGTTTTGGGAGGAGTTGTATATTCGTTCCGGTAAAACCACCGTTCAATGCAGCAATACCTTTATAAATACCTATTACTTCACCATAAGCTGAGCATACCTGCCTTAGGCAATTTCGTAATGCAGTACCAGCCAGCTTATTTAAATGAGTCTACGGGTCTGCTGTTTCCGAGGAGACCCGTTATTGAATTTAATGAGGGACCGGCCCTTGGGTCGGATAAGGGGTTGATCGATTTTCTTTCGGTGCAGATGGGTGTTGATGAAAGAGTGGCTGGTAAAGAATTTCAAAATTTTTCGATCGAGCTTCTCGTAAATATGGTGGAGCAGCATTTCACCGACCTCAAGGGAATAGGGAGGATAAAGAAAGAAGTAAACGGGCATATCATTTTTTTACCTGCCACGAACCTGATAGAGATATTGCCGCCTTTGCGGTTGGGAGAAAAAATAAAATTCAATAAACTGATCAAAACACCTCCGCCGACAAGGGAAGTAAAAGAACTTCCGCTGGTGAAAGAAGCCATTCGGCCTAAAGAGGTGCCCGCCGCGATAAGGGTGGTTCCGGAAAGGATAGTCGTTCCTGCAAGAGAGGCGAGGGCCGTAAAAGGCATAGCGCAGGCAAAAGCTATTTTATTAAAAGAAGCCAATAGCGGCGCCAAGGTAGTAGAAATGAATATTGCTGCCCCGGAAGAAGAAACGCAAAAAAAAGATCTTTGGTGGCTTTATGCGGCCATACTTGCCGTGATAGGATTGGCAGGATTAATATTTTATGTATTGTAAGCGTATCAGTTTCAGCAAACTCTCTTTAATTGTATGGCCGTACGGATATCATTGACCCAATGCCCATCTTGTGGTTCTTCTTCTGTTTTCCCGGCATTGTCTGCAAAGGACCATACGGTGACACATGAAATATTTGAGATCTGGCACTGCGATGACTGCACCAACCGGTTCACGCAGGGAATGCCTGATGCCGATAGTATCGGAACGTATTACCAGTCTGCATCTTATGTTTCTCATTCAGACACGCAAAAAGGGTTTATTAATCGTTTATACCATCTTGTCCGCAATTATACGTTGGGTTCGAAAAAAAAATTGGTTCAGAAATTTTCCGGCAAAAAAAGCGGAAGTCTGTTGGATGTGGGCGCCGGTACCGGTTCATTCGCAAACACGATGCAGGAAGCGGGATGGGAAGTAACAGGGCTGGAGCCCGACAATACTGCCCGTGCAAATGCAGAACAGAAATACGGGCTGAAACTCATTCCACCCGGGTTATTGTTTGAACTGGAAGAAGCGCAGTTTGATGTGATCACTTTATGGCATGTGCTGGAACATGTGCATGACCTGCATGGCTACCTTGCGCGTTTTCAGCATTTGCTAAAACCCGGCGGCCGATTGCTGATAGCCGTTCCGAATTATACCAGTTATGATGCCCGTTATTATAAAAACTGCTGGGCCGCCTATGATGTGCCGAGACATTTATATCATTTCTCCCCCAAAGGAATGGAACTGCTTGCCCGCAAAAAAAGTTTTGTGTTGGAAAACATACAACCCATGTGGTTCGACAGTTTTTATGTTTCCATGCTCAGCGAACAATATAAAAACGGAAGCGGGAACCTGATCGGCGCTTTATGGACAGGGATGCTCTCAAATCTAAAAGCGTTTTTGAATAAAAAGAAGGGGAGTTCGGTAATCTATATATTCTTTAAAAAGCCTGTTTAGTTAAACCTCACTTCAAACAAAGCCGGCCAGTATTTACCGGTTATATAAAAAGATTTTTTAGTACTGTCATAAGCAATTCCATTGAGTACTTCGGTTCTGCTTGTTCTTGGCTGGTTATTCTTTTCAAGGATCTCCTTCAGGTCTGCTTTACCTTCTACCAAACCTGTTTTTAAATTTATTTTCAGGATATAATCTGTCAAATACCGGTTGGCGTATACATAGCCGTCCAGGTATTCGAGTTCATTGATACTGTCTACATAGCCGTTATTATCCACTACGCCAAGGGTTCTAACGATCTTAAATGTTTCCGGTTCCACAAAATAGAGATTGCTGCCCCCGGTATTCAATATCAGGTTTGTGCCATCGGTTGTCATACCCCATCCCTCATAGGGCCATTCAAATTCCTGTGGAAGCTTTTTAAAGTTCATGTCGTACACGAAAACTTTATGTTCTTTATATGTAAGTTGATAGATCTTATTATGTATTACGCTGATGCCTTCGCCAAAATAATTATCCGGAAGAACTGTCTTTTGTAATAGTTTACCTGTTTCAAGTGTTGTTCTCAGTAAACGGCTTTCTTTATACTGCCCGGCGCTTTCATAAAGCGAGTTATTAAGCCAAAGTAAACCTTCTGTGTACGACGTAGTATCGTGCGGGTATATTTTCAGGACCGTATAATTCATTACCGCCGGGGGGGGGATAGCCGGGCTGGTATTAGCCGTATCATTGTCCGTATGATTACGATCGCCGCAGGCGGTCAATAAACCGAGTGTGGCAACAAGAAGAAATATTTTTTTCATGTGTAATAAATATCGTGTAAAAATATTTTTAGACATTAAAACGGAAATGCATTACGTCGCCATCTTTAACAAGATATTCTTTTCCTTCTATGCGTAAACGGCCATTTTCGCGGCAGGCGGCTTCGCTTCCGTATTTTACAAAATCTTCGTAGGCGATCACTTCGGCTTTGATAAATCCTTTTTCAAAATCGGTATGTATCACGCTGGCTGCCTGGGGAGCTTTCCAGCCTTTATGTATCGTCCATGCCCTCACTTCCTGTACCCCCGCTGTAAAATAGGTATCCAGGTTCAGTAACTGGTAAGCAGAAGTGATCAAACGGTTCAGGGCCGGTTCTTTCATATGGTATTCTTCCATGAACATCTGCCTGTCTTCCGGCGATTCCATTTCCGCTATCTGCGCTTCCACATTGTTACACATCACGATCACTTCGGCACCTTCGTCTTTTACGGCCGCCTGTAAAGCAGCGGAAAATTTATTGCCCGTATGCATACTGGCCTCATCCACATTGGCCACATATAGCACGGGTTTATCAGTAAGCAGGAAAAGATCTGCCACAACGGTCTTTTCTTCTTTGTCCAGGCCAAGCGTATGGATATTTTTTCCTTTCTCCAGGTGTGTTTTGCAACGTGATAATATCTCGAATTCGGCTTTTGCTTTTGTATCGGAACCCACGCGCGCCATTTTTTCAACACGCTGCCATTTTTTTTCTACACTTTCCAGGTCCTTTAACTGTAATTCTGTTTCAATGATCTCTTTGTCGCTCACAGGATTGATCATCCCTTCTTCGCGCAGCACATTCTCATCCTCAAAACAACGGATCACGTGTATGATGGCATCCACTTCGCGGATATTGCCCAGGAACTTATTACCCAGGCCCTCGCCTTTACTCGCGCCGCGAACCAGCCCGGCAATGTCTACGATCTCTAATTGGGTGGGAACGATCCTGTCGGGGATCACTAATTCCGCCAGTTTACGCAAACGTGCATCCGGAACATCCACCAAACCCACATTGGGTTCAATGGTACAGAACCGGTAATTACTTGCCTGCGCCTTGGCGCTGTTACTCACCGCATTAAACAAAGTTGATTTGCCCACATTTGGTAATCCCACAATTCCTGCTTGTAAAGCCATAATTTCTTTTTAGATTTCATCCCTAAACCATCCTCTTTTTCAGAGCGGCAAATATAGAATTGTTTGGGCAGGAATAACCCGGGAAACGCTTATTTTCACGACAAATTACCCCTTATGGCCCTGAATTATGTCTGGATCCTGTTCTTTCTCATCGGGCTGGTGATTGCCCTGGTGAAACTGATCGTTTTTCATGATTACGAAATATTTAAAAAGCTGGTGGAAGGGATTTTTGATGCATCAAAGTCGTCTGTTCTGGAAATAGGGCTCCCGCTAACGGGGGTAATGGTTTTTTTTATGGGCCTGATGAACATAGGCGAGAAGGCAGGGGCCATTAATTTCCTGGCGAGGATCCTGAATCCTTTTATGAAACGACTTTTTCCGGAAGTGCCCGAAAAACATCCGGCCATGGGGCAGATGGTCATGAATTTCAGCGCCAATATGCTCGGACTCGATAATGCCGCCACGCCATTCGGGTTAAAAGCGATGGAGAGCCTGCAATCGCTCAATCCGCATAAAGAAACCGCTACCAATTCGCAGATCATGTTCCTGGTGCTGCATACCAGCGGGCTCACGCTGATCCCGCTTTCGATCATTGCCTACCGGGCAGGTGGGGGAAGTACCAATCCTACCAGTGTATTTGTACCGCTGATGATCGCTACTTCCATTGCCACCATTGCGAGTATCATCATTACGGCATTGTACCAGCGGTTGCGGTTCGACAGGGTATTGATCCTTTGGCTGGCAGGTATCATCATCGCTATTCTATTGTTCGCAGGGTTCATTAATTCATTGCCCTCACAAAAAAATATTCCAACACCCACCTTGTTTACCAAAGAAACTTTCAGCAATGTGCTGGGCAACCTGATCCTGTTCCTGATCATCTGTTCCTTTATCATTGGCGGGTTTGTGAAAAAGATAAATGTGTTTGATGCGTTCATAGAAGGCGCCAAACAGGGATGGGATGTGATCATCAAGATCATTCCTTACCTCGTGGGTATTATTGTGGGGATCCGTGTGTTCCGCGATAGCGGAGCGCTTGATGCGATTATAAACGGGATCACCTGGTGTTTTGTACACACGGGTATTAACAGCGAATTCGTTCCTGCTTTACCGGTGGCCATTATGCGCCCATTCAGTGGCGGAGGGGGAAGAGGGCTGATGCTCGATGTATTCAAAACCTATGGGGCGGATAGTTTCCTCGGCCAGCTTGCCTCTACTTTCCAGGGAAGTGCAGACAGTACCTTTTATATTATTGCGCTCTACTTCGGAAGTGTGGGTATTAAACGGGTGCGTTATGCTATCTGGGCCGGCATGCTGGCAGACCTGATCGGTGTGATCTCAGCTATTGTGATCGCGTATATTTTCTTTAAATAAACGTGTGCTGTTTTATTAATATACCTCGATCTCTTTAGTGCCCAGCACCTCGTAGAGCTTATCGCGGAAAATAATTTTGTATTTCCCTTTATGCAGATAGAGATAATAAAAACCATTGGCCGCGTTGAGATAGGTTTGATCTGCCGGAACGGCTTTGTATTGTGTGGCATCTGAATATTCAGTAAAATAATACGCCTGTACAAGGAACAAGGATTTATACGCAGGAGAAACAGGAATCTCTTTTTTCCATCCATCCATCAACATCCATACCGGCCGTTCATTGATGTACTTCGTAGGTGCATGGATCACATGTATATCATACAGGTTAAGATCAAAAGGGTCAACGGCTTTATTGCCCGAAAGAGCCACTACAGAACCGGTAACCGGGTGTTTCCGTATCCATGATTCGTATAACAAAGCGCCATAGGCGCTGGTGCTGGATTCGATCATTTCTGTCTGGTCGATCGTGAGCGGATCGATGCCTGATATGATCCTGAAGTAGGCAGCCATGGGTATCCGGTCATTGCTTCGCGCACCTTCTTCAATATGGGTATAGCTGGCGCTTACCAGTATTTTTACGGATGTATCCTTTTTGGAAAGGAAACGGTAAATATTTTCTGCCTGCGCATATTCGCGTTGGTTCACAGTATGGCTTGCCACGGTATCTTCATAAGCCAGTAAAGTGTAACCGATCTCCAATGCTTTACGGATCAGTTCACCGGCAACAGGTTCTGTTGCATAATAACCGGTGGATGCGCTCAGTTTTGTTAGCGGCGTATAACGCGAGTTATGCAGCATCTCCATGGCGAGGTAGCGAAACCCCTGTTGGTAAAGATCTTCGAGTAATGAGGCTGTAAATGCATGCGTAAGGGGTTTATCCTGCGACTCGTTGATCATCACTACCCGGTTTGTTTTGGCGCGGCCGAGGATATACTGCTTTGCATCGGTATACGTAACGTCTTTAGCGATATCTGTTAGCCTGCTGATCTCCGGTCTGGCAGAATCGGGGAGTTTTTCATAAGAGGCTTTTTCATATTCCAATACTGTTTTATTATCACCAATAAATGAAACCGCCTGGGCAATCATTTCATAAAAAAGCGAATTGTCTTTGGGGATTTTTTTTTGCTCCTGCAGGAAGGCTTTGTATAAGGGAAGCAGGTAATGGATCCCGTTCTTGTAATACATATCCAGGAAGGGTGTGCTGTCTATCCCGATCTTAGGAGGCTGGCTCTTTATAAAATCCCTGAGATCTTTAAAAGGTTCGCTTACCTGTGCTATGCTGTAACTGGCCGTAAATAATAAAAGCAGGAGTAAATATTTTCTCATGGCACCGTATTTCTGCAAGTATACACAAGCTGCTGTTAGTAAAGGTTTAAAGATGATCCCGCAGCATAGTTTTTAACATTTCCACGCCCGCTGATGCAGTTGCTTCAATGGCTGTCAGGTTAGGCACCTGGCCGGTTGCGGGGATCTTTTTGTCAATGATGAATTTAGGAATATGCTGAGGGGCGCAACTGAGTAAACCCGCAGCCGGGTATACTACCAATGAAGTACCGATCACTACAAAAATATTGGCCATAGCTGCGATCTCCGCCGCGGTTTCTATCATGGGTACAGGTTCTTCAAACCATACAATATGCGGCCGTAACTGTCCGCCATCAGGCGCCAGGTCGCCTAACTGTATATCTCCCCTGATCTCAAAAATGGCCGTGCTGTTCTTAACGCTCCGCATGGTAAAGATCTCACCATGTAAATGCAGCACTTTTGTACTGCCGCCCCGTTCATGCAGGTCGTCTATGTTCTGGGTAATGATATCTACGTCAAAATCTTTTTCGAGTGCGGCCAGTCCCGTGTGTGCCGCATTGGGTTGTGCATTGGCTGCATCGCGCCTGCGCATATTGTAAAAACCGAGCACCAATTCCGGATCCTTTGCCCAGCCGCGGGGTGAGGCTACATCATATACATCATGTCCCTCCCATAAGCCATCGCTGTCGCGGAAGGTCCTGATCCCGCTTTCCGCGCTGATACCCGCGCCGGTAAGAATAACAAGTTTTGGTTTATCCATTTTCCGACATCTCCATCACTATCTTCCATTCTTCCGGTTTTACCGCGCCTACAGATAAGCGGCCCAGTCTTACCAGGTCCATATCCGCCAGCCGTTTATCAGCTTTGATCGCTGCTAAGCCAACCGGGTTCTTTAATTTTTTATGGGGTTTAAAATCCACCACCAGCCAGGCGGGATCGTCTGTTGTCGGGTCCTGGTAAGCTTCTTTCACAACTTTGGCAATGGCCACGATCTCCATGCCTTCATTGCTATGGTACCAGAAGGCAAGATCTCCTTTCTTCATCGCCCGTAAATTATTCCGCGCCGCATAATTGCGAACGCCGTTCCAGAAAGTGCCGTCCTCTTTTACAAACTGATCCCAGCTGTACGCGGATGGTTCTGATTTGATTAGCCAGTAGTTCATTTTAATTAATAATTAGTAATTAATAATTAGTAATTTTTTAATGGTCTTGGAGCAGATATTTACAGCCTGATCATTATGCATTTTATTATTAATTAATTCACCATCCGCTCGCCAGCACATCCGCTAAATGCATCACTTTCATCCCGGTATGTTTATTCTTGCCGCAACCATCAATATGCATCAGGCAACTCATATCGGTACTGATGATAAAATCGGCGCCGGTAGTCCGGGCATGATTGGTTTTCTGATCGCCCATGGCAACGCTGATGGGTTCAAATTTTACGGCGAAAGTGCCGCCGAAACCGCAGCAGGTTTCCACATCTTCCATCTCTATCATTTCAAGCCCCTGCACTTTGCTTAACAGTCTCCGCGGTTCTTCTTTGATACGGCACTCGCGTAAGGCCGCACAGCTGTCATGGTAAGTGGCTTTACCCTCAAAGCGGGCGCCGAGATCATCCACCTGCAAAACCTTAATAAGAAACTCCGAGAATTCATATATGCGTTCAGCCGTTTTCTTAACGTTGGTGATATTGGCAGAATTTTCAAAAAGCTTAGTATAATAATTTCTTACAAAACCTACGCAACTGGCGCTCGGCGCCACGATATAATCCGCACCCGCAAAATCGTTCAGGAACTTATTGCATACTTCCTTTGCCTCGCCCCAGAAACCGGCATTAAAAGCGGGCTGGCCGCAACAGGTCTGGCTGCTATTATAGGTTACCGTACAGCCCGCTTTCTCCAATACTTTCACCATGTTAAAAGCTACGCCAGGATATAACTGGTCAACAAAACAGGGAATAAATAATTGTACGTTCATGCTTTTGTATTGAATGGGATGCCCGCCTAAAATTATTTCAATTTACGGTTTAGTGCGATCATTTTGATCGCTGTTACCGCTGCTTCTTCTCCTTTGTTGCCGTGTTTGCCGCCGATCCGTTCTTTTGCCTGTTCCTCTGTATTTACAGTAAGTACGCCAAAGATAACGGGTGTATCGAGCGAGAGGTTCAATTGTAATACACCCTCTGTTACCGCATTGCATACATATTCGAAATGAGGGGTATCCCCTTTGATCACGGCGCCTAAGGTAATATACGCATCCGGCACCAGTTTGCTGTAAGCATAATGCGTTTTTACGGCGAAAGGGATCTCGAATGCACCGGGAACGGTAAGGGATATAAAACGGATCCCATTGGCCCTGAGTATTTTTTTGGCCCCGGTTTCCAATTTATCAACGATAGCAGCGTTCCATTCTGTTTTCACAAGAACAACAAAGGCATCCTTTATTAGCGGGATGCCTTTGTTAACAGATGTATTGCCTTTTGTAGCCATTGGTTACAATTTCCTAATTCTTTTCAATACTTAAGCGGTAAATGTATTTATCTGCCTGGAACCCTTTTTCGGTCCTGGGAAATTTCTCTTTTAATTCTTTATACAATTCAAGCGCTTCTTTTGTTTTTCCGGAAGTTTCTTCGAGCAGGGCGGCGCGGAAAAGATATTCAGCAGAATTGGTTTCGTCTTTCTCAAAAGTACCCGCCGCTTTTTTATAATAATTTACAGCATCTTCTGGCTTATTCAGTTCAGAATACGCGTCGCCGAGATTACCGTAAGCCAGTAACTGGATCTGTTCTGCATCAGTTGAAAAATCTTTCAGGTATTTTACGGCATTGGCAAACTCCCCAAGGTGCAGGTAGCTGACACCGGCATAGAATTTGGCAAGGTTCGCAGCCTTGGTACCACTGAAACTGTTGATCACGTATAACGCGCCCTTACTTTGCCCATCGCCATTCAGCACCAGGCGGGATGAATCCACGCCAAAATATAACTGTGCCCTGTAAAGCGCATCCGAGGCTTTTTCTTCTTTGGGTTTTAATACATACTCCCGGTAGCCATACCAGCCACCGCCACCGATCACGATCACGGCCAAGACTACTAAAAACGGTGTTTGAAATTTATGCCAGAATCCCTGCATCTTTTCAATGGTCTCTTTCAGTTCCTGCTCATCACTCATAATACGAATTTGAAATTTTAAATGGAATCTTCATCCCGCCTCCGGCGGAATAAGGGTTATTAATAATGGGTCTTAATCAACAATAAATGGATAGTTCTTGTCCAGGTACACATCTTTCAGTAACTCGCTGTCATCCGGCCAGGGACTCTCTTCCGCAAACTTCACGCTTTCCTCAACGGCATGATTGATACGTTCATCGATGGCAGTAAGATCGGCTTCTGTGGCAAACTTGCTTTCCAGGATGGTCTTACGCACTTTACCGATAGGATCCTGGTCCTTGTATTCATCCACTTCTTCCTTTGACCTGTATTTCTGCGGATCAGAGATGGAATGTCCCTTATACCGGTAGGTCTTTAATTCCAGCAGGGTAGGCCCACCGCCTTCGCGCGCTCTTTTCACGGCGCGGGCAACATTCTCATGAACATTTTCGGGTGTCATGCCATCCACTTTATCAGCCGGCATATCATATGCATCAGCCAGCTTATAAATATCCACCACGTTACTCGTACGCTCGATCGAGGTACCCATCGCGTAGTTATTATTCTCACAAATAAAGATCACAGGTAATTTCCAGAGCATGGCCAGGTTAAAGGTCTCGTGCAGGATACCCTGACGTGCGGCGCCATCACCAAAAAAACATAATACCACATTCTGGGTGCCTTTGTATTTCTCCGCAAAAGCCAGCCCGGCGCCGGTACCTATCTGGGCGCCAACAATGCCATGACCTCCAAAAAAACGGTGTTCCAGGCTGAAAAAGTGCATGCTTCCTCCTTTTCCTTTGGCACATCCGGTGGCTTTTCCGTAGAGTTCCGCCATACAGGAATTGGGCGACATACCCTTTGCCAAACCCAGGCCATGATCTCGGTAAGCGGTGATAAAAGGATCATCGGCCCCGGTGGCCGTCATACAACCGGCTGCAATGGCTTCCTGACCTATATAAGCGTGGAAAAATCCTCGGATCTTCCCGGCCATCTTATACATTTCTTCGGCTTTTAACTCGAACTGGCGTATCAGCTGCATCAGTTCGTACCAGTACAGGTAGGTTTCTTTCGAGAATTTCGTGGCCACTAGGTCAAATTTAGAGGGGCAAATATAGGGGGAAATGCCCAAAGGGCAAAGGGGGTCGGGGGTGCCCAAACCACCCTGAAAAATGTTTTTATCAATTCTTTACTAACTTACCTACTTAAACCTGCATTTATGAAATAGATCCTGTCAGGAAACCCTGGATAAAATGAAGAAAGGGGAGAAGACCTGGGTGGACGAATGATGAATGTCCAGTATTCGATATTCGACATTTCCTTAGCCTTCCTGCAAAAAGGGGTACTTATAATCCACTGGCGGATTATAGGTTTCTTTGATCGTTCTGGCGCTTAACCAACGATACAGGTTCAGCATACTTCCTGCTTTATCATTGGTTCCCGATGCTCTTGCCCCTC
>JANXRX010000179.1 GCA_025352905.1 Bacteroidota bacterium | reverse complement strand
CCATAGGCATGCGCCCGTTTGTAGAGCTTTCTTTTATGCCTTCGGCACTCTCATCCGGCGATCGGATCGTATTCCATTACAAGGGAAGTGTAACCCCTCCGCGGGATTATGCAGCGTGGGCAACCCTGATCAACAAACTGGTGGCCCACTGGATACACAGGTATGGACTGGAAGAAGTGAGTCAGTGGTTCTTCGAGGTCTGGAACGAACCCAACCTGCCAGATTTCTGGACGGGCAGCCAGGCCGATTATTTTAAACTGTACCAATACACGGCCGATGCCATCAAAAAAGTAAATCCCAGGTTGCATGTAGGCGGTCCTGCTACAGCTAACAACGCATGGATAAAGGAGTTTCTTCTTTTTACAGAAACCAACCAGGTGGCGGTTGATTTTGTGTCAACACACCATTACCCCACAGACGCATTCGGTCAGCCCGGTGATGATACCATCACGCAGTTATCAAAAAGCAGGCGCAGCGTGTTGCGCGAGCAAACCATACAGGCGCACGATGATGCGCAGGGCAAACCATTGTATTATACGGAGTGGAGCACATCATCCAACCCCTTTGATGAATTGCACGACCAGCCCTATGCCGCCGCCTTTATCATCAAAACCGTTATGGAAGCAAGAGGGTTGGTAGAAGGATATAGTTACTGGATCTTCTCTGATATTTTTGAAGAAAATTATTTTAGTTCCGTTCCTTTTCATGGCGGCTTTGGCCTGCTGAATATATATGGCGTTCCCAAACCTGCGTACCGCGCCTATCAATTACTTCACCAGTTAGGTAACCAGGTATTTACGGTAAGCGGGCAGCACGCAACTGTAGATATATGGGTAGTAAAAAAAGAAGATAACATGCAAATACTCATCACCAACTGGGCATTGCCCTTACATCCCATACAGGAAGAAAATGTGGTGGTGCGGTTAACGGCAGGTAAAGACATAACAGCTGCTTATGCAGAAAGAATTGATGATAGCCATGCCAATACCCGTAAGGCATGGGAAGATATGGGCAGCCCCGAAAGTTTATCTGCAGAACAGGTAACGATTCTGGAAAAGATATCAGAACTTGTACAGGAACCCCTGAGCTTCTCGCAGGAGAATGGCGTAGTATCCGTTTCCATCACCATACCTCCCCAGGGAGTTGCCTGTATCACCCTAAATTAAGCAAATGGCCGGCGTAGATATAAATGTACCTACATCCATTCCTGTTACCAGGCCTATGGGTCCTGATAAGAAAATGCTTGACGAACTGCTGGCCGAAACCTTTCCCTATTTTATCAACCAGATAAATCCGGATAACGGCCTGGTAGCTGATAAAACAAAAGCCGGATCGCCCGCAAGTATCGCAGCAATTGGTTTTGCCCTGTCCTGTTACGCAATTGCAACGGAGCGGGGATTAATGTCAAGAGCGGATGCCATCCAAAAAACAAGAACCATCCTGTCATTTTTTTATAACAGTCCCCAGGGAACGGAAAAAGAAGCCATGGGCTACAAAGGCTTCTATTATCATTTCCTCGACATGCAAACCGGGCACCGCGCCTGGTGGTCGGAATTGTCTACGATCGATACCACACTTTTTATTGCCGGCGTGTTAAGTTCTGCGGCTTATTTTACGCAGGATACCCCCGAAGAAGCGGATATCCGGCAACTGGCGGATCAGCTCTACGGGCGCATCGACTGGCAATGGGCCTGCAATGGAGAAAAAAGTATTACCCACGGCTGGATGCCTGAATCGGGTTTTCTTCCTTACCGCTGGAACAAACAATTGAGCGAGGCGCACCTGATGTATATACTGGCCATGGGTTCGCCTACTTTCCCCATTGAACCTGTAGGGTACCATGCGTGGACAAAGACTTTTGAATGGATCAAAGCCTATGACCAGGAATATTGTTATGCGGGGCCTTTATTCATTCACCAGTTTTCGCATCTTTGGCTCGACCTGAAAGGGATACAAGATCAGTATAACAAAAAAACCGGGATCGATTATTTTGAGAACAGCCGGCGGGCAACCTATGTACATTACCAATATGGAATTGAGAACCCGAAAAAGTTTGATCACTACAATCATTTTTCCTGGGGATTTACCGCCAGCGACGGTCCCGGGCCGATGCGCAAAAAAGTAAAAGGGATCAACCGTGTATTTTATGATTATGTTGCAAGAGGCGCGCCTTTTGGTCCTGATGATGGAACGGTTTCTCCATGGGCCGTGGTGGCTTCACTTCCTTTTGCACCGGAGATCGTTTTGCCAACCATCCGCCATGCCATTGAAAGGTTACGGTTAAAGTCGCCCAATAAAATGGGTTTCGATGCCAGTTTTAATGCGTCCTATCCCGAAAAAGGAGAAAATCCCTATGGCTGGGTATCGCCCTGGCGGTTTGGATTAAATGAAGGGCCAACAGTGATGATGATCGACAACTATCAAAACGGATTATTGTGGAAGATCATGAAAACATCCCCCTATATTGTCAGCGGTTTGCAAAAAGCGGGGTTCACGGGCGGATGGCTTGATCAGCACAAAGCATAAATTATCCTATGGAACAATACGACATCATTATCATTGGCACGGGCGCTGGCGGCGGTACGTTGCTGCATAAATTGAAAGATTCGGGTAAGAAGATCCTTGTGTTGGAAAGAGGAGGTTACCTGCCACAGGAAAAAGAGAACTGGGATACGGTGGAAGTATTTCAGAAAGAACGTTACCATACAAAAGAAGCCTGGAAAACATCGGGTGATATTGACCTTCATCCGGGTACCGGTTACTGGGTAGGCGGAAATACAAAGGTTTACGGAGCAGCATTGTTCCGGCTGCGCGAAAAAGATTTTGAGCAGATACAACATGCCGGCGGCATTTCACTGGAATGGCCGGTAAAGTATGCAGAGATGGCGCCGTATTACACTGAGGCGGAAAAACTATACACCGTGCATGGAAAGATGGGGCTCGATCCAACAGAACCGCATCGCGCTGAAGAATATCCCTACCCGGAAGTAAGCCATGAGCCACGGATCCAGCAACTGCATGATGATCTCCGGAAAAAAGGCTACCATCCCTTTTATATTCCCTTAGGTATTAAACTGAATGAAGCTGACCGTGTACACAGCGAATGTATCCGTTGCAATACCTGTGATGGTTTTCCATGCCTGCTGCACGCGAAAAGCGATGCGGATATCAATTGTGTACGTCCTTCTTTATCCGATGACAATGTTACCTTACTCACAGAAGCAAAAGTTACGCGGCTCGTTACCAATGCCAGCGGAACGCAGATAGATCATATAGAAGCTCTTTACCAGGGAACGCAGGTACTGTTTAAAGCCGACATCGTAGTAGTTGCCTGTGGCGCTATTAATTCCGCTGCCTTATTATTACGGAGCGCCAACGATCAACACCCCACCGGGCTCGCCAATAAAAGCGACCAGGTAGGGCGTAATTTTATGAAACACCTGAATGCCGCCATGCTGGCCATCAGCACAAAACCCAATCCATCCATCTTTCAGAAAACGCTGGCGGTAAATGATTTTTACTGGGGCGAAAAGGATTTTGCTTTCCCCATGGGGCATGTACAGTTATTGGGCAAATCAAATAAGGACCAGCTTACAGAGGACGCTCCTTTTTTTACCCCGGGCCTGGTACTGGATGAGATGGCCACCCACTCGATCGATTGGTGGCTCACCGGCGAAGATCTTGCGGCTGCCGAGAACAGGGTGCAGGTGATAGGGGAGAATATTCATCTCGATTATACAGAGAACAATACCGAAGGATTTAACCGCCTGGTGGCAAAATGGAAACATATACTGGCCGGCATCGACTCGGGAGATAGCTTTTTTCCGCATGGTATTTACCTCCGGAAGAATATCCCGATCTCCGGTGTTGCGCACCAGGTAGGTACTTTACGTTTTGGAACTGACCCCGCGACTTCTGTGCTGGATAGGAATTGCAAATCGCATGAGATCGATAACCTGTATGTAGTGGATGGAAGTTTTTTTCCTTCCAGCGGGGCGGTAAATCCATCCCTCACCATTATGGCCAATGCGCTTAGGGTTGGCGAACATTTATTAGCAAGAATGAAATAATTGATTGGCTCATCACACAATAACTTTGATAAGATACAGAGATCAACTGCTCAAATATGTATACGAGGCAATGGGCCTGGGCATCTTCATGTTTTCTGCGGGCCTGTTTGATGTGCTGATCGATCATCCCGGTCTGTATATCCGGCAACATATCGCTTCTGCCATACTCCGTAGATTCCTGATCGGTCTTACCATGGGGTTAACGGCGCTGGGTATATTCAAATCAGGATGGGGCATACGGTCCGGCGCTTATATCAACCCGGCTGTAACCATTGTACGTTACCGGTTGGGAGAGATCAATATAACAGATACTGTTTTTTATATCCTGTTCCAGTTTGCCGGTGGTACGGCGGGCATGTACCTGATCTATCTTTTATTACCCTCGCTGGTGAGTCATCCCGCTATTAATTATATTGTAACCGTTCCGGGCAAACAGGGGATACCGGCCGCATTTATTGCAGAGTTCCTGATATCCTGGCTGCTTATTTCTGTAGTGCTCGTTACCGGGAAGTATCTAACTTTAGCAAAATACACAGCTTACTTAGTTGCTTTGCTGATCACTTTGTTTATCACATTCGAAGCGCCTTTTAGTGGCATGAGTATGAACCCGGCAAGAACCTTTGCATCGGCAATTGTCAGTAACCAATTTACAGCATTCTGGTTGTATTGCCTGGCGCCGATATTGGGTATGCTAACGGGTCAGGCAACAGCTTCATTTTTTAAGAAAACCAATAGACCTCAATAATTCGTTATGAAAAAAGATCCCAGGTTAACAGGACAATCCGCACTCGTTACCGGCGCCAACAGCGGCATTGGCAAAGGAGTGGCTCTCGCATTAGGTAATGAAGGCGCTAATGTAGCGGTTAACTATGTAAGCAGGCCCGATGATGCACAGGCAGTGGTGGATGAGATCAAGGCAAATGGTGGTAATGCCATTGCCCTGGCGGCAGATGTAAGCAATGAGGCACAGGTGCAGGAAATGTTCCGCAAGATGATTGAAGCATTTGGCACCATTGATATCCTGATCAACAATGCCGGGTTGCAGAAAGATTCATCGTTCCAGGATATGAGCCTGGCAGACTGGCAACTGGTGCTGAACGTAAACCTTACCGGACAGTTCCTTTGTGCAAGAGAAGCCGTAAGGGAATTTTTACGCAGGGGCATTGTACCCGAAAGAAGTAAGGCCGCAGGTAAGATCATTTGTATGAGCAGTGTACATGAAGTAATACCCTGGGGTGGCCATGTAAATTATGCCACCAGTAAAGGAGGGGTGATGATGCTGATGAAAAGCATGGCACAGGAACTGGCCCCTAAAAAAATACGGGTGAACAGTATCGGCCCGGGCGCTATTCAAACACCCATCAACAAGGCAGCATGGGACACACCACAGGCGCTGGAGAGTTTATTAACGCTGATCCCATATCAACGCATCGGACAACCGGAAGACATTGGTAACCTTGCCGCATGGCTCTGCAGTGATGAAGCGGATTATATTACCGGCACTACTATTTTTATGGATGGAGGTATGACACTCTATCCCGGATTCTCAACCAATGGTTAATACAGCGCAATGACAGCCGAACAGCAACGCTTAAACGACAATGCATCAAAGGAAGTGCCTTTGGAATTATGGGGCCCTTACCTAAGCGAGCGTCAGTGGGGAACCGTTCGCGAAGATTACAGCGAGAACGGCGATGCCTGGAATTATTTTACGCATGACCAGTCGCGCAGCCGCACATACCGTTGGGGCGAAGATGGTTTAGGCGGGATCTGTGATTATAACCAGCGTCTGTGTTTTGCCGTAGCGCTCTGGAACGGGAAGGACCCGATCTTAAAAGAAAGATTGTTCGGCTTAACAAACGGGGAGGGTAACCATGGAGAAGATGTGAAAGAATTGTACTACTACCTCGATAACCTTCCCACACATTATTACATGAAGTATCTGTATAAGTATCCGCAGGGAGCTTTTCCTTACCGCGACCTGGTGGAGCAGAACCATAACCGTAACAGGGAAGAACCGGAATACGAGGTCCTTGACACTGGTATCTTTAACGATAATAAATATTTTGATGTCTGCATAGAATATGCCAAGCAATCGTCTGAAGATATTTTTATTAAGATCGGCATTGCCAACAGGGGGCAAGACCCGGCACCACTTACTATTCTGCCGGCATTATGGTTTTACAACGACTGGCAGTACGGCATCGATAAACACAGGCCGGTGATACAATGGGACGATGAACATTCGGTGAAGGCCTCGCATAACTTGCTCGGCGATTATTATTTTTATTTTGCAGACACTACCGAAGTTTTGTTCACAGAGAACGAAACCAATAACCAGCAGTTATTTGGCAGGCCCAATGTTACGGATGTTACCAAGGAAGCTTTTCATACTGCCATTATCAATGGTGTAAACAGGGAACAGCTGGCTAACCGTAAACACGGAACAAAATGTTCTCCTGTATATCAGTTTGAGATTGACGGTCATGCATCTAAAAATATTTACCTGCGTTTGTGTACTCAAAAAATGACCGCACCATTTCCAAAGGATCCGGAAGCTATTTTTTCATTGCGAAAAAAAGAAGCGGATGATTTTTACCGTTCCATATTACCCTCAGATCTTACAGCAGATATGGCCAATATCCAGCGGCAGGCTTTTGCGGGGTTATTATGGAGCAAACAGTATTATCACTATGATGTGGAAAGATGGCTACAGACAAGCGATGGCATTTCATCGCTGGCGGCCTCGCGTTTGGCGGAAAGGAATCATGAGTGGAAAAATATTAAGGCAAAGGATATTTTGCTGATGCCTGATAAATGGGAGTACCCCTGGTTTGCCGCCTGGGATCTTGCCTTTCATTGCATACCGATGGCGCATATAGATCCGGTATATGCAAAAAACCAGTTGCTGATCTTATTGCGCGAGTGGTACATGAATCCCGGCGGTCAGGTACCGGCATACGAATGGAATTTTAGTGATGTAAATCCACCCGTACAGGCTTTTGCTGCTTTACGCGTGTACGAAATCGAAAAGAAACGAAAGGGAGTGGGGGATACCCGGTTCCTGAAAAAAATATTTCAGAAGCTGATCATCAATTTTACCTGGTGGGTGAACAGGAAAGATTCCAATGGCAACAATGTTTTTGAAGGTGGTTTTCTGGGCCTGGATAATATCGGTGTCTTTAACCGGAATACACTTTTACCCGGTGAAACCAGTTTAGAACAAACAGACGGTACTGCGTGGATGGGCATGTATGCATTGAACATGATGGATATAGCCATAGAAATATCTATGACTGATGATGCGTTTGAAGATACCGCTACTAAATTCCAAGAACATTTCGTGATCATTTCGGAAGCGCTGAACCAATTGGGGCTATGGAACGATGCCGATAATTTTTTCTATGATGTATTGTTACTGGATGGCCAGGATCCCTTCCCGTTAAAAGTGCGGTCGATGATTGGGCTGATCCCTTTGTTTGCTGTATCGGTGATCTGTAAAGAGGACCTCGATAAGTTACCCGATTTTAAAAAACGGCTTGAATGGTTTAACCGCTACCGGGCCGCCAATGATAAGCTGCTCGAGAACAGGCAGCAGGATGCAGATGCGAATATCCTGTTCTCGCTCGTTAACAAAGAGCGGCTTACCCGTTTATTGGAATGGGCGTCGCGCGAAGATGAGTTTTTATCCGTTGGCGGGATCAGGGCATTGTCAAGATATTACCATGATCGTCCCTACCAGCTAAACATTGCCGGTGAGAATTACCAAATCAGCTATAACCCCGCCGATTCCACTTCCGGTTTGTTCGGCGGTAACTCTAACTGGCGCGGGCCGGTTTGGATGCCTTTAAACTATTTGCTGATCCGTGCAATACATAAGTATGGCGATTTTTATGGAGACGATCTCACCATAGAGTTCCCCGCAGGCTCCGGTCAGCAACTTAATTTGCACGCAGTTGCGGCTACGCTTCGCGAACGGATCCTCAGTGGTTTCCAGCTAAACAGCCAGCAGGAAAGAACGATTTATGGTTCCTATAACTGGTTTTATAAACAGGCCGGCAATGAGGACCTGTTATTGTTCTATGAATATTTTGACGGCGACACCCAACGCGGCCTCGGCGCCAGCCACCAGACCGGGTGGACGGCGCTGATCACGGATTTGTTGACGAATACCTGATCACAGGCTCCATAAATTATTTTAAAGTCCTCCATTAACACTGATCATGATCGTCCTGTTATAAAAACGTTCTTCGGGCAGTTCATTGGCAAATGGTGTCATGTTGCTATCCTTTCCAAAACCATGTGTTTTAAATATGATTTCTTTGCCGGATAACGCCTGTTGCAATAGCTGCTGAACGGTGTTAACCCTTGCGCGTGATAAATGTAGATTATGTGCATCGGCACCTGTGATATCTGTGTAGCCAAAAATAACCACGGTTGCTTTTGCAGGGATGGCTGTACCAATGGTTTGTGTAAGAAATTCCTGGTAAGTGGGTGTCAGGTCAGACCTGTCGAAGCCAAAAAGTACACTATACAAAGAAGTGGGTGTTTTCGGCTGTTCCGTTTTTGCCAGGCTTACAGAAGCTTCTTTGGTAATCGTACCACCACTCTTCGACTGACCAATCATCTTTACCGTATAGTTACTGATGTTGTTATTGCGTAAGATTGTATTATCTGCAATGGATGCCTGGTTTTGGGTAAATGGTCCGTAATGCTGTTGGATTCCCTGTTCATCGGTAATTTCCAATGACCATGAGGTAAGCAGTTCAGCGGCATTATCGAGTGTAAAGATCACCTGCCTGTCTTCTGCAACAGGTTGTGTTGTACTGGTGGGTGCTATTTTTAATTCACCTACCTGCGCCAGTAACTCGCGCGAGTTACTTACAATATCAATCCTGCGTTCTTCTTCTCTTCTTAAAGAACTGTTGGCGGAACGCATTGTTTGATCTGCCGTTGCATCAACCTGTATCCTTGCAGCATCTATACCAAAAATATTTACCATATACTGCCTGATATTTTCCGCCATTACACCGCTCTCTGAAGCATCGGTACCTACAGTATGTAAGCTGATGGTTGTTTGTGGATACAGACGCATACGGCTACCCATGATATTAAGGATATGATGATAAGCCGTCATTTGCCGGGATGCACGGCTGGTATTGAGCGCGTCCCGTTGCTGTTGCAATTGTTCCTCTGTAAAGAAAAGGGCCTGTTCTTTGGTAAGCAGGCTATACCGCTGAGGAATAACAGTTGAACCTGCTTCAAAGAATAGGGAAGTCAGCAGCGGAAACGTTTCCCTTGCGGTTGCGTTCCTGTTGGCAATAGATATTTTTGGTGCATGCACGGAGAATTGCACTTCTTTCTGTACAATGATGATCGGTGCCGGTGTTGGTACCGTTACACGCGCCGTAATTCCGGTGGCTGCAGCGGCGGGTGAGGGAAGCGGAGCCGGTAGCAAAAAAGGTTTCCCCTTTCCGAATTTTACGGCCATACCCGCCCTTACCGTATAGAACGACCATGATCCGGTTGTACCGGGATCCTGTAAAAGGTTTGTTTGAAAAGAAGCGAACGGCGACAGCGTCATTTGTATCATGGCTTTACGCGAGGATACAGGGATATCTATTCCTGCGCCTGCCTGGGCAGAGAATACTGCTTTATTGATATCAGTCCGGTCGCCCTGCGTTCCGGTTTGTTTTTCTTGCGTATAGCTAAATGATTTGGTAAGATTGATACCCAGGGTTGGCCCGGCAAATACATAAAAACCCGAAGCAAAAGGAGCGAAGCGTACACTCGGTTCAATCGTAAGATAACTGAGATCTGTAGACAAATCCGCCGCACAGTTACACGGCGCCAGCACCTGGTCAAATTTTACACCCCGGTTATCGTAAGCTATGTTAAGCATACCGCCCCATCTTTTATTGGGCCGGTATTCGGTAAGCAGCGATGCATACGGTTTAACGGCCTGGCCCTTATGAAAGGCCGTGGGTACGCTAAAATAATCATTCAGCATTTGCGTAGTGCCCTGGTAATTGTTGAGGTTACCCGCAACAGATTCGCCAAACCACCAAACCGGTTGAACGCGTTTTACCGGTTGTGCCTGTGCCACTGTGCCAGAAGCGATCAGCAGGAGAATAAATATGCATTTTTGTTTTATAGAAAAAAGGAACATAAGTAAACTTTTAAAGTTGAATGTGAATTGTTTTGACTACTGCACATTAATGGTTGTATTCACTATTTTAACTGAGCCGCCCAATGATATTACCCTGCCATTCACAACAGACTGGTTAGTGACCCCTGAGGCAGAAATGGTAATGGCTCCCGAAGCGATCACCGTACCCGTAAACACACCGCCGCCGGTAGGATTGATGGTGGCTGTTGTGCCCACATACCAGAATACATTTGAAGCCAAAGCCCCGTTGCTCAGTACAATACTTCTTGCGCCACCGGTGATGCCAACGGAAAGCCCGGCCGATGTCTGGAATACCCATAAAGCATTCGGATCGCCTCTTGCATCAAGTATCAGGTTGCCCGCTGTTATTTTAAATGTTCCGCTGGCAGCTTTGTAAGTGCCGGGGATCAGTGTTAATCCACCCAACTCACCTGCATTCGGATCCGTACCACCCGGTTTGGATGCCGGTGATGCGCTGTTATAAGCCGCAACAGCGCCTGCCAGCGCCTGTGTGGTCACTGTTAAGGAAGTAGTGGAACCCGGGGCAGGAGGGCCTGCATATATCCTCCCGGTTACATTACCCCTGTTCGCGGGTGTTTCGTTATATACATCGCCTGATAAACCTTCATGAAAGCCCGTTACGAATGTAGAAGCTGCCGTACTGCCCACACTTCCATTAACCACCGTATTAACACCTTCATTAATAGCTCCTCCGGCCCCGAAAGAGCCGTAGATAGAGATATTGCCCAATACAGGCGGCGTTATGGTGGCGGGTACTGTTGTAAATGTCCAGACAAAATCATTGGTCATGGCATTGCCTGCAAGATCCCTTACTGTTTTTACCAATGTAGCAGTGTAAACGGTATTGTTTGCAAGGTTGCCCGAAGGTGTAAAAATGGCATCCCTGTTCGAATAGGTTACCGCACCCGCAATAGCTGTGTTTCCGTTCCTGACAATAAATGACGTTGCATTAATGGTAGCCGGATCCATTGCTTCACTGAATGTACCGGTGATGACCTTGTTCACGGGAACATTAATGGCCGTATTATACGGATTTACAGACACCACGGTTGGCGGTGTAACATCCGGTGGAACCGTTGTTGTGAAGCTGAACACATAATCTGCTGCCAATGCATTTCCGGCGAGATCCTTTGCACCTGTGGTAACCGTAACAGTATATTTTGTGTTCGGTGCGAGGTCAGCGGAAGGCGTAAAGCTGGCGGAAGTACCTGAATAGTTTACGGTACCCGGTACAGTTGTTGATCCGTTCTTTATCGTAAACGTTCCCGTGTTAATACTCAGCGGATCCATGACCTCGCTGAAGTTGATATTGATCACTTTACTATAGGCAACGCCTATAGCGCCATTTGCCGGGTCAGTTGAAACAACCGTTGGCGCTGTTATATCAAATGTAGAACCGGTGGTGAAGGTCCATACATACGGGTTGGCCATCGTATTCCCTGCCAGATCCCTTGCATCGGTAGTAATAGTAGCTGTATATTTTGTATTGGGCGAAAGATTGCCTGATGGCGTAAAAGTTGCCGATATCCCCGCGTAAGTAACCGCGCCACGAACAGCTGTGGTACCTTGTTTTAAAGTATAACTCGTATAATTAATTGATCCCGGATCCATTGTTTCGCTGAACACGGCCGTAACTCTTGTATTAACGGCCACGGCGGCTGCACCATCTGTTGGAACGGTTGCGATGACAGTAGGTGTAGTAATATCACTGGTAGGCCCTGTTGTAAAGCTCCAGGTGAAATCAGCTACTAATGCATTACCTGCAATATCCTTAACTGTTTTTGCAATGGTGCCTGCGTATGTAACATTGGGTAACAAATCGGACACCGGTGCGAATAATGCTGTTGTACCCGAATAGGTAACATACCCGTTCACCGCTGTACCACCCCCTGTGATATTTTTAAGTGTAAAGCTGTTAACAGCAGAAGCGGAATCCACAAGTTCACTAAAAGCCACCGCTATCTTTTTATTAATGGCCACACCCGTAGCCGCATTGGGCGGATCGGTGGAAGTAATGGTTGGTGGTGTAATATCCGGACCGTTGCCCGTGCTAAACGTCCACACATAATTACTGATCATGGCATTATGTGCCAGATCCTTTACGCCGGTTGTAAGGGTTGCTGTATAAACCACTCTACGGTCAAGAGCAATAGCAGGTATAAACGTAGCGGTTAAATTGCTGTATCGGATAATACCTGCCACCTGCACGCTACCTTTTGATACGGTAAAACTGGCCGACGTAAGCGTGGTAGAATCAATGGCCTCGTTAAAAACAGCACTGATAGATGCATCTATCGGAATATTATCAGCAGAATCTGCCGGGTTAGTGGAAATGACCTGCGGACAAAGGCCAATCACGCCCACTACTTCTGTCATTTTTCTGCAGCCGGCTGCGATCAGCAGGAAGGATATAAAAACGATCAACGCTTTATATCCCTTTATTTCCCGGTAAATACGTACTGGAAGGGATGCCGGGGGGGTAGCGAAATGTTTCATAAGCAAATAGTTAATGGCTCATTCCAGCTTCATTGCCGAAATAAACTAACTACCTGTTATGCTAATCCCATGCCAGCATGTAGTAATACAACTACGATCGTATATATGATGATACTACGCCTAAAAAGGACAACAGCGATGTGGTTGATGTCCCTTAAATACCCCAGTTTGGGAAATATATGGTTGAATACCAATTAATTAGCATCTGTTATTTTAACCCGGCCCGTATCCGGTCGAGGTATTTCTTATGGTAATAATATTCTTTTACTTGCAACAGTTCTTTTTCGGTAGTAACACTTTCCTGATAATTTGTAATAATCGCTTTAACAGGCTCATAGATCTCTTTTTGAAAGTTATCAATCGTTTGCTGCAACCGGTCAGCATCGGCCTGTTCGGAAACATCCAGCGCCTGGTCGTTCAGGTCGAGCATCTCCATCAAAAAATCAGGCGATAACTGGTATTTCTCTTCTTCCTCCAGCAATCCTTTTAACATCAAAACATACTTAATGGTTTCATCCGGGTGCTGAAATATTTTATACGCCTCGTTCACCATCGAGGATTTCTCCAGTATATCTGCCTGTTCTTCCCCCGTTTCATTCGTATAAAAATCGGGATGGTATTTCCTGCTCAGCGCATAAAACTTCTGTTTCACGATTGTCTGGTCGGGATTGAGGGTAACCGGCATGTCATATAGTTCGAAGTAGGTCATATCTTGCACAAAAGTACCACAATGCTCGCCATTGGCCTTATCAGGGAAGGAAAAGTTCCGGCGGATAACCGGGTTGCCTTAACA
>JANXRX010000168.1 GCA_025352905.1 Bacteroidota bacterium | reverse complement strand
GCAAAGTGTATAATAATATGAAAACGCTGGCGCCCGCAGACCTGGAAGATGGCCGCGACCTACCGGTAAGTACCGACTTCCGTTCTGTATTCAGTTCTGTTGCCAACGGGCATTTGAAGATCAATGACAATAAGAAGCTATTTCCTACATGGGATGGCCAGGGATTGGGGTTGATGAAGGGGTGATCCTATAGTTTCCCATTTTTTATCTCCTCCACCACACCTGGATCTAATAAGGTACTGGTATCACCGAGGTTTTGGGTTTCACCTTCGGCGATATTCCTGAGTATGCGGCGCATAATCTTGCCGCTCCGGGTTTTAGGGAGGCCGGTTACGAATTGGATCTTATCCGGTTTGGCAATCGCACCGATGATGCGGGCCACCGTTTGCAGGATATCTTTTTTGGCGAGCGACTCATCGGCATTGTGTCCCTGGTAAATTACGTAAGCATAAATGCCCTGCCCTTTAATATCGTGTGGGTAACCCACAACGGCGCTTTCCACAACGCCGGCATGCATATTAATAGCATTCTCTACCTCGGCCGTACCAATGCGGTGGCCGCTTACATTCAAAACATCATCTACCCGGCCGGTGATGCGGTAAAATCCATCTTTATCTCTTAATGCGCCATCTCCGGTAAAATACATACCGGGGTAAGTGGCAAAATAATTGGTGCGGCATCTTTCATGATCGCCATAGGTAGTACGTAAGATACCCGGCCAGGGCGCTTTAATACAAAGATTACCCGATACGGTTTCATCTCCTTCTGCTATGACTTCTTTGCCATTCTCATCAACCAATACCATTTGTAAACCCGGTAAGGGTAATGTTGCCCAACTGGGTTTGGCTGGTGTAATACCGGCAAGGTTACTGATCAGGCAGCCGCCGGTTTCTGTTTGCCACCAGGTATCCACGATCGGGCATTTTTGTTTGCCCACTTTTTCATCGTACCAGTGCCAGGCTTCTTCGTTAATAGGTTCGCCTACTGTACCCAATACTTTCAGGGAAGAAAGATCTTTTCCCTGCAAAGGCTCTGTACCAAAACCCATCAGGCTTCTGATAGCGGTAGGGGCAGTATAAAAAATGTTCACCTTGTATTTGTCGATGATGTTCCAGAACCTTCCGGCATCCGGCCAGGTAGGCACGCCTTCAAATAATAAGGAAGTAGCGCCGGCGCTTAGCGGGCCGTAAACAATATAACTGTGCCCGGTGATCCAGCCAATATCTGCCGTACAGAAATGCACCTGGCCGGGCTGGTATTGAAAAACGTTTACAAAGGTGTAATTCGTGTACACCATATACCCGCCGCAGGTATGAACCACGCCTTTGGGTTTACCGGTTGAGCCGGAGGTATATAAAATAAAGAGGGGATCTTCTGCATCCATCTCTTCCGCTTCTATAAAGTTCAGGCCTTTTTCTTCCACCTGTTTCATTTCTTCTTCCCACCAAACATCCCGCCCCTTAATCATAGATATGGGTGTTCGTGTGCGGGTACAAACGATCACGCGCTTCACTGTTTTATTTCCGGTCAATGCATCATCGATCACACTTTTTAAGGGAATGTCTTTGGCGCCGCGGTAGGCGCCATCGCAGGTCACGATAAATTCCGCCTGCGCATCATATAACCTGTCGGAAATACTTTGTGCAGAAAAGCCACCGAATACAACGCTGTGTATGGCTCCTATGCGGGCGCAGGCCAATACCGCGATCGCGAGCTCAGGTATCATACCCATATAGATACAAACCCTGTCGCCTTTTTTTACGCCGTTGTTCTTTAATACATGCGCAAACTGGCAAACCTTCTCAAGCAGTTTTTTATAACTGAGTGTGCGGTGATGTTCATCGGTAGCATTGGGTTCCCAGATGATCGCGGGCTGATCGCCCAGTTTTGCAATGTGCCTGTCTAAACAGTTCTCTGTGATATTCAGTTTTCCCCCCTTGAACCATTCGATCCGGGGTTCGGTAAAGTTCCATTCCAGCACCGTATCCCATTTTTTCCGCCAGGTAAAATGCTCAGCAATGGCCGACCAGAAAGTTGCCGGATCTTCGATACTCTTTTGGTACTGTTCCTTGTATTCTTCGAAGCTTTTGATCTGATAAGGGTATGACATGGGAACTGCTTATTATGCGAAGATAAATATACGTCAGTCGTGAGACTGAGCGAGGAGAGTATTTTATTTCCGGTTGGGCAGAAAAAAAGAATATTACTATTATAATTAGTAACTTCCTGCTCACGACTCATGTCTGACGATTCACGACCAAAGCTTACCCCCTCTATGAAAGAAACAAAAGGAATCTGGAAAGTGATCGGCGCATCATCGCTGGGCACTTTAATTGAATGGTACGATTTCTACATTTTCGGTAGCCTTGCCACAGTATTGGCCACACAGTTCTTCCCCAAAACAAATCCCACTGCCGCATTATTGTCTACCCTGGCCACTTTTGCCGCCGGTTTTATCGTACGCCCCTTTGGCGCACTGGTTTTTGGCCGCCTGGGTGATATGATCGGCAGGAAATATACTTTCCTGTTAACGCTGATCTTAATGGGCGGGTCCACTTTTGCCATTGGACTGGTACCCAGTTATGATTCGATAGGTTTTGCGGCGCCTATCCTTGTACTCTTACTAAGGCTGTTGCAGGGGCTGGCGCTGGGCGGCGAGTATGGTGGTGCGGCCACCTATGTAGCGGAACATGCACCCGTTAAACGGAGGGGATTTTTTACTTCCTGGATACAGACAACAGCCACACTGGGCCTGTTTGTTTCCTTAGGAGTGATCCTGCTTACCCGGCACGGACTGGATAAGGACCAGGCAAAGTCTATCGCAAAGTTCAACGATTGGGGCTGGCGCATACCTTTCCTGGTATCCATCGTACTGGTAGTGGTATCTGTGTATATCCGCTTAAAGATGAAAGAGTCGCCGCTGTTCGAGAAATTAAAAACAGCGGGTACCCGTTCTGTGAATCCTTTAAAAGAAAGTTTTGGTAATAAGGCCAACCTCAAAATGGTATTGCTCGCATTGTTTGGCGCAACCATGGGGCAGGGGGTGGTATGGTATACGGGCCAGTTTTATGCACAATCCTTTATTGAGAATGTTTGCAAGGTAGATTTTGACCAGTCGCGTACTATTTTGATCTGGGCCATTTTATTCGGCACGCCTTTCTTTGTATTATTCGGCTGGCTGAGCGACCGGATAGGACGAAAATGGATCATGCTGTCGGGAATGTTCCTGGCTATTGTTTCTTATCAATATTTATTTGGCCAGTTGCTGCAGGTAACCGATGCCAAAACAAAACTGGAATGGGTGGATATGAAACAGATCAAGACAGTGCATACGCTTATTCCGCATTCGGCAGATACTTTGCGAACGGTAGAAAACAAACATTTTTATACGGATGGGATGCGGATAGTAGAATCTAAAAAAGATACTCTGTATGCTGCCGCGGGAAGAACAACACTGAAACCCGAAACAAAAATGTATAAGTTGATGGGTGATGCCGATTACTTGAAAATGGTGTTTATCGTGTTCCTGATGATATTGTATGTGACGATGGTGTATGGACCCATTGCGGCGTTCCTGGTAGAGATGTTCCCCACGAAGATCCGGTACACATCAATGTCGTTACCTTACCATATCGGCAACGGGGTGTTTGGTGGGTTAACGCCTTTTATCGCCACCTTATTAACGACTATTTATACGAATGATAAATTAGTGGGGTTGATGTACCCTATTATTATTGCGGCGGTTTGTTTGGTGATCGGGGCCATGTATATAAGTAACAGGATCACGGATAACGCAGATTAAATTTATTTTTATGAATCAACTCAAAAGATTATTCGGGGTTATCTGGATATTATTGGGGCCGGTGGCCATTTATTACCTGGTGAAAACAGCCGCGGGTGAAATTGCCAAAAAGCCTATGACCGATACCTGGATACAGTGGGGGGTGTTTGTAGTAGTGGCTTTACCTATTGCGGCAGGGATGGTTATTTTCGGTTATTATGCTTTGCACGGTGCTTATGACCAGGGAGTGGAAGATTCAGGGGAGTTAATTCACTAGATCGCGGATTGTGCGGATTTTTTTATGATTTGTATGATGAAAAGAGGTGCCGGGAACCTTCAGATCATTTTCGCAAAATAAGCTGCAAGAATAACAAATATGATCATATCGGTGATCAAGGCAAGTCGTTCATTAGGCTCCTCCGGTTTTTTTACGATATGCTGCACCCCTGCAATACCATAATATAGTCCGCTGCCAAAAGCGCTTACGGTTCTCCATTCGGGAATAAACAGGGACACGATGCCAATGAGCCCGAAACAGAGGTTGGCAAAACCCAGTTCCCGCACAATAGGTAAACTTTCCGGGCTGTCGATAGCAAAGATCTGTTTGGCCGTAAAGGCAGGATCGGTGATTTGCTTAATACCCGCAGCAAACAAACGCAAGCCAACAGCAGAAAAAATGAACCACTTGCCTGCCAGGGCGGCTGTAAATGGCGTGTCTTTCACCACTATCATTTCCACTAAACAACCTATTGTGGGTAATAAAAAGGTTAAAACGATAACGGCAGTGAAATAGGTTTTGTTGAGAGGGGAATTACTTTGGACGGACATAAAGATCAGTTGCAGATTATCAGCCTACTTTACGATTATTTAATTGTTACGGGGATTTCTTTTTTCTTCTTCGCATCCCGGTTAAGCGGAGCGGTCTTTCTAAACAATCCCCCTCTATGCGAATACCCCTTTACGCCTCCAAAATAACCGCCATGACTGGAAGCATGCCGCCTGCCGGCATTAGGATTCTGTTGTGCAGGCGCACAAACGCACAGCAACAGGCAACAGAACAGGGTTAAAAACAGGGATTTATACATACAGTTTCATTGCAGACCACGCGGATTTAGGTACCGCAGGCCTGCTGGTTTTGGTTGTGGAGCCAAATTACATCTTTCTTTTTGATCCTGCAAGGGTTTCTTGCAACCCGGTAGCGGGTCGCAATGGTTATACAGGCAGTGAGGCGGTCTGTAACTTTGTTTGATTTCCTACGTTTTCAATGAATAGGATAGCTTACATAATTACGGAAGCCCTGATTGACCGGTAAAAAACGGCCCAACTTCCATTTAAAAAGAAAATATCTGTATTTGGTTGGTTTGGCGGTCTTTTGTTAAGCAAAAAGAGATGATAAGCAGATTATAAATATTTTTTTCTCATGTTCTGTTAGTTTTAGCAGAACAACGGCCTCGATCTCTATCGGGGCTTCCTTTTTTATTAACTTGCCGCTATGCGCAAATTAATTACATCCTGCTGTTTTCTTTTATACGTTAATTCCCAATCACAAACACCGCATCTTACAGGTACGATTACTACTTCCATTCAAAAAGGGACCTTATCCTGCGATCTACAGTTATCCCATATCCCTGCCATTACCGATTACACCATCTGGCTCAATACCGGTTTGAACATTCAATACTTCCGGGATAGCAGTAACCGGAACAATTATTATTACAAACGCGATTACGATGGAAACAACAGCACCGAAAGCATGCAATACTTTTTTGCCAACGGGAGTAAAGACGGTAAGTTTCTGCCAAAATACCTGCGTATCAAATACACAGGCGCCTTCCCTGTAATGACAGATACGGTAACCATGTACGATTATAACGACTGGAAAGGCAATATCGCTTTTAACGGCCAAAGCATCCGCGCAGCGGAACAAACCTCCTGGTACCCGATACTCTATGATAAAAAGAATGATGTAGTACTGGATGCGTATACGTTTGATGTTACCGTAACCTGTGAAGACTGTGAAACCATGTATATGAATGGCGATTCACCCAAAAAAGGGACCGTAAACCGTTTTACCTCTAAGCTGCCCGTAAAAATGATGTTGTTTGCGGGTAATTATCCATTTGTGCAAAAAGCAGGGATTAATTATTTGAATACAGCTCTCTCTGCAGAAGAATATGCTTTGCTGGGCAAATGGTCTAACGGCATTACCGGTTTTTATGCAAAAAAACTCGGTATCCCTTTTGGCGATAATGTTACCTATATGGAGTCTGCGCCAAGCAGTAAAAAGAACGGTTGGATGTTTGTGACCTATCCTACCGTGGCCATTATGGGCAGGTATGGGGGATTGCATAACCTGTTTAAAAAAGGGAATTCGCCGGTGGCCATCGACAGTTCTTATTTCTCTTATATAGCGCATGAACTGGGGCATTACTATTTTGGTACGCTGTTCAGTCCTAATTCAGACCTGAAATGGATGTTCCTCGAAGGCACTACCGAATATATTTCCCTCCAATACACAAGAGCGGTTCTGGGCGAGAATGAATACCGGAAACTGATCGCCAAATATATTGTTGAAGTTAAGGACATGAAAGGCTATATCCCGCTTCGCGATATTAAACAAAGCGATGAGATCACGGAAGATTATCGTTACCGCCTGGTTCCGCTATTACTAACAGCGTTAGAAAAGCAAATAGGGATAGAGGCTGTTTGGGTATGGTTATCTTCTGTGGTCAAAGACAGAGCGGCCACTACCAATTACGCATACTTTAAAAACAGTTTGCTGAAAGCGGGAATGAGTGAAACTGCGTTTGCTGCTTTTGAAGCCAGATTTATTGTAAATGATAAGGCGGTAGAGAATTTGATTGCGGAGGCGAGATGATTTTGCCACTGAGGCACTGTAGCACAGAGGGAGATCACAGAATGACTAATATTGTACAAATAGACGAGGAAACTCATGGTAGATATCTGTTGCGTTGGGCATATTACATTGGATAAAGTTGTTACACCGCGTTCTGAGGTGTATATGTCGGGCGGTACTTCTATTTATTTTTCCAATGCCATTTGTAATATGGATGTTACCTATAAGCTGGTTACAGCTCTTGGCCTGACGGAGATGGAAGTAGTGAATGGACTGCAGCAAAAAAGGATTGACGTACATGTTTTGCCCAGTGCCTGCTCTGTTTATTTCGAAAATACCTATTCCGAAAATACGGATCACCGCACCCAAAGGGTCTTGCAGAAAGCAGATCCATTTACAGAAGAGCACTTAACCGGTATTGAAGCGGCTATATTTCATCTCGGGCCTTTGCTGGCAGATGATATGCCCGTGGAGCTGATAAAAACACTGGCCGCAAGGGGGAAAGTTTCCCTCGATGTACAGGGTTACCTGCGTGAAGTGCGCGGGGAACAGGTTTTTGCTATTGACTGGGCAGATAAGAAAGAAGCGCTCAAACATATCAGTTACCTGAAAGCAAATGAACAGGAGATGGAAGTGATCACCGGGCACAAAGACGTACGCGCAGGTGCGAATATCTTGTCCGGTTGGGGTGTGAAGGAAGTACTGATCACACTGGGCAGCATGGGTTCTGTTATTTATGACGGACACAGTTTTTATGATATACCAGCCTATGTTCCTGAAGAAATAGTAGATGTTACCGGGTGCGGGGATACCTATATGGCAGGCTATTTATACAAAAGACACAAAGGCGCTTCTGTACAGGATGCAGGTAAATTTGCGGCGGCTATGGCTACGCTTAAAATAGGTGTTTCGGGACCTTTCATGGGAACAGAGGAAGAGGTGTATCTCGTGCAAAGCGGATCATCTGTTTAATGTCCGGCCTGGTAGTTCTTCACGTATTCAGCTACCTCAACCATCGGCGCTATCCAGATCTCTTTTTCGTGGGCACCCAGGTATTGTAACAATTTTGTATGCTCGCCCCTCGCCTCATTAATATTATGCCCGCCACCTACCCCATGAAACAGGAACACCAATAGGGTATGCGTTTGCATCGCTTTATTTACCAACCCGATCATATACTCAGCAGGTTTATCGCTGATGGAATAACAGTCTATATTATCCAGGTGTATGGTATCTATCGCCTGCAAATGCCCGCTCACCCCACGCGCACCGGCGAAATCATTTTTCAGTCCATTGTAAAAAACGGTGTCGCCGATCTTTGTATCGCCGCAGGGATAAGCGAACGTCCGGATATCTTTGCCATCGATCGCTTTTAAGAGGGTATTATTGATCCTTGCCTCATTTACGGCTCTCGCAACCGTATACCGGCTAAGGTCAGACTCGCGGTTTACAAATGAGCGTCCTGGTTTACTGCCGTCGCAGGGATGGAACATGGAATGGTTACCCAGTTCATGCCCGTTCAGCGC
>JANXRX010000158.1 GCA_025352905.1 Bacteroidota bacterium | reverse complement strand
TGGTCGACCATCTTTTCCGCCACCAGGCGGGAAAGATGGTTGCCGTATTAACCCATTTCCTTGGTCTCTCTAACCTGGAAATGGCCGAAGATGTGGTACAGGATTCCTTTATGAAGGCCCTCCAGCTCTGGAAACTCAATGCCCCGCCCGAAAATCCGGAAGCCTGGCTACTGAAAGTGGCTAAAAATAAAGCGGTGGACCTGTTACGAAGACAGCAGTTGCATAACCGTTTCACCAAGGAGCAGATCCACGATCTCACCCAAAACGCAGACAGTTTCTTTCATGAACAGGAAATTGCCGACAGCCAGTTGCGCATGATCTTTGCCTGTTGTCATCCCTCGTTAAAGCAGGAGGACCAGGTGGCGCTTACGTTAAAGATCGTTTCCGGCTTTTCTTCTTCCGAAATAGCGCGCGCCTTATTAACTAATGAGGCCGTTATCCAAAAACGTCTTTCGCGGGCAAAAAGTTTTTTACGTGATCAGGCTGTAACGCTCGAGATCCCCGCCGGTGCGGCCCTGCAAACAAGACTGGATACGGTTTACACGATCCTTTATTTGTTATTTAATGAAGGATACAATTCATTAAAGACCGATGAACTTATCCGTCACGATCTTTGTGCAGAAGCCATGCGTTGCTGTAAACTGCTTACGGAGCATGCAAGCGTAAAACAGCCCACAGCCTATGCTTTACTGGCGCTGATGTGTTTACACGCGGCGCGGTTTGATAGCCGTATAAGTGTTGATAACGAGATCATCCTGTTGCAGGAGCAGGACCGGAATAAATGGGACCGGGAGCTGATACGGGTGGGTTTTTATTATCTCAACCTTTCTTCGGAAGGGGATTATCTCAGCGCTTATAATGTGGAAGCGGCCATTGCGGCCGAGCATGCGCTTTCGCCGGATTTTAAACAAACCAATTGGCAAAATCTTTTGCGTTTGTACGATCTGCTGCTTACCATCAAGCCCTCGCCGGTAACCCGGTTGAATCGGGCCGTGGTGCTGGCTCAGTTAGGAGATACCGAGGCCGCCATCGCATCCATCCTTTCAATACATGGAATCGACGAATTGCTGCGCATCCAGCATATTTATAGCGCCGTATTGGGCGATCTGTACAGGCGCCTGAGCAATACTTTAAAAGCAAAAGAGTATTTGATGCATGCGCAAAAACTAACCCCCTCTCTCGCCGAAAAAAAATTATTACAGTTGCGGCTCGATGAGCTGCTGAAAAATAAAAATTAAGCGCCCCTTACAACAAAGGGGCCATCGTTTTCGCGATGGCCCATATATAGAAAAAACCCGGGGGTTTCTAAGTACCAGGTTCCCTCTGTATCTTATTCAATATTTGTGCCAGCCTTTCCTTACTTTCTCACAATATCATAAATGGCTACCGGCGGGTCAAAGTATTGATCGTTATCGTTCTGGCGGTAGATCTTATACACGATTTCCATTCCCTTCACTACTTTACCAAAAGCGGCATAGCCCTGTTTATCGGCAATGTTTTCCCCACCATAATCCAGGCCGGGCTGTTTGCCTACACAGATAAAAAATTCGGTTGAGGCTGTTCCGGGGGCCAGTCTCGCCAGCGACAAAACACCGTCTGTATGCAAAATGCCGGTTTGTTTGGTGGTTTCGTGTGGAATGCCAGGTATGCGGGCGGCTGTTTTATTTTTTGTTCTCCAGATCCCACCCTGTATCAATTCCGTTTTGGGCGCATTGCTGGGTTGGTTCTCATCGTTAAGTACGCGGTAGAACTGGCTGTTTTGATAAAAACCAGAATCTATATAGGATAAAAAAGCCGCCACAGTTTGGGGCGCCTGCCGGGGAAACAATTCGATTTCAATATCCCCATATTTGGTTTGGATCTCAATATGCGGATTGCCGGTTTTATGCGGATTGCAGGACAATAAAAAAAACACGGGTATCCAAAGGCGGTATCGCATAGGTAATGCGTGTAGCTTAATAATCCGCGATCAGGCTCTCTGCGGGAATATTCAATTCTTCGTGCAGCGCACGGATCATACTCAGGGATAATTTTCTTTTCCCCAGTAAGATCTCGCTTTTACGGCTACGACCGCCCAGGATCCTGGTAAGTTCCGCTTCTTCTATATTTGCCTGCTCCATCCTGAATTGAATTGCGGCCACGGGGTCTGGGAGAGAAACAGGGAAGTTTTCTCTTTGGTATACCTCTACCAGCACTGCGAGCATTTCGAGTTCCTCCGCCTGCCTGGTTCCTTTTTTATACCCCCTTTGCACCTGTGCGGCAATGGTTTTAACCGCCAGCTCGTATTCTTTCTTTGTTTTGATCAGCTTAAGCATATTGGATTTTTTTAACATTCACCTGTTCAAAAGATCTCTTCGTACCGATCCATACAATACAGACCAGTTGGAGGCGGTAATCAATATCTGCGATCAGGTAATAACTATTCTCCTGTAATGGGAAAACTGCCCTTGTTGGTGAAATAATGATGGCGTTGGTATATTCTGCTATTACCTGTTTGGGGGCCGCCCAGGACGCATTTTCCGCTTCCCTGTACCAGGCTAATAATGCCTGTTTTGCTTTCCCCTGTTTACCTGCAGCAGTGTTGAGGTTTTTGGTTGCGATCACTCTCATGTTAAATAAAGATAGGAAAACGCTCCCAACGTTATCATGGATGTTTATTCTTTTTTGTTTTTTGATGGGATCACTTCAAATAAAAAGAATTGCGTTTTTTCTGTGATTGCAAAATTATTGTCGGCTACCAGCAAAACCGTTTTATGTCCGTTAGGCAGGTCCGGGCCAAAAGTTATTCCTTCCACATTATCAACATATATGCCCAGTTCATCCATGTTCAGCAATAATGTTTTGGTCACCGGTTTTGCCGGTGGGTCTTTTTTCAATGAGGCGATGCCCGATATATCCTCCGCACCATCCATGTCGGCCAGGAAGATCTTAATGGTACAGGGAAGCCTGCCCGTTGAAAAAGATCTTTCCAGCACGATAAATTTTTTATTGCCTATGGAGAGTATATCGGGGATCCCGTTTATTTTGAAAGCATTGGCTGGCGTGGGCGGAAAAGCTACCGGCTCAAGTTTATAGGCATATTGCCCTGTATTTTTTTTGCTTGCCATATCAAACCGAAAAATACGGATCCATGGATCGTTCTTCATTGTATCGGCCCTCGGGCCGTCTTCATACAATGGCTCTTCGAGGTTTACATATAGTGTTTTAAAATTGTCTGCAAAGCTGAGCCCTTCCAGCACCCCATTTTGTCGAGGCCCTTTTTCCGTGGCATGCATCAGCAGGTTTTTCGGCAGCGGAAACGTGTCAATATATTTCCCTTGTGGCGTGATTAAAGTTATCGCCGGGTTTTCCAGTACAGTATCTTTTCCTTTTACAATTCTTTCCCCTTCGCTTGTCCATACCATTTGTCCCGTAACAGCATTATACCTGAGCGCCTCGGGGTCGGGTGTATGTGCGGGGTCTTCTTTTGAATTGGGATACGCTTTTCCATTTGATTGCAAAAGCGTGGTCACGTTTACAAACACAACACTGTCGATCTTTTTTTTATCAAAAAAAATCTTCGCTGTATAATAGCGTGCCGGGTTGATCGCAGAACGGTCATCGCAGATCAGATAATACAGGTCTTTTTCGCTGTCGTAATCAATTCCTGACAAACCGCCAACCGTAGTACCCTTAAACAAAAAATCATGTGGTACATCATATTCGCTGATAAGCCGTAATGAACCAACAGAAACCGGCTTCTGCGCAATAGCGCCCGAAAACAGCCATACACAAACAATAATGAGTGGTACTATTTTTTTCACTGATTTATTTTAATGGAAAAATACCAAAGAACAGGAGCATTACCACTCTTTGTAAACGTTTCTTTTTTTCACAGAGAACAACCAGGGTAATAATTTAGGTTCTGCAAAAGCCGAATCCCAGCTATTGTGTTTGGCCAGCGGATATTCTGTATAGGACACATTCTTTGCGCCCCTTGTCATCAGCGCTCTGTACAGGTCCCTTGAAAAGGAAGGTGGAACAGCATCATCAAGCGCTCCATGAAAGATCCACATAGGA
>JANXRX010000141.1 GCA_025352905.1 Bacteroidota bacterium | reverse complement strand
CAATCAGCTAAATATATGGCAACTAAAAAAAGCTAAATAGGTTTACTAAGCTTCCATTTCTATTAGATTTGTTACAATCAAAGCGGCTCGTTTTTCTGAATTCTCAAACGAGGGAAGATCATAATGACATTGATATTCTTTTAAACTATAAGAAGAAAAAGAATATAGAAGGACTTTTAGCTTTGTGCTTCACCGATCAAAGCGAAACTATACATCATTGGAAAGCATTTGCTGACCCTGATAAGTGTAGACATTTTAAGAGAAAATACGATAATCCGGGTCTAAAACCGTTCTGAAACCGCCGTGTGGAATAGGGAGCCGCTGCTCTTCCGGGGTTCCTGGTAGAGGTGTTTTTTCCACTCCTTACCATCATACAGCTTCTTCTTTGTGCCGATAATGACCAGGCTGATTCCCGGGAAGACAAGCGAACAAAGACCCCATTTGTTTGCATCCCTGTTCTGGTGCCTTGCAATCTGCATTACCCAGAATGTGGCAACAATGCGGATGACGATGGCGCCGCCAAATGATATGATCTTTAAATAGGAGTAGTATTCGTGCTGGTCAAAAGCCATTTTATAAAAAATAACGAACAGGACGGGTGTGATCACTAAAAAAATGCCGGTAACCGCTGCCTCTGTTTCCTTCCGGTATTTTTCATCATACATCGGGATCGTACCGGATATAACTTTTTTGAGTTCCGGGATCTTTTTAACCGGCTCATCAAACGGAACACTTTCAACAATACCCGCTATACTTGCCGGCAGGGGCGGCGGCCCAAAAGAAAACACCGTTTTCAATTCTTCCACATCTTTTGCGGATGTCCAGTTTTCTAAACCATGCCGCCAAACCAGGGTATTGGGTAGCACTTTTTTTCCCTTCAGCTCCTGTAAGCTAAGCGGGCCAACCACTTTTCCCTGGTTTTCGATATAGTACTGTATCATAGTTTTTGTATGCTAGTTTTGGTTTCCGGCCGGGAAATCTCCTTCGCAAACCCGACTGCCGTTCTCTATAACGTAATGTGCAATTAATTATTGCTACACCCGGGTGCCTGTAACCTAACGGGTTGTTCGCCACAAAAAGAATGCCGCCGGCAGTTCTGTACACATGCCATTATCTAACAGTTGCCGGGGTCATTTTGACCGGTGAAAATTAAGGTCGTGAAAATCATAGCTGAAATCGGTAAGCGGCGAAATGGCCCGCATGGTTATACCAGCGGCTTTTCCCTGCTCATCCAGGCTGAAATTCACGAATGCATCGGCATCCATACTCCGGTCGCGCCACTTAACCACAAACGTATTTCCCTTGTACGGAAACAGCTCGCCGGTTAGCTTGGGAGACCGCTTTGAATCGAACCAGGGCTTCCCGTTTTTTATAGAAATATAGATGTCGCCCAGCCAGGGGTCCGTATAGGTTCCTGTAAATAATGCCAGCTCCGGTTTTGTTTTCGCGCTTTTCTGAAACCCGTCTATTTCGTTCCAGATAGAATCCATGAGGTGTTGTGCACCGGCAAGATTCTGGTTACGGCGCGCCGACAGATCCTTTACCCAATCAGTTCCCTTCCTGCCAAAATAAGCGTCTTTGATCTGGTTAGTGATAGAGGAGAACGCCCCTCCTTCCTGCTGGTTGGTGAGCACAATAATGCCCAGGTTCAGTTCGGGTATCATCGTTATCTGCGTTACCATTCCTTCCAGTCCACCCGTATGCGATACCTGTTTATACCCATTTACATCGCTCAGGCCAAACCCGAAACCATAAGAAGAGAAATGTGTGTTATAGGGTCCCGGGTTATATACAGGAATAATGGTCTGCGGTGTCCATAGTTCCCTGTGCACTTCTTCGGAGAACAGTCGTTTTGTATTTCCTTCGCCATATTTTCCGTGGGATAAAAGCGCCTGCACCCATTTGCTCAGGTCGGCAATACTCGAGTTGATCCCTCCCGCAGAATGTCCTACTTTCATCGTACTGCGTGCGATCACCTGCACTTTTCCTTCTACCGGCGCATGCCCGTCAATTACATCGTTTGTATTTTTCAGCCTGTCGAAAGACGCGGCCGTATGTGTCATTCCCAATGGTTTAATAATCCTTTCTTCCACGAACTCATCCCAGCTTTTGCCCGATACCCTTGCCACCACTTCCCCCGCGATGATGTACAAATTATTATCATAATCATACTTGGTACGGAAACCTGAAACCGGTTTCAGGAAACGCAGGTTATAAATGATATCCTTCAGTGTAAAATCGCTCGAATCAGGAAAGAACATCAGGTCGCCCGCGCCCAGTCCCATACCGCTCCTGTGTGTAAGCAGGTCGCGGATAGTAAATTCTTCCGTTACATAGGGGTTGTATAATTTGAATTCGGGAATATAGTCCCTCACCTTATCATCCCATTTTATCTTTCCTTCATCAACAAGGATCCCCAGGGTAGCCGCCGTAAATCCCTTGCTGTTGGATGCGATCCCGAACAATGTATTCTCGTCCGTTCTTTCCATTGTTCGCAAACTCCGTACGCCGTATCCTTTTGAATGGATCACCTTCCCATCTTTGATTACAGCAACGGCAATACCGGGAACATTAAATGCCTTCATGGAACGTTCCACCAGACTGTCGATGGATGCACTGCTTATTGCCTGGCCCTGTAACGCACTAAATGAACTTACCAAAAAAAGGATAGAAATAATTCTTCGCATTGGGGTATATTTTAGGTATAGCAATTTATCAATTAAACAATAAAGCCATCCTTCTCGTAAAAAATAATACAGTAAAATTATCCGATTAGTCCCGCCGCCCTGCTGATCTCCATCATCCGGTCCATGGGTTTTTTAGCTGCCAGGCGCAGGTTTTCCTCCATCATGATCTCGGGAACCTCATACTTCATACATAAATAGAGTTTTTCGAGGGTATTCAGCTTCATATGCGGACAATCGTTACACGCACAGCTGTTGGTAGGTGGGGCAGGAATAAAGGTCTTAAAGGGGCTGTTCTGCTGCATCTGGTGCAGGATCCCTGTTTCTGTGGCCACAATATATTGTGTGGATGGGTCGGTTTCTGAAAATTTCAGTATCTGCGTCGTGCTACCGATAAAATCTGCCACCGCCAGTACCGCTTCTTCACATTCGGGATGTGCCAGCAGTTTTGCCTGCGGGTGACGGATTTTTAACTTAGTGATCTTTTCCAGGCTGAAGATCTCGTGTACCATACAGGCGCCGTTCCATAACAGCATGTTCCTGCCCGTTTTTTTATTGAGATAGGCGCCCAGGTTTTTATCCGGCGCAAACAGTATCGGTTGATCCGCAGACACGCTTTCGATGATTTTTTCGGCATTACTGCTTGTGCAGATAATATCACTCAGTGCTTTTATCTCAGCTGTGCAGTTGATATAGGAAATGACAATATGATCGGGGTGTTTTTCTTTAAATTCTTTGAAAATACCCGCAGGTGCACTATCGGCCAACGAGCATCCTGCATTCAGATCGGGAAGCAATACTTTTTTCCCTGGATTCAGGATCTTGGCAGTTTCTGCCATGAAGTGTACACCGGCAAAAACAATGATATCGGCATCGGTCTGCTGTGCCTTTTGTGCGAGGCCGAGACTATCGCCGATAAAATCTGCCACATCCTGAATATCGGGTTCCTGGTAATAGTGGGCGAGGAGGATGGCATTTTTTTCTTTTTTTAGATGCTCAATCTCGGCAAATAAATCCAGACGCGGATCAATTTCAATGTCCAGAAAACCTTTCTCTGTAATCCTGTCAAACGCAATGTTCATAAGTGCTGTAATAGTATTAAATATCTCTTTTTATAAAACCTAACTACTACTATTAGGGGTGTGGATATCGGGATAACTTACTTATCCCCAGAAGGCAAAGGTAATTAGTGATGGTTTATCCACCGGAACTAACATTTCGTTCCATATCCTTTATTCATATATAGCCTGTATTTCCCTCATTTTTAAACATCGGTGGATATCGTGATTCACATATACTTTTTTATGCTGTTAACTTTTCTCACACTGTTAATTAACAGGGATAAAATAGAAGTGGGCAGGACACCGGAACCCATTTGGATACAGGGGACAGGAATTTGTTCCACCTGTTTCCACTTTTTGAAAGATAAAATGCGGGGTTCTTCACTCATTTTGCCGCTTACCAACAAGGGCCTGTGGATTTCTTTTTTACCCCATGGAATTGACGGCGGGTTTGCCCGGAAATCCACAAAATCATCCAAAAGACCCCATAAGTCCTAAAAATGGCCTAAATCCCCGAATCTAAAGGCCCAAACAGGGTTTTCCACAATTTGTTCTAATGTTTTATTCCCCTATTTTTGCCTCCCGTTAAAATCGGGACTAACCTTTCAATCTAACTTAATCAATTATGTCTGTAATTCAACGTATTCGTGACAGAGGTGCCTGGATCATTTTCGGGATCATTGCTGTGGCATTGATCGCCTTTATTCTCCAGGATGGTGTAGGGCGCGGAAGAAATAGCTTTTCTAATACGACCACAATAGGGGTAATCAATGGGGAAAAGATCGAGCGGCCCGATTTTGAAGAGAAATTAGCGTTGCAGGAGAGACTGTATGCCGGCCAGGGCGCACAAAGGGAGCAACTGATCGGGTCTTTATGGAACCAGGAGGTGGAGCGGGTGATCCTGAACCAGCAATATGACAAACTGGGTCTCCAGGTATCACCGAAAGAACTGAGCGATATTCTTTTTGGCAGTAATTCTCCTTTTAAACAGGAATTTACAGACGCGGCTACCGGTGAGTTTAAGGTGAATGAAGCGAAACAGGCCATCGCCTCTATGAAGAAAAGCAGGAACGCGGATCAGATCAAAATGATCAATTCGGTCTATATCAACCCCGCGGTTGAAAAAGGACTGCGTAATAAATACCAAACACTTCTTGTACAGTCTGCCTATATTCCTAAATGGCTGCTCGAAAAACAACAGGCGGATAATAATTCAATTACTTCTTTTTCTTATGTATATGTACCGTACCTGTCTGTAAGCGATACGCTGGTAAAAGTGAGTGATGATGATATTGCTGCTTATATAAAGAAGCACAGTAAAGAATTTTCTAAACTGGAAGAGACCCGTAACATTTCTTATGTAACCTTTAATGCGGCCCCGTCAGGAACGGATTCTGCCAACACCCTGAACCAGGTACAGAGCTATAAAAATGATTTTGCAGCATCAAAAGATGCTGAGGCGTTCCTCGCAAAAGCAGGAACCGATCTTCCTTTTTACAATAGTTATTTTAACAAGGCAAAGATGCAGCAGCTCAATAAAGATACATTGATCAAGATCCCTGTTGGTTCGGTGTATGGACCGTACCAGGATGGATCGATGTTTGTATTGGCCAAAATGATCGGCGCTAAACAATGGCCCGACAGCGCGAAAGTGCGTCATATCCTTATCGCTACCACAGATCCTAAAACCAACCAGCCGATCCGCACGGATAGTGCGGCCAAGAAGCTGGCCGATAGTATCCAGGCGGCAATTATTACCGGGGCCAATTTTGATGCATTGTGCAGCAGGTATTCTGCAGATGGCAACAAGGACCAGGGCGGCGTGTATGACTATTTTCCACAGGGACAAATGGTGGTTCCCTTTAATGACTTTGCTTTTGATAAGCCCGTAGGCAGCAAGGGAGTTGTGAAAACGGATTTCGGGTACCATTATATAGAAGTACTCGGACAAAAAAATCCGAGCATGGCTTATAAGATCGCCTACCTCGCAAAGGCGGTCGTTGCCAGCAACGAAACGGTTAGCGCGGCCAACACAGCCGCTTCACAGTTTTCTGCCAGCAGCAAGAATGCAAAGGTCTTTAATGAAAACGCGATAAAAGATAAAAAGCAGTTACATGGAGCGGAAGAGATCAAACAGAACGATTATACTATCACCGGGATGGGGCAAAGCCGCCAGCTGGTTCGCTGGGTTTACGAGCATGGTGTAGGCGATATCTCTGACCCGACCGAGGTAGGCGACCAGTATGTTGTAGCGATCATTTCTGCTGTGAACAAGGCGGGAACCATGTCTGTTGCAGAAGCAAGACCGCAGGTAGAGAACATTGTACGAAACGAGAAAAAAGCAAAACAGATCATAGAAACAAAATTCAAGGGAAACAGCCTCGAGGCCTATGCTGCCAGCACCGGCGCACCGGTGTTGCGCGCAGACAGTCTTGTTTTTTCTGCACCGATTATTACAGGTGTGGGCAGCGAACCGAAAGTTATCGGCGCAGCATTTAATAAGACCCTTACCGGCAAGACAAGCGATCCAATAGCGGGTGCTACGGGTGTTTTTGTGATTAAAATAGAAAATAACGGCGCAAGACCCGGTAATCTTGACCTTGTTTCTATGCACCAGAACCTGTTACAGGGGGCGAGGGCCAGTGCCTACCGCAGTCAGGAAGCATTGAAAAAAGCGGCGGTGATCAAAGACAGCCGGTCTAAGTTCTATTAATAAAGTATTGATTATATAGGCCAGCCCCGGAACCAACAGTTCCGGGGTTTTGTTTTACGCATACCGAAACAATCCTATTGCCCGGAGTTGTAAATTTGTGATGTAAAGAAGGGCTATGGCAGAGGTTTTTGTAAATAAGGTGGCGGAAAGCGGGTTAATCAGTTTCGACCTGGAAGAGTATTATCCCAAGGGGCCGATTAAGGTGTTTGACCTGAAAGCGTATCTTTTTATGGAGCTGATATTAAAGGAGAAGGATTTCAGGGCCGCCCTGCAAACTACCGACTGGAGCCCGTTCCAGGATGCATATGTTGCGATCACCTGTTCTGCGGATGCGATCATTCCCATGTGGGCCTATATGCTGGTGGCCAGTTATCTGCAGCCATTTGCAAAAGAGGTTGTTTTTGGTGATGAGCAAAAACTGGTGAGCACTATTTTATTAAAAAACCTGGCTGCGGTTAACGGGGAAGCCTATACCGATAAGCGCGTGGTGGTAAAGGGTTGCGGAGAGTTATCGGTTCCGGAATCTGCCTATGTAGAGATTACCAATATACTCAGGCCCTATGCAAAAAGCATTATGTATGGCGAGCCCTGCAGTACTGTACCTATTTATAAAAAAGCGTCTCCCCCTAAGCCTTAATTAGTTTTTCAGGCTGCAATTGTACAGGATCAGGTGGGTTATTTTGAACAGCAGCCTGTATCCGCCCGGTTACTTCATCGAAACGTGCATCATAATCCTCGCGAAGGGTTCCAAAAACACGGTCCCAGAAAAGCAGGTACAGACCATAATTTCCCTTAAAGTACTGGTGATGCTGGTTGTGGTTAATAGATGTATTGATCCACTTACCCACACGGCTCCTGCTGAAGCCCTTCGGGTATAACTCATAACCGAGGTGGCCGTATACATTGTAAAGGATCATCATTAAGAAAAAAATGATTAGGTGCGAACGGTGAATAGGAATGGTGAAAAGGAACACGACCACGATGCCCGCTTCTACAACAGCCTCCAGCGGATGAAAGGCATACGCGGCCCAAGGCGACGGATTAACGGATTGATGGTGTACCAGGTGAAACCATTTAAATAACCGTTTATGATGCATGAGCCGGTGTGTAAAATAAAAATACGTGTCGTGCATGAAAAACATAACCGGAAAAAGCAGGAAATAATATACCCACCCATAGGTATGGATATCCGCATAGCGGGTAGTGTAAGGCGAGATGGCGGGATTGCCAATTAACTCAAAAGAAACAAAAGCAAAGATCGCAACGGTTACAACAGAATACCCCATCTCGCGCAGGTAATCGCTGTTCTTTGGAAAACGGGACTGTATCTTTTTGTATAGATAGGCGTTGCGTAAGAGAATGTAAAAAATAGCAAATGCTACACCGGCGATAAAAAAATAGCGCCCGCCGATCAGCCAGATACTTTTGAAATAAAACGCCCAGTTCATAGGGTAAAAGTAAGATTTGTTGGTCAGGCGACCAACAAGGGGGGCGGGATCATTGCTCCATAAACTTTGTTAGTCCTTCCTTCGCCTGTTTCTGAATCTTTTTATGCATAAAGGAGGTCCAGCCCAGCAGGAGACCCGTTATTCCGAATGCCTGCCGGCTCCAGCGGTAAATATCAAATGCGTCTGTGTGTTCAATGATCAGCCCATCCCTGAATTTCATATGCGCCGTTATTTTATTAACGATACGCCGGCGCGTTTTGGAGAACAGGTAGGTGGCCACCCAATCACAGGTGGTATATTCCTCATCCAGCAACTTAATGTTGTTATAGATCAACGAAAAATCCTTTGCCCGCAAACACAGCATCTCCCACATTGCTTTTGTTTCCGCAGCATCCAGCAAACCAAACACCGCATCATTAAATACCGCTTCCGGGTGATAGCAGGATTGCATCGTCGCATAATCCAGCTTCTGAAAAGCGCCGTAAAACCGTTTTATCGTTTCTTCGTTCGTCATAGTTATGTATCACCCCGTAGCCCCCTCCTCAGGGGGGTTGGGGGGTCAATGTGCCACCAACCAATTCTCGCCAACCCCCAGCTCCGCCTCCACCGGAACGCCACTCGGTAGAGGCAGCGCGGCTTTCATTCCATCGAGAATGAGTGGTTTTAAAATGTCCAGTTCATCGGGCAGGGCATCAAACACCAGTTCATCATGCACTTGCAGGATCATCCTTGATTTGAGACCGGCGTCTTTGATCCCCTGGTGAATGGCGATCATTGCCAGCTTGATCATATCTGCCGCCGTTCCCTGTATAGGCGAGTTAACAGCATTCCGTTCAGCATAACTGCGAACGGTGAAATTGGATGAATTGATATCTTTTAACCAGCGTTTGCGGCCGAGTAAGGTTTGCACGAATCCGTTCGCCTGCGCAAATTTGATCGTGTCTTCCATATAAGCCGTTATGCCGATAAATTCTTTTTTATAGTTGTCGATGATCTCTTTCGCTTCCGATCTCGGGATGCGAAGATTGTCTGCCAGGCCAAAGGCGCCCTGCCCGTATATGATACCAAAGTTCACGCTCTTTGCTTTATACCGCATTTCTTTAGTTACATCGGCTTCGGCAATACCATACACTTTTGCAGCAGTAGCGGTATGAATATCTTTACCCTGTTTAAATGCCTCGCACATATTCGGGTCTCCGCTGATAGCAGCCACGATCCGCAATTCAATCTGTGAATAATCGGCGCTCACCAATATCCTTCCCGGCTCTCTTGGTATAAACGCTTTGCGGATCTCTCTTCCGCGATCGCTCCGGATAGGTATATTCTGAAGATTCGGATTATTGCTGCTTAATCTTCCTGTAACGGCAACAGCCTGCGCATATGAAGTATGCACGCGCCCTGTTTTGCTGTTGATGATCTGCGGCAGCGCATCCACATACGTGCTTTTTAATTTGGTCAGTTCCCTGAACCCAAGAATATCAGCAACGATGGGATTGTTGTTGGCTAATTTTTGCAACACATCTTCACCAGTGGCATACTGACCGGTTTTTGTCTTCTTTGCTTTCGGATCAATCTTCAGGATCTCGAATAAAACCTCACCCAGTTGTTTGGGCGACGCAAGATTGAACCGAACGCCTGCCTGCGTGTACACGCTTTCTTCAAACTGTTTGGCATCTTTTTCCAGCTCCTTACTATAGTCGTTTAAAAAACCGATGTCGATCTTTACGCCCTCGAACTCCATATCCGTCAGTACGCGCACCAATGGATTTTCCACCTCATCAAAAACGCGCACCACCTGGCGGGTCTTTAATATCGGAACAAATACATCTTTCAGTTGCAGGGTAATATCTGCATCTTCGGCGGCATATTCTTTTACCTTTTCAATTTCCACATCGCGCATTGTGCCCTGCGTTTTTCCTTTCTTACCAATTAATTCATCGATATGCACGGGTTCGTAGCCCAGGTATTGTGCGCTTAAAAGGTCCATACTGCGGCGGCCCTCCGGCTCAATCAGGTAATGGGCAAGCATCGTGTCGAACAAAGATCCCTTCAACTCAACATTGTACCATTTCAACACCAGCAGATCGTATTTAAGATTTTGTCCTATCCAGGTAACCGCCGTAAGATTAAATACGGGCATCAACTGATCGAGAATGGACCTGGTTACAGCCTGGTCGGCAGGGCATGGGATATAATAACCCTCACCTTTTGTAATGGAGAAACTCAGTCCCACCAGCTCCGCCTCATTCGCATCAATATTAGTGGTTTCCGTATCAAAGCAGATCTCGGGTTGCTGTACCAATAATTCTACCAGTGTCCTGATCTCCTCTGTTGATTGCACCAGTACATAGTTATGCTCCGTGTTGCTGATATTTTTTTCTGCCAGAAGGCCAAGGCTTTCTTCG
>JANXRX010000134.1 GCA_025352905.1 Bacteroidota bacterium | reverse complement strand
GTGGTTTACTGAATCTTGACCCGGCTGTACCTTTCAATATCCAGACCCCACCGGTTGATAAAATACCAATAGAATCATTTGGAGATTTGCAACCGGATATGGTGTACCAACTGGCTTTGCTGGCCCAGCCACTGCAAAAAGCAGATTCACTGCGAATAGAAGCGGCGCAAAAAAATATCCTCGCCACAAAGGGTCTGATGTATCCCACGCTAACACTGGGAGGCAATCTTTCTACCAATTTCTCTAATGCATTCAAATACATAAATGGGGCAAGTTTTGGTGGGTATAACACCATAACGGGGGCTGAACCCATTGTTACCATCGGCAGTAATAACTATTTTGTACAGAGCCCCGTATATAAAGTAACACAGGCTTCCCGTAGTTTCGGTCAGTTATGGGATGGCTGGGGCACGCAACTGAGCAATAACTTTGGGCAAAACTTAGGGTTAAGCCTCAGCATACCCATTTACAGCGGTCACCAGGCGCGTATTGCTTATCAGCAATCAAAACTGAACCTGCAGGCAGTACAGTTACAGAAACAGGCCGATGATGTAAAGTTGAAGCAGGATATTTATGGAGCCTATACCAATGCCGTTACGGCGGTCCAGAAATTCAATGCCGGCAAGAAAAGTGTGGAAAGCGCACAAAAAGCATATGATTTTGCACTCAAACGGTATGATATCGGCCTGCTCAATTCACTGGACCTGATCACTATTCAAAACAATCTTTTAAAAGCGAAAGTGCAGCAGCTGACCAACCAATACGATTATGTGTTCAAAATGAAATTGCTTGAGTTTTACAAAGGGAAAGGAATAAAATTATAAAAATAACTGAAGTCGCTGTCCGATAAAGACCGCTGCCGGTAAACCAGAAAACCTGTATTATGAATAAGAAATTGCTTTGGATCATTATTGGCTTAGTTGTTATTGTAGGTGTGCTGATCGTGCTTAAGAAGAAGGGCGTACTGGGGAAAGAAGAGGAGATCAAGGTTTCTTCTGAAAAAGTAATCCAGCGTACCATTATCGAAACCGTTAATGCGAGCGGAAAAGTATATCCTGAAATAGAAGTGAAAGTGAGCCCGGATATCAGCGGTGAGATCGTGGAACTGAACGTAAATGAAGGCGATAGTGTACGGCGCGGGCAGATACTGGCCAGGATCTATGCAGATATCTATTTAACACAGCGCGACCAGGTTGTGGCCGGTGTTAACCAGAGCAAGGCACAGCTTTCAAATTCCGTGGCAAGTATGGCAGGTTTAAAAGCACAGCTGGATAACCTGAAAGTGATTTACGACAGGCAAAAAAAATTACTCGGGGATAAAGTAATCTCCCGTTCAGAATATGAGCAGTCTGAGCAGAACTATCTTACTGCACTGGCAAATTATAATGCAGCAAGAGAGGGCCTGAAAAGCAGCGAGGCAAGCATACAGAGTGCCCAGGCACAGCTTTCCAAGGCAGATAAGGATCTTTCACGTACCGTGATCACATCACCGATGGATGGAATGGTGAGTTTGATGAATGTAAAAAAAGGCGAGCGTGTGGCCGGTAACAGTTTTAATGTAGGAACAGAAATGATGCGTGTTGCCGATATGCGGAGCATTGAGGTTCGGGTGGATGTAGGTGAAAATGATATCCCCAAAGTAAAACTGGGCGATACGGCTATTGTGGAAGTGGACGCTTATACCAACCGTAAGTTCAAGGGCCTGGTATATAAGATCGCCAATCCCAATACAGGAACCACCTCCACGGGATCAACCAGTACGGAAGTGACCAACTATAAAGTGCATATCCGTTTATTACCCGAGAGTTACCATGACCTGGTAATAAGCACCAAAGGGTTCCCTTTCCGTCCGGGTATGAGTGCGAGTGCTGATATACAAACAAAGACCAAACAGAATGTAATATCCGTGCCGTTAAACGCAGTAACCACCCGTGATAAGAAAAGCGATAAAGCGCCGACTGATAAAAAGGACGAGAAGCCCAAAGACCAGACCGCTGTTAAATCAACCAGTGCAGATGATGATATAGAAGAAGTGGTATTTGTTTTGCAGAAAGACAATACAGTGAAGAAGGTGAAAGTAAAAACGGCTATCCAGGACCTTAATTATATTGAAATACTGGAGGGACTGAAACCAGGGGATGAAGTGATCACAGGGCCCTATTCGGTAGTTAGTAAAACACTGAAAGATGGCACCTTGGTAACCGTAGTTGCCAAGGATAAACTGTTTGATGAGAAAAAGAATTAAGACTGATTGGTATGCAGATAGGTATTATTGGCAGCGGAAGCTGGGCCACGGCACTGGCAAAGATCCTTACGGATAACGGTAATACGATACATTGGTGGATACGCAACAGTAATACCATCGCGTACATAGAAAAAAGAAGACATAACCCGCATTATCTCAGTGCAGTTTATTTTGATCAATCACAATTACAGCTCAACCAGGATCTCTTATCGGTTGTTGCACGGTCCGAAGCATTGGTTATTGCGGTGCCCTCGGCATATGTAGAACAGGCTTTTGAACAACTGCCGCCCGATGCATTAAAAGGAAAGAAAATAATTTCAGCGGTAAAAGGGATCATGCCCTCCTGTAACCAGTTGCTTGATCAATATCTCGCAGAAAAATTCTCGGTAACTGCAAATGATTACTTCGCCTTACTGGGCCCATGCCACGCCGAAGAAGTGGCTTCTGAAAAGCTATCTTATCTCACTTTCTCTGGTGTTGATGAAAAAGCTGTTGGGGAACTGGCTTCTTTTTTTAAAACAGAATATGTAAACACAGTACTGAACACAGACACACTGGGCGTGCAATACGCAGCAGTATTGAAAAATATCTATGCATTGGGTGCCGGTATCGGGCACGGCCTGGAATATGGCGACAATTTCTTAAGTGTTTATATAGCCAACAGCGCCAACGAGATGGTCCGGTTCTTAAAAAATATCAGCAAAACCGGGAACGATAACACGGTGAATTATGCCGCTTCTGTTTACCTGGGTGATCTGCTCGTAACCTGTTATTCGCTCTACAGCCGAAACAGGACCTTTGGTAATATGATCGGGAAAGGATATTCTGTTACAGCCGCCCAGCTGGAACTTAATATGGTGGCGGAAGGATATAATGCGGCCAAATGCATCCACCTCATAAACGAAAAACTCAGATCAGAAATGCCCATCGCAGATACGATCTATTCTATCCTCTGGGAACAGCTCCCTGCAGAAGAAGGTTTTAAGAAAATAGAAGGATTTCTTGTATAAAATAATTCGTACCTTAGGGTAGTTATGCCACTGTCATTTACCATAGTTAGTCCTGCAGCAATTCTTCTCATGATAGGCGTGATCTTCGTGATCTCTGCTGTAAAGAAGATTTTCCCTAAACACTGAACAGGGCCGAGGCGATCCCATCGGCGAGGAACTTGCCCGTATCACTCAACCGGAGACAATCGTTATCGCTGATCACATAACCTTCTGACAAGTATTTTTTCGCTGCCAACGATATATTTTCCGAAGCCGGGTTACCCCATTGAATAGCCACTTTTTCTAAAGAAATACCTTCGATGGTTCGCAGGCCCGTCATAATGTATTCATTCAATTGCTGCATACCCGTTAATGTTTCCAGCTCATAAGGAACCGTACCGTGTTCAATGCTCTTTATATACAAAGCGTTATTGGCTATGTTCCATTGCCGGCTCTTTCCATTAAAGGAATGTGCGGAGGGCCCGAGGCCCAGGTAATGCATTCCCTGCCAGTAGGCGCTGTTATGCTTGCTCCGCCATCCCGGGCGGGCGAAATTGGAAATCTCGTATTGCTCAAAACCGGCATCAGCTAACCATTGCATCAGCAAAGAAAAATGTCTTGCCTGTTTGTCGGGATCAACATTAGCAACGGTTTTAGCGGCGATCATTTTTGCCAATGCGGTTTTGGGTTCTACTGTCAGCGCATAACACGACAGGTGCGGCACCCCGGAAGAAATTGCCCTGTCAACATTTTCTTTCCATTGCTCATCTGTCAAAAAAGGCGTTCCATAAATCAGGTCGATAGTAAAGTTATCAAAACCCGCTTCCTGTACTGTTTCAATACAAAGAAGGGCCTGTTCTGCCGTATGCGCACGGTTCATCCAACGAAGATCCTCCTCAAAAAAAGACTGGATCCCGATACTTAAGCGGTTAATACCGCAAAGCTTCCATTCCCTGGCTTTTTGTATGGTTATATCATCAGGGTTCGCTTCTAATGTGATCTCTGCATCTGCCGGTACCTGGAATGTTTCCCGTAACTGTTTTAGGATCCGCTGTAGTTCGTTACCGGAGAGTAAAGAAGGGGTGCCGCCCCCGAAATAGATAGTATCAACTTTCCCGGTAAGATAACCCTGTTGCAACAATACTTCCTGCCTGATGGCGCCCACAAGTTCCGGCATTCCATGCAGGGAAGTGGAAAAATGGAAATCACAGTACTGACAGGCTTTTTTACAAAAAGGGATATGAATATAGATGCCGGACATTTTTCAGGAAAAGAGTAAGCGGTAAAATTACTGTTATTCAATAGTTTTGCTTCAAATTCCCTCTTTGAAGCATTTACTGGCGATATTTTTTTTGTTGGGTGGTATAACTACCTGTATGGCCCAGGTGGATTCTACGGTTAATCCTGAATCAACCCGCACAGAACAACCCAGGCCGCCACTGGTCAAAAAAAGGGCGCCTGAAAAAAATACAGACAGCATTAACCAGGCCGCGGCCCTTAGAGAAGCCATGGGTGAAGACACAACGCCGTCCGCAGTTGTCAGTGATACACCTGCCCGGAAAGATTCTATCCGCAAAACGATACAACCTGTTCCGACACAGCCCATTCATATAGACACGGGTACCTATAAAAAATACGAAACACATCCATTCCTGCCGCTTAACAAACCGGCGGTGTATATGCTGATCAATTATCACCGGCAGGATACGAAAGACGATCTTTTTTACCTGATGGCGGGTATCGTATTTCTCCTGGCCTTTATCCGGGCAGCATTTCCAAAATATTTCAGAAACCTCTTCGTTGTTTTCTTCCAAACCACACTCCGCCAGAAGCAAACACGCGAACAGCTGTTACAGGATAACCTCGCTTCCCTGCTGATCAACCTGCTGTATTTTATCAGCGTGGGGCTGTATGTGAGCTTACTGATCCAGTACAGGCACTGGTCCACCGGTTCTTTCTGGCTGCTGGCACTGGGTTGCGCGCTGATATTACTACTGGTTTACCTTGGTAAATACCTGTTCCTCCTGTTTGCGGGATGGGTATTCAACACCAAAGAAGCAGCGGGCGCCTATACTTTTATCGTTTTTATGGTTAATAAAGTGATGGGGGTAATATTGATCCCCTTCCTGCTCATCCTGGCATTTGCAGTACCTGCAGTGATAGACGTGTCCATCACCGTTGCTATTATACTGGTCACGATCCTGTTTGCCTACCGATACCTTGTTTCATTTGCCGCTATACGGAATAAACTGAAAGTGAACGCGGTACATTTTTTCCTGTACCTTTGTGCAGTAGAAGTGCTTCCGCTTGTATTGATCTATAAGATGCTGATCAATTATATTGCCGGGAGTTTTTAATTTTGCAATACCTCAGAATAGCAACATGATAAAAAATGGGTCAAAAGCGACGGTTAAAGCAAAGAAAAAAATCCTGATTTCCCAGCCCCGACCAGAAAGCGATAAATCACCTTATTTTGACCTGGAGCGGAAGTATCATGTTGAGCTCTTCTTTCATCCCTTTATCAAACTGGAAGGGATCCCGGCAAGGGAGTTCCGCAAGCAAAAGATCGATATCATGTATTTTTCAGCGGTCATGTTCACGAGCCGCAATGCCATCGACCATTTTTTCAGGATGTGCGAAGAAATGAAGGTCACCATCGGCCAGGATACCAAGTATTTCTGCATCACCGAAGCAGTGGCCCTTTATCTCCAAAAATTCATACTCTATCGAAAACGAAAAGTGTTCTATGGCGCCGACGGAACCAATAAGAGCATGTTTGATGTGATCAACAAACACAAGGAAAATGAGAAATTTTTATATGTGTGTAGTGAGAACCAGCAGGACAACGAAATAGTGAACTGGCTAAAGACAAATAAGTGCGAGTTCCAGCTGGGTTTTATGTACCGAACCATCAGCAGCGATATTAAAGAAGTGCTCAGTTCAAAAGAATATGATGTGATCTGCTTTTTTACCCCCAGTGGTGTAAAAAGCCTTTTCGATAATTTACCGGGTTTTAAACAGAACGGCACCATCATCGGTGCATTCGGCACCAATACCTCCAAGGCCGTGGAAGACGCCGGTATGAAACCTGATATTAAGGTGCCCTCTCCTCAAAAACCAAGCATGGTAGCAGCGCTGGATCAATACCTTTTCAGCACAGTAAAAAAATAGCCGGTAAACTTATTACTTACCCGGTATTCGATATTTTCACCCATGCACACCAACCATCTTATTCATGAAACAAGTCCTTACCTTCTCCAGCACGCCCATAACCCGGTAAACTGGTACCCATGGGGTGAGGAGGCTTTGCAGCGGGCAGTTACCGAAGACAAACCAATCCTGGTAAGTATCGGCTATGCGGCCTGTCATTGGTGCCATGTGATGGAACGCGAAAGTTTTGAGGATGAGGCCACAGCCGCTGTAATGAATGAATATTTTATCAACATTAAGATAGACAGGGAAGAAAGACCCGACCTGGATCATATTTACATGGATGCGGTACAGGCAATGACAGGTAGCGGCGGGTGGCCATTGAATGTATTCCTGACCCCCGAAAAAAAACCTTTTTTCGGAGGCACTTATTTCCCGCCTGTGCAGGCATTTAACCGTGCAAGCTGGAAAGAGATCCTCGCCGGGGTACACAAAGGATACCAGGATAAAAAAGAAGAGATCCTGTCGCAGGCAGAAAACCTTACAGCGCATTTATTAACAGCCAATGCTTTTGGCATACAGCAAACAGGAACGGTACCTGAGGCTGGTTTTTTTTCGGTGGAAACCCTTAAGACCATTGCAGAAAACATATTGAAGAATGCGGATACGCAATGGGGAGGCTTCGGGGGGGCGCCTAAATTTCCACAAACGTTTTGCATCCAGTACCTGTTGCGGCAGTATCATTTTGCCAAAGACGAAACCTGCCTGGCACAGGCGTTACTGAGCCTGGATAAAATGATCGACGGCGGTATTTTTGACCAGTTAGGCGGCGGGTTCGCCCGCTACAGTACCGATAGTAAATGGCTGGCCCCGCATTTTGAAAAAATGTTGTACGATAATGCCCTGATCACAAGTGTAATGGCAGAGGCCCTCCAGGTTACCGGACAACCCTATTATGCCAAAGCTATAGCCCAGACTCTCGCATTTATTGAGAGGGAGATGACCAGTAACGAGTATGGATTTTACAGTGCACTGGATGCCGACAGCGAGGGTGTGGAGGGAAAATTCTATACCTGGCAAAAAGAAGAAATAGACAGTTTATTGGGTGATATGGCGCCTGTTTTCTGTGCATTTTACGATGTAACAGATACGGGTAATTGGGAGCATGTGAATATTCTCTGGGTTAGGGAACCCGCAGCTGCTTTTGCAGAAAAGAATGGAATAACAACAGCGGAACTGGAAAATATCCTTGAAAAAAGCAAAGCGATCCTGTTTGCGTATCGCGCCAAAAGACCCCGGCCCTTACTGGATGATAAAATACTCCTTGGCTGGAACGCCTTGATGAATACCGCCTATGCAAAAGCATTTGCCGCAACGGGTATTATTTCTTATCGTGAGAGGGCCATTAAGAATATGGCTTTCCTGGAAGCGAGATTTACCGGCCCTGATGGTAACTGGCACCATACCTATAAAAATGGCCAGGCTAAGATCCCCGCTTTTTTAGATGATTATGCCTACCTGATCCAGGCCTATATCCACCTGCAGGAAATTACCGGGGAAGGGGATTACCTGCTAAAAGCCCAAACACTGACCGAATGGGTAATGGCCAGTTTTGTAGAGGAAACAACCGGGTTCTTCTTTTATACCCATCGCTCACAGACCGATGTGGTCATACGCAAAAAAGAGGTCTATGATGGCGCTACCCCCAGCGGAAACGGGGTAATGGTGTACAACCTGCTGTACCTGGCGGTTGTATTTGACCGGCAAAACTGGCGCGAACATGCCCATGACCTTCTTCGATCCTTGGGTAAAGCGATTCTCAGATATCCCAGTTCATTTGGCGTTTGGTCGCTCTGTATCCAAACCGTAACGCATGGACAGCTGGAAATAGCCATTCTTGGGCAGCAGGCAAAACAATTCCTGGCTCCTGTTCTACAGAAATTCATTCCCAATAAGATTCTACAGACCGGGGAAACTAAAACAACGGTTTTCCCGTTATTAAACGGGAAGAAAATACCCGGAAAAGGGGAAAACACTGCCTTTTACCTGTGTAAGGATTATACCTGTAGTGAACCATTTACAAAAATTGAGGAGTTTTTAGCAAATGTGTAACAAAAGAATACACTAATTTGCTTGGTATGACAGCGGCTTCGAGCCCCATATTGTAAAAACTCTTATTTGTAAAAACCTGACATTACCTTTACCCAGATTGTAAAATTATTGGTAACAAAATCTGAAAATCGGTACAACTGCCGATGGAAAACTTATATTTGTCACTGTCATAAACCAGTTCGTAAAATGAAAGGTTATTTAACTACGATTTGTATAGTCGTTTTATCAGTGAGTCTTGTGTCCTGCTTTAAAAAGGGCAAAAGCAAGGGTATACTGCCGGATGATGGGCAGTTGCATGGAGTATCCCCTACCACCAGGCCAAGCATGGGTGCGCCCCTGAACATGGTATTTATCCAGCCTGGTACATTTCATATGGGCCCCAGTGATGAAGACATTAGCTATAATTATACCAGCCGTAACAGGCAGGTTTCTATACCCGGTTTCTGGATGGATAAAACAGAAATGACCAATAACGATTACCGCCAGTTTGTAAACTGGGTACGGGATTCACTCGCTTTTAAGATCCTTTTCGGACCGGGCATTAATAAAGCAAATGATACTATGGCGGTTGACTGGAAGAAAGTGGCCACCATCAAATACGATCGTAATACGATCGAAAAACTGAATGAGCTGAACCTGGCGCCTGATAACAGGCTGTATGGCAAACCGGAAATAGATCCTGATAAACTGGCTTACCGGATGGAGTATTATGACCTGGCAGCCGCCGCAAAAAGAGATAATGCCGGTTTATACAAGAGCAACTTTATTATCCGGGCTGATCAGAAAATTTACCCGGATACATTGGTATGGATGAGGGATTTCTCTTATTCCTATAACGAACCAATGACCAAACGTTATTTTTCACATCCTTCCTTTGGTAATTACCCTGTTGTTGGAATCAACTGGAAACAGGCTGTAGCTTTCTGCCATTGGAGAACACATATCCAGAACAGTTATCTCGATAAAAAGAAACTGGTCATGGACGGTGATTACCGTTTACCCAGTGAGAGTGAGTGGGAATATGCAGCAAGGGGCGGTCTTACCAATTCTATGTTTCCATGGGGAAACCCTTACCTGAGAAATAAAAAAGGCTGTTTACTGGCCAATTTTAAACCCGGTCGTGGTAACTACGCCGAAGATGGCGGATTTTACACGGTTAGGGCCGATGCTTACTGGCCCAATCAGTACGGGTTATATAATATGGCGGGTAATGTGGCCGAATGGACAGGTTCTTATTTCTATGAAGGCGCTTATAATTTAATGTCAGACCTCAGCCCGGATATCAGGTATGAAGCCAAAGATTCCGACCGTCCGAGAGAAAAACGGAAAGTGGTACGTGGCGGTAGCTGGAAAGACGTTTCTTATTTCCTGCAGGTGAGTACACGGAACTATGAATACCAGGATACGGCAAAATCGTATATCGGTTTTCGTTGCGTGATCGACCTTGCACCCAAAATGAAAAGATAAGCGGACCCGGTAAGTGCAAAGGAAGTATCTCATTACATTTAATTTAATAAATGCATGTGGCTAAACCCGGAAGGGAAGCAACGGGCAGAGTAACATTTTAATAAAAACAAAAAATACATAAGATGGCAGCTGCAATTCCTCCTAAAGTCACCAAATGGTTTGATGTATTCGTATCTATTGCCGCCGCGGTGGTTATTTATGGTGCGTTACAGAAAATATTACATACCGAGATCGCAGATATCATGTTGAAAGTGGGTCTGACCGTAGAAGCCGTTATCTTCCTCGGATATGGCGTACTCTATATTGTTTACCCTGCTATCGACGATCATGAAGTACATCTCCCGGGAAAAGAAAAAGACAATCCTGCTTTGAAAAGCATGGAAAAAATGATGGCTGAGGCTGATATTACACCAACCAGTCTTTCTAAACTGAGCGCCAGTTTTCAAAAACTGGGTACCAGCGTAACACAGATATCAGAAGTAGGTGATATCATAAAATCTACCGGTGATTTTTCTGCGAAAACAAAGGAAGCCACGGTTGCCCTGGGTTCTATTAAAGACGCAGCAACGGTTGCTTCACAATCGCTTGCCAGTTTCCACGGCGCTTCTGAAAGCACCAAACAGTTTCATGTACAGATGCAGTCGCTCACCAAGAACCTGGGATCTTTAAATACTATCTACGAACTGGAACTCCAGGAAAGCAATAATCATTTAAAAGCATTGAACCAGTTCTATGGTAAACTGGCACAGGCTTCTTCTACGATGGCAGGCAGCGCAGAAGATGCGATGAAGGCCAAACAGGAGATCGCCAACCTTGCCGCCAATTTAGGAAAGCTGAACCAGTTGTATGGTAATATGCTTACCGCTATGCAGGGGGGAAGATGATATCCTCGGCAAAAAAATATTACCAAAACAACCAGCAGTTATAAAAATATAAGCAAGAATGTCACTACCTAAGGAACCGCGGCAAAAAATGATCAACATTATGTACCTGGTGCTTACCGCACTGTTGGCACTGAATGTTTCGGCAGAGATCCTGAATGCATTTAAAACGGTTGACCGCAGTCTGAACACCGCAACGGGTATTGCCGAACAGAAAAATGTAGACATATTCAAGTCTTTTCAACGGAAGATCGACGACGAAAAGACAAGAGAAAAAGCACAGGAATGGTTGCCAAAAGCGATGCAGGCAAAGAAACTGGCCGATGATATGTATAGCTATATTGATGCCCTGAAACTGGAACTGAAAAAAGAAGCCAACCTGAAAACGGTCAATGGCGTTGAAACCTATAAAGAAGATGACCTTGAAGCGGCAACCCGTTTGTTTGTTTCTTCACCACCCGAAGGAAAAGCGAAAGGAAAAGAATTGCTGGCGAAACTGACAGCGTTTAAACAGCAGTTGCTCGGGGTTGATTCAAGTGTTGCCAGGGAACTGGGATCAACTTTACCATTGGATCTCAGCATACCGAGGAGCGGAACAGGAACCGGTAAAGAACCCTGGGAGTTTAATTATTTTCATATGACCCCCACGGTTGCGGCTATCACCATCCTCAGCAAGTTTGAAAATGATGTAAAAAATTCGGAATCACAGGTGGTTGAATTCTGCCATAAAAAAATCGGGGAAGTAGAAATCGTGTATGATGCCTTCCAGGCATTTGCACAATCCAGTACCCAGTATGCCATGCCCGGTGAAGAACTGACCATCACCGCAGGTATCGGCGCTTTCAGTAAGGCGGCAAGGCCAACCATCACCGTAGATGGCGCTTCCGTACCCTTAAAAGAAGATGGTTCGGCCGAATACAAAACAACGGTATCCGGATCGGGTGCCTATTCCAAAAAAGTGAGGATCTCTTATTATAAACCCAATGGGGAACTGGCTACGATCGAAAAAGAAGTAAAATATACAGTTGGCGTTCCGTCGGGACTGGTTGTTTCAACGGACAAGACAAGGGTATTTTACCAGGGTCTGCAAAATCCGTTAAGTATCACCGGTGGCGGTGGAGATGAAAAAGTAAGTGTGACCATACAGGGTGCGGGTGTGAGCAGCAGCAAGAGCGG
>JANXRX010000083.1 GCA_025352905.1 Bacteroidota bacterium | reverse complement strand
TGCCAATAAGTAAGCAGTTTTATTTACTTTTCATCACCACAAAACAGTTCCGTTTTGTTCAAAGTGAATAGTTATGGCTTTCGTACGTTCGGGTAGTCACAGCGGAAATGGATACCGGGTCTTTTTTGCCTGTTTTCTTATCCCTGTTTTTATATATGCCCAACAAAAAATAGACAGGCAGGCGGTAATACAAAGGCATACCGTTACAGTAACAACGATGGACACGCTTGCTTCGCTTTCTGTGGGTAACGGTTCGTTTGCTTTTACAACAGATGTAACAGGTCTGCAAACATTTCCTGCCTATTATAAAAAAGGAGTACCCCTGGGAACAGAATCGGAATGGGGCTGGCACAGTTTCCCCAATACTGCGCATTACCGCGAAGCGGAAGCGCTCAAAACATACGAACTGGAAGGGAAGAAGATCAGTTATGCCGTTCAACCCAAAGAACCCAAAACCAGTAAAGAAGCTGCCGATTATTTCCGCATCAACCAGCACCGCCTGCAATTGGGAAATATCGGTTTAGAGATAACCAAAAAAGATGGATCACCGGCGGAGCCGGGCGATATTAAAAATATTCACCAGGAATTGGATGCGTGGAAGGGACAGATCACCAGCCGCTTCACCGTGGAAGGAACACCGGTTACAGTAATTACTTATGGTAACCAGGAAGAAGATGCCATTGCCGCAAAGATCAGTTCACCACTTGTAGCAGAAGGCAGGTTGGGTATCCGCATCAGGTTCCCGTATCCCACCGGCGCTTTTGCAGATGAGGGAACCAATTTCAACGGGAATGAAAAACACCAATCGGTAATTACCACCCATTTACTAAATGGTGCCGTGATCAGGCATTCATTGGATACGACCACTTATTACCTGCAGGCAACATGGAAGGGGCCTGCGATACTAAAAGAAAGATCTGCGCATTATTTTACGATCATGCCAACCGAAGGAGCGGACTTTGAATTTGGTATTTTATTTTCTCCTCTTGTCAAACAAATTACCCCTTCGTATACGACCACAAAAAATAGCAGCGAAGGGGGCTGGAAAAAATTCTGGCTCTCGGGCGGTGCAGTTGATTTTGCCGGTAGCACAGATCCGCGTGCTTTTGAACTCGAAAGACGCGTTATTCTTTCACAATATCTCACAAAGATTCAATGCGCCGGCAATTATCCTCCGCAGGAAACCGGTCTTACTTATAATAGCTGGTATGGCAAACCGCATCTTGAAATGCTATGGTGGCATGCGGCGCATTATGCATTGTGGAACAGGACAGACCTGTTGGAGAAAAGCCTGCAATGGTATTTTACAGCTGCTAAAGAAGCAAAAGAGATTGCCAGGCGACAAGGCTTTGCAGGATTGCGCTGGCAGAAAATGACGGATAATACGGGAAGAGAAGTGCCTTCCTCAGTAGGCGCGTTTCTTATCTGGCAACAGCCGCATCTCATTTACCTGGCTGAACTGGTGTATCGTAACAAAAAAGATAAAAAGATATTAGACAAATACAAGAACCTGATTTTTGAGACCGCCGATTTTATGGCATCCTTTCCAACCTATGAACAAAAAAATGACCGGTATAATTTGGGCAGGGGACTGATACCGGCGCAGGAATGTTTTAATGCCGAAACAACTTTTAATCCCACCTACGAACTGGCGTATTGGAGTTGGGGTTTAGAAACGGCACAGGCCTGGCGGGAAAGATTGGGGATGAAACGCAAAAAAGAATGGGATCTTATCTTACAAAAACTGGCGCCGCTTCCGCAGAAAAACGGGGTGTACCTCGCAACAGAAAGCACACCGGACTGTTATGATGCAGACAGTAAATATACCATTGATCACCCCGCGGTACTGGCTGCATTGGCAACTATACCGGCAGGTAATCATCTCGATACGGCAGTCATGCATAAGACGTACACTCTTGTTGATAAAATATGGCACTGGGAGCATACCTGGGGCTGGGATTTTCCACTGGTTGCTATGACAGCAACGCGACTGCAACAGCCTTCTCTTGCATTGGATGCGTTATTTAGAAATATCAAAACCAATACGTATCTCGTAAACGGGCATAATTACCAGGATGGAAGGTTAACCATTTACCTGCCGGGAAATGGTGGAATATTATCGGCGGTTGCGTTAATGTGTGCAGGGTATGATGGATCTAAAACGGTTAATCCCGGTTTTCCGAAAGATGGAACCTGGAAAGTGAAATGGGAGAACCTGAGCCCGATGCCCTGAGAATCCTTATTTAATTTTCATCCTAATAATTGTGTATGCAAATAGCAGGTAAATCATCTCATGCCGAACAGGTTCCCCACCGATTGCGGGCGATCGTAAGCGGATCAGTAGGTAACCTCGTGGAATGGTATGACTGGTATGCATACGCCGCTTTTTCTCTATACTTCGCACCCGTATTTTTTCCGGGAAAAGACCCAACCGCCAACCTGCTCAATACGGCTGGTATTTTTGCCGTAGGGTTCCTGATGCGGCCGATAGGCGGATGGTTATTCGGCAGCCTGGCCGACCGTAAAGGAAGAAAATGGGCCATGACACTTTCCGTTTTGCTGATGTCTTTCGGCTCTTTGCTGATCGCTGTTACACCCGGTTATAAAAGTATCGGGATTGCGGCGCCTGCTTTATTGCTGGCTGCAAGACTGTTGCAGGGGCTGAGTGTTGGCGGTGAATACGGAACAGCCGCTACCTACCTGAGCGAGATGGCAGGTAAGGGGAGAAGGGGTTATTATTCCAGTTTCCAATACGTAACACTGATCGGCGGGCAATTGATTGCCGTGGGCATACAGCTATTATTACAAAATATCCTGACCACAACGCAAATGCAGGAATGGGGTTGGCGGATACCGTTTTTTGTTGGCTCTGCTTTATCACTGATCGCCTTTTACCTGCGGAGCAATATGGAAGAAACGCCTGCGTTCGAGAACGCCAAAAATGAAAGGACGAGGCAGGGGTCTGTCAAAGAATTACTGAAGCACCCGCGTGCGGTTGCCACGGTAGTAGGATTAACATTAGGGGGTACCCTTGCCTTTTATACCTATACAACCTATATGCAAAAGTTCCTGGTGAATACGGTACACCTTACAAAGGCCCAGGCCACCTTGTTAATGTTTGTTGCGTTATTGATTTATGCGGCCCTGCAACCCCTGTTTGGTTTATTGTCAGACAGGATCGGCAGAAAGCCTTTATTGATCGGTTTTGGCATAGCGGGTACCCTGTGTACCGTGCCTATCCTAACAGTTCTGAGCCATGCCAATAACCAGCTGGTCATTTTTGGCCTGATGATGGCGGCATTACTGATCGTTAGCGGGTACACTTCTATTAATGCGGTTGTAAAAGCAGAATTGTTCCCCGCCAATATCCGCGCATTGGGTGTCGGTTTCCCGTACTCGGTTGCGGTTGCACTTTTCGGGGGAACCGCTGAATATTTTGCTCTATGGTTTAAGAACGCAGGAAATGAAAGCGGGTATTACTGGTATACTTCAGCTTGTATATTTATTTCACTGCTGGTATACCTGTTTATGAAAGATACAAAGACGAATTCCTTATTGGAAAAAGCCGATTAACCATTATTTAAAAGGATTCGGGTACTTAACATCATTCATACTGGCAACATCCGTCAAACTGAACGCTGTTAACAAAAAATATCAATGACTGAGAACCTTTTGGAAATAGGTGAATTACCTCGAAAGAAAATTGCCCGGTATCCGGATTCCCTGTTCATCATCCAGCACTTTTTTCATTAGTTTTTTCAGACCCTCGGGAAGGATCTTCTTCTCTTCGTCGGTAAAAGCATGGGTGATCTCAAAGAATTCATCCTCATCATCGTAATAACCAAAATATAGTTCATACTGGTCGCCGGGATGCAGACGTACCGACACTTCCTTATCCTCCTCGTACTCGTGCATCGTGATCATGGCCCACTGATCCTGTTCAAAAAAATCAAAACGGATTTCTACGGGATCAATACTGACCACATGCGATACTAACTTTTCTATCATTGCAGCGGAATGATTGGTAACCAGTTCTTCAAATGTCATACAGGTCTGTTTTATCAGCGGGCAAAGCTAAGTCAGGATAGTAAAACAAGCCACCTTTACCCATTTCGATCACAAATAAACGCAAATTCAGTGTTTTACCCGCAAATAAACGGTGTATCCACCAGTAAATCAGTGAGTTAATTACAATATCTTGTTTCGATGAAGCAACCAGTAACTGCAACAACCGGCAGGTCCTTTCGGGAACCTGCCGGTCTAAATTCTATATGTAGTACATTTGGAGCAATAAAGAAGGACAAAACGTTTGAACACCCCCCAAAACGAACGCGAATGCGAATATTGATAGCTGATGATCATACGTTAATACGTGAAGGTTTACGTAAAATATTAGTAGAGTCTTTTCCTTTCGCCGACATCTTTGATGTGGCCGATTCGGCCGATCTTCTCAAAAAAGCATTGAATGAAAAATGGGATATTATTATATCCGATATCAGTATGCCGGGATATTCCGGGATCGAGATCTTAAAACAGATCAAGGAACATGCGCCGCAAACACCGGTACTCATGCTCAGTATGCATGCACCTGAGCAGTATGCCGTACGATCGTTAAAAGCGGGTGCTTCCGGGTATCTTACCAAGGAAAGTGCTCCTTATGAACTGGTAAAAGCTGTTCAGCAGATACTCAGTGGGCGCAAATATATTACCAGCGAAGTAGCCGAGGTGCTGGCCGGTTCTATTGAGCAGAACAATTCACAGGCGCCGCATGAACAGTTATCAGACAGGGAATTTGAAGTATTCAAAATGATCGTTATGGGCAAAAGTATTTCCGCTATTGGTGAGATATTATCCCTCAATGTAAATACCATCAGCACGTACCGGTCGCGTATCATGGAAAAGATGCATATGCAGAA
>JANXRX010000148.1 GCA_025352905.1 Bacteroidota bacterium | reverse complement strand
GCTATAACTTTTTTCAGGAATGGTCTTTACTACTTCCAGTATACGGAACACTTCTTTGCCCTTTGTGCGGATATCTATTTTACCATCAGCGTAAACCTCTACGATCTCCGTGATCTCAACAGTTGTTCCCATCTCTGCCATCCCATTGCTTAAAACGGTGGGCACGCCAAAAGGTTTTGCTTCGGCATAACATTCGTTGATCAATTCTTTATAACGTGGTTCAAAGATGTGCAGGTTTACCATTTCTCCCGGGTACACAACAATACCCAGTGGAAATAGGGGAATAAAATTGGTCATGCCGCAAAATTAGTGATTAGAACTCTTCTGCTGTTTATTCAACTCTGCCAGCCGCAGGTATTTTAACAATGTATAAAAAGCATTCATTTTCGCGATCGTAAAACCGGCCCTTCCATCCAGAAAACCCAGGCGAAAAAAATAATTTTTAACAAAAGAAAAAGGAGCTGCGAGGTAAATTTTTGTCCACCCTGCTTTTTTACCCTGGTGCTGGTATTTTGCGGCGTTCAATACCGCATAGTTTACCGTTTTCATGGCAAACTCATGCAGGTCACCGGAGGTATAATGGAGCAGGTGCCCCTTTAATGTGATCACTTGTGTATGATCCGGCAATAACAGGTTCTCATGAACTTCGGCCTCGTTCCAATGTGTGTGGTTGCGGTTGTATAAACGGATATGCGCATCGTTCGACCATTCGCCGTAACGGATTCGTTTATCCCCCAAAAAAACACGGAAAAGAATGTTGTACATGGTTTCCGGCCCCGCTAAAACCAACTCGCGCAGCTGATTTGCCAATGCATCATCCGCAACCTCATCGGCATCAACGGATAAGATCCAGTCGTACCGCGCCATGGTCACGCCTTTATTCTTATTCTTTCCATACCCGTCCCATCCCGTTTCCAGCAGTCTTGCACCCGCAGCGGTAACAATGGATTGCGTACCATCGTTACTGCCGCTGTCGACTACCACCACATCATCTGTGAACCGGAATGCTGCTTCAATGGTTCTGCCAATGATATGGGCCTCGTTCCGGCAAATGATCACTACGCTAACCTGGCTGTTCATACGGGTAAGTACTGTTTAGAAAATTTCTGCTGCCCAAAGAAAGCAATAAAAGCCAAGAGTATCACGCCATACTGCCCCTCAAGCGAATCATCCGTGAGAAATGGGATACAGGCAGTTGCAGACAAAATAACCGACAAAGGATCTTTGGCCGTGGTCAGGTAAAATAAAAAGAAGATCCCCGCTGTAAAAACAAGCAAACCGGGCCATCCGCTTCCTGCGCCGTAGACGAGCCACTCATTGGCAGGCAGGAACCGCTCATAGTCATAACTATCCGGATGCGTTTTTTGATGCCATTGATTAACTGCCACAGGAAGATCGCCAAAGCCCACACCGGTGAAAGGGTTTTGCTGCGTAATGGCATACCCTGCCTTAATCGATAACCATCTTGCCGCATCATTATACCCGGGGATATAGTTTCCTCTTGAATAATTGTTGAAATCATACACAACATACTGAACACGGTTGTGGAGCGTAGGTAAATTGGTATAAGCCAGTATAACGCTTATGATCAGTGTAAGAACCAACCCTGCGCCCAGTTTCCATTTTTTTTGAATAATGATGATATAAAAGAGGTAGATACAACAGCCGCTGTATAAAGACAGCAAACCTGTTTTTGAAGCAAGCACATGCAGATAGATCACCAGGAAAATAATAAAGGATGCGATCAGCGCACGCATTTTTTTATCTCTTGTCAGGAACAGGCATTTCAAACCAAGGAACACACCGATCCCTACCATCCAGCTGAAACGGATATAATCCTGGTCGGCAGGCGTAGGCATCACTTTGGCCCGTAAATAACTTTCCTGGATCGCATGCCTGTCGCCAAGGTATTGAAACAGGCTCCAGCAGCAACCGGTAGCAATAATAACCAGGTACACCCATACCAGCTTCTGCCAGGTTCTTTGTGTGAGTTTTGAAGCGGATAACCCCAGCAGGATGGTGAGTAAGGGTACCTTTACCAATACGCTGTTTATCCAAACCTGTTTATCCGCACTCCAACAACCGGAAACAATCACGGGAAGCAGGATTAAAGCGATAGCTGTGAGTGGCCATTTTGTTTTGGTTAGTCCGGGATAATTCAGAATGAAGGGAATAATCATTGCAACGGATGCAAAAGAGAGGAGTGCGCGGCTGAAAAGCAAGCCGATCATTAACAATACGAGGAGAGCCGGGGTGATCTGTTCTGCCAGCTTATTTTTCAACACTCTTTGCATCATGCGTCTAAATTCGTTCATCCGGTTTACTTTTAGTCATCATGTGGGAGGAATTATTAAAAGATATCCGGGAAGGAAATGCAAAATCGCTCGCCAGGGCCATTTCCCTGGTAGAAAATGAGGTGGAAGGATATGAGTCGCTGCTCGAAAACCTCCCGCCCTCCACTACAAAGATCATTGGGATCACAGGACCGCCCGGTGCAGGTAAAAGCACCTTGGTGGACGCATTGATCGGCAAACTGGTTGCCGGGAATAAAAAAACAGGTATTCTTTGTGTGGATCCCTCCTCGCCATTTAACCTGGGAGCCTTGCTGGGCGACAGGATCCGGATGAGTGAATGGTATAACCATCCCGGTGTATTTATCCGCTCACTGGCTACACGCGGGAGTTTGGGCGGGCTGCATCCAAAGATCATCGAGATATCGGACCTGATGAAAGCGGCGGGGTTCGATCATATTATCATTGAAACGGTTGGGGTGGGGCAAAGCGAAATTGAAATTGCCGGGCTTGCAGATACAACGGTTGTGGTAGTGGTACCCGAGGCGGGGGATGAGGTACAGACGATGAAAGCGGGTTTAATGGAAATAGCGGATGTATTTGTGGTGAACAAGGCCGACAGGCCAGGCGCGGATGTGTTTGTGAGGAACCTGCGGATGATGCTGGCGCCGGCCTTTAACCGGGTGGCTGGTGAAATAGCCATTGTAAAAACAGTTGCCTCGCAGAAAGAAGGGATCGATGAGCTGTTTGAGAAAATAGAACTGCATGAACAGCAGGTGCAAACAACAGACAGGAAATACTGGCTATTGGCAGAGAAAGCCTACCACCTGATCCAGCAACACAGAATGCAGGATGTTCAGAAAAAAGAATTGAAAATAGAACTGGAAAGAGCAAAAGAGAGTAACCTGTACCGGTTCATTAAAAAATACATACAATCCTGAACCGGATCATTCGGATTCGTTTAGCGCCTTTTCATTCTTCCACCAGCGGTAGCCAATGTATCCCATGATCGCAAAAGGAGCTGCTGCGAGATAAATGATCGCTGAATTTAATGCCTGCGCCGGCCCTTCGCCTAATTGAGAGGCTGTTTTGGTACAGATGGAGCATTGCGCCTGCAGCCATTGTGCCCCGGATATGAGTAATATCCCCACTAAAAATCCTTTCTTCCGCATGGTTACCAGTTTCTATGCAAAACTAAGAAATGTTCATGGATCATAGTTCATGGGGCATAGCGATACAGAATAGATTTTATTATGATCCATGAACTTCCTTAACTTTCTCCTTCAATTCAACCACATGGAACAACGCAGGAAATTCATACAGAAAATGGGATTGATGGCGGGGGCTTTTTCGGCCAACAGCCTGTTCAACCAATTACATGCAGCTTCCTGGGATCAGGCATCTGCAAAGATCGCCTCGCTTTCGCCCGAAGCGGCGGCATCGGATGAAGATTACTGGAGCGTGATACAGCAATCGTATACGGTTAATTCGAACCTGATTATTTTGAATAACGGCGGTGTGAGCCCATCACCAAGAATCGTACAGGAAGCGGTTGAGCGGTATAATAAATTATCCAATGAGGGCCCCTCTTATTATATGTGGCGCATTCTTGACCAGGGCCGGGAGCCGTTGCGGCAGAAGTTAGCCCTGCTTGCCGGGTGCTCGCCGGAAGAGATCGCCATCAACCGGAATGCAACGGAAGCATTAAATACGGTTATCTACGGTCTTGATCTGAAAGCGGGTGACGAAGTGATCGGCACCAAACAGGATTATCCCAATATGATACAGGCATACCGGCAGCGGGCCCTGCGCGAAGGGATCGTGTATACACAATTGAGTTTTGAATTTCCTATTGAGAATGATGAAGAGATCGTTGCTGCTTTTGAAAAAGCCATCACGCCTAAAACAAAGATCCTTCACCTTACGCATATTATTAACTGGATCGGCCAGATATTACCGGTGCGGAAGATCGCAAGGATGGCGCATAAACATGGATTGGAAGTAGTGGTGGATGGGGCACACTCTTTCGGGCTGCTCGATTTTAAGATTCCTGATCTGGAATGTGATTATTTCGGAACCAGCCTGCACAAGTTCCTGAGTGCACCGGTAGGTAGTGGGATGTTATGGATAAAAAAAGAGAAGATCGAAAAGATCTGGCCGCTTACCTGTAACGATAAGCCGCGAAGCGCCGATATACGAAAGTTCGAAACGCTGGGTACGCGCAGTTTTCCGATAGAGCAGGGAATAGGCGAAGCCGTTAATTTTCAGAACGCAATTGGCAGTAAAAGAAAGGAAGAGCGGATCCGGTATTTAAAAAATTACTGGGCAGGTAAAGTAAAAGACATACCCAAAGTAAAGATCCATACTTCATTCAAACCAGAATATGCCTGTGCGATCTGCGGAGTAAGTATTGATGGGATGACGCCTGCTGAGGTAGACGGCGCCCTGTTTACTACCTATAAGATCCACACGGTAGGCATTGTATGGGAAAATATTTCCTGTGTACGCATCACGCCGCATGTGTACACCAAACTACAGGATCTTGATAAACTGGTACTGGCAATTGAGGAAATTGCGGGAAGGAAAAAATAGAATGACAGATGACAGAGATGAATTTCTTCCTGTCATCTGTCACTCTCAAATTTATGCTTCTGCCGGTGCAGCTGCCTTTATAACCGGGAGTTTTGATTTGGTTGCTTTTGCAGGCCTGCTTTTACCAAATGAACCTTTGAATCTTTTGCCTTTTGCGGTTTTTTTGTCACCTCTGCCCATAACGTATTTTTTAAGAATGAAAAATGCTTGAGGGGCAAAAATAGAAAAACCCCGCGAATTGCGGGGTTTTTCTATTTGAGCAGTTCGGAAATTAGAGCTTAGCGCTTAATTCTTTACCGGCTTTGAATTTGGCAACTTTCTTAGCCTTGATCTTAATAGCAGCACCTGTTTGGGGATTACGTCCTGTACGAGCGGCACGTTTAGACACAGAAAAAGTGCCAAAACCTACTAAAGTCACTTTGTCACCTTTTTTCAATGTTTTGGTAACGGCACCTACAAAAGAATCCACGGCAGCATTTGCCTGGGTCTTTGTTACGCCAGCGTCTTCAGCGATCTGGGCAATTAATTCAGCTTTGTTCATAAATGTGTTTTTAATGTTTTTAATAAGAGCGACAAATTTATTCGCTTTTCGCAATCAGCAAAATATTTTTATTATTTATTACATTCGTTTATTTCCGGCAAAACCCCTATGTACAAAGGATTTCAGCCGATGCGGTTTTCATATGTAAATGTTTCGTATCAACACGATTCCGCTGTAACTCAATGAGGATAAGGCTTTCAGGATACATCAGCTGAAAATCAATGCCTGCGGGCGTTTCAGCCGAATATAACGAAGATTTGGTATGAGCAAAATGAATTTGCCAAACTATCCACACTCAATTCACAACCTCCATTAATGAACGGAAGCTAATGAACTGATCGCCCCATTGCTTACCTGTATCATCACGCAGGCCAGGGGCATACACATCTAAATACAGGTTATATTGTTCAGCATTTTCTACATAGAACTGTATAGCGTAGGTGGGTCCTTCTGTTTCATCTGTTTCCAGCAGTTTTACAAACCGGTAATCTGTAAAGCAACCGGTAGTCATTATTTCGGGAATGTGCTTTTCCTTCATCCAGGTTATCCAATCCAAAGCGATGCGCCAGGTTATTTGGGTGGTGATATTGTAAATCAGCATGTAATGATATTTTTAAAAAGGCACACAAAGGCGCAAAGGCAAGGTTTTGATTGCGTTATTAGCCCTTTAACTCAGATCTGCATAGATCGGGCAATGATCACTATGTTTGACATCCGGGTAGATGCCCGAAGCTTTTAGTTTGGTTTTCAGGTTGTCTGTTGTACAAATATAATCTATGCGCCATCCTTTGTTCTGCAATCTCACGGTAGGAAAACGCTGGCTCCACCAGGAGTAAGCGCCGGTTGCCTCTGGGTTCAGCTCGCGGAAGCTATCTATCCAGCCATTGCTCAGGAACATATCCATCCATTCCCTTTCTTCCGGCAGGAAACCCGAAGAATTTTTATTTCCTTTTGGATCGTGTATGTCGATGGCTTTATGTGCAATATTATAATCGCCCACAACAATCAGTTGCGGTCTTGTTTTTCTGAGTTCCTGCAGGTAACTGAAGAACTCTTGTAACCATTGGTATTTATAGGTTTGCCGTTCATCGCCGCTGGTACCCGATGGATAATAGGCATTGATCAAAGTGATATCGCCGAAGTCGACCCTGATCACCCTGCCTTCAAAATCGCTTTGTTCTATTTTGCTGCCATACTCAATATAAGAAGGCGCTATTTTGGTAAATACGGCTACACCACTGTATCCTTTTTTTTGCGCAGAGAACCAATAAGTCTGGTAACCGAGTTCCTCGATCTTTGTTATGTCTACATTTTCTTTCATCGCCTTGGTTTCCTGCAGGCAGATGATATCAGCCGGGTCAGTTTTTAACCAGTCTGTAAATCCTTTATTAATGGCAGAACGGATACCGTTCACATTATACGAGATGATACGCATGCGTTGGGTTTTGGTTATACAAAAAAACGGTTGAAGCCGATCATGAATAGCTCATTTAGTATTTGAGGGGATAAAGATGCATCAAAAACAACAAATTTTTCCAGCCCTAACAGGCCATCTGCGATGCATACCAGTTTCCCGTTAAAATAGATCTCTTTCAGGTTGTTTGCCTGGCCACTGCACTCGATGCTGAAATCGCTCCCCCTGATCCTGCCGCTTACTACGTAATTATAGATCACTGGCAACGGATCTTTTCTCCAGTCCGCGATAGGAAAGCTGGCGCTGTCGTAACCATTGGACACCCGGAAAGAAAAGATCTTTTTACCGGTATTATCTTTCACTCTTTTGGTGACGGTAAAAATGGCGACGGTATCTTTTTCTGCCAGCAGGTAATGGAATTTCCCTGTAAGAAAATTGGTAAACATATTTTCACTGTCGGCCGACTGGTATTCCGGATCGATCTGTGTAGTGAGTTTGATAAGATAGTTCCGGTCCCTTACCACATCCCTGCACTCCTGCCGCAGAAAAACAAAATCAGAGGTAGCATAATGAAACGTGCTTTTGATCTCGTCCATAAGGGCATCAGGATATTTCAGGATTTTCTTTCCCTTGATAAGGATCTCTTCATATTGCTGATCGCCCATGCGTATTATTTCAGCCGTATCACGATAGGTATACATGCTGACCCCTTTTTTGGTGATGGCATAGATCTTTGGCTGGTTATAAATCTTCGGTAGAATAAAATTGTCTGTCATATAAGCCTGCGGCACTTTCATCTCCACCCGTCGTGCCCGGTCATTGCCGGGACTAAAAAGAATAGCCATCCCTTTCTGTAAGATGCCATTAAAACCTTTGGGAGTAGGCGGTGTACTCTTATAGCCGTTGGCGATGGTGTACAGGTTTCCAAACCCGGTGGCCTCAGTAGGGGAGGCAATAATATGCAGTTCTTCTGATGAAAGGATCTTGCGGAAACTGTTTACCCACGAGGCTTTCAAAACAAAGATACTGTTGGCCCTTTTCTGTATTCCCGTATCTACTAGTTCGGCCTTGCCGGCATAGGAGAAATACCTGGGAACATCGAGTTCGTAAAAGTCGAGATAAAGATGCACGTGGCTCGTGTCGGGATCTGTAAAAACGGGCTTTACCGTACCCGCCTCATCGCCACTATTCAGTAATTGTATATTCAGAGAAATGGTATCGGTTAACGCAAAATGGCGGTACTGCGCTAATGCCTGCTTAAGATCGGTGATAAAAGCTCTTTTTACCTCCGGAATTTCCCAGTAACTCATTACCGGGCCGACGGTTGAAAAACAACGCAGTTGTTCGAGCTTTACGGATTTTTGAGCAGCAACCAGCTGTACGGAAAAAGAAAGTAAGCCGAATATTATTTTTTTCATCTTGATATGGCGAAGATAATGTTATGTTTATTGCAACAAATTTTATGCTAATTTGATGCAGTATGGAAGATAAAGAGAATATAGAAAATAATGAAAGGATAATTCCGGCCAAGGAATCGGTTTACCTGGATGGCGCGCGCCCAAGGATGAATGAATTCTTTTTTGCCTGCGATATTTTTTTACAATTCATTAAGGGGTTCAGGACCCTGCATTTTGTGGGTCCGTGTATCACCGTATTTGGATCGGCCAGGTTTACCGAGGATCATATGTATTATAAAGCTGCGAGAGAATTCGGCAAACGGATCGCAAAACTGGGTTTTACGACCATGACAGGTGGTGGGCCGGGTATCATGGAAGCAGCCAACCGGGGAGCCTTTGAAAATGGAGGCCAATCGGTAGGCTGTAATATAAAACTTCCGTTTGAGCAGCATCCCAACCCATACATGCAAAAATGGCTGACCTTTGATTACTTTTTTATCCGCAAGGTTTTGCTGGTCAAATATTCTTATGCTTTTATTATTATGCCGGGTGGTTTTGGTACGATGGATGAACTTTTCGAGACCATTACACTGGCGCAGACAAAAGTGATTTACGATTTCCCCATCGTTCTTTTTGGTAAAGACTATTTTAAACCCCTGATGGATACGGTTGATACCATGATCGAAAAAGGAACGATCAGTCCGGAAGATAAAAAACTTTTATTGGTAACCAACGATATGGATGAAGCCATGCAGTTTATCCAGGCCTATATAGGACAGCATTTTAAGGTGAAACACAGGAGGAGATTGTGGTGGCTTTTGGAAAAAAGATAAGGGAAGGAATATCGAATTCTACATCCTTCTCCCTCCCTGGATGGTGTACCCAAGACTCAGGATCAACTCATAGGTACCAAAAGCCTGTTTGGCCGTGCCCTGGTACACTTTCAGGCCTGAATACCGTGCGTAATCAATTTTGTTGGTGAACTCAAGGAAAATATGTTTGTAGAAAGTGGAGCGGATACCGGCTTCTACTCCCAGGTTCCAACCGCCTAACTGGAAACCGGGATCATTCGATTTTCCGAAAAGACCATTCTGTACATGTGGGATCAAGGGGCCGATACCGGCTTTACCAAGCGCATCTAATTTGAAATTGCCAGTTTTGCTTTCCTGCCAGCTCCAGCGTTTTACGAGATTGAACAAAAGAAAATTAGCACCGTTATTCAGGTAATAATAAAAGCCGTTGCTCTCGGCAAAATTAATGGTGCTGTCGGTCTGTCTTCCATTCAGGGTGCCGGTAAGTCTTACCTGCTGCCCGTCTGTTATAATATGTTTGGTATGATCAAAATTGATCTCGAAAGCGAGTCCTTTCTTTTTATTAAAGAAAAATCCGAGCCGGTAATTGTATTGCGGGATGCTCAGGGGTATACTGAAGATGCCCTGGTCCCAACCGATATGATCATGTGAATGAACATTATTAAGAACATAATCATTGTTCAAACCGGGTTGGCTCACTTTTACACTGGAATGTGTATACCATTCTTTATTATATCCCCAGGAAAAATAAAATTCCCCCTTGCGCTCTTTTTTCTTTTGCTGGGCCTGTGCCAGAAAAGGCAAAAAGAAAAACAATGGTATAAAAAATCTCATTTTAGGTAAATTGATGGTTCATTTTTTTAATATGCTTTTTTACCACTGAGCACAGAAAAAACAATTGTTAATTACTAATTATTAATTTATTCCAAAACAGGGCTTAGCCATTTTTCGGCAAGTTCGATAGTCATATTCTTCCGGCGCGCATAATCGTCTAACTGGTCGCGCTGAATTTTACCTACGCCGAAATACTGGCTTTGGGGATTTGAAAAATACCAGCCGCAAACAGAAGATGCCGGGTACATGGCCAGGCTTTCCGTTAATTGTATACCGATGGTTTCGGTTGCCTTTAACAGGTCGAACAGCTTGTATTTTTCTGTATGGTCAGGGCAGGCGGGATAACCGGGCGCCGGGCGGATCCCATTGTATTGCTCTTTGATCAGATCCTCGTTCGTCAAATGCTCATCCTTATCATATCCCCAGAACTCTTTTCTTGTTTGGAGATGAAGCGCTTCCGCAAAAGCTTCGGCGAACCTGTCGGCAAGCGCCTGTAACATGATCTTATTATAATCGTCGTGCGCCGTTTCGAATTTCTGAATATGTTCTTCAATGCCATGCAGTGTTACCGCAAAAGCGCCGATAAAATCTTTTTTGCCGCTTGCTTTTGGCGCAATAAAATCTGCCAGTGATAAATTGGGTTGGCCGGGCGCTTTCTTTACCTGCTGACGAAGGAATGACAGGTTCACGATCTCATTTTCCGTTCTTACTTCCAGGTCATCACCCGTGCTGCCTGCTTCCCAGAAACCGATGGTTCCTTTTGCAGTGAGCCATTTTTCTGCAATGATCTTATCCAGTAGCGCATTGGCATCATTGTACAACTTGGTTGCTTCCGTACCCACAACTTCGTCTGTAAGGATAGCCGGGAAATTTCCATGCATTTCCCAGGTAATAAAGAAAGGCTTCCAGTCGATGTATGGGCGTAAAATGGAAAGCTCAAAATCAGCAAAGACCTTTGTGCCTGTAAAAGCCGGTGTTGCGGTCGTATGTTCCTCCCAGTTGATCTTTACTTTATTCTGTAATGCTTCGGGGTAGGTGAGGTATGATTTAACAGGCTTCCTGTTGTCGAAACCTGTTTTCAGTTGTATGTATTCTTCTTTCACCCCGCTTAAAAAATCGGTCTTCTGGTCTTTGCTGAGTAATGAACCGGCAACAGTTACGCTACGTGAAGCATCCAATACATGCACCACGCCAAGATCATATTCAGGAGCGATCTTAACTGCAGTATGTATACGTGATGTGGTGGCGCCACCGATCATCAGCGGTTGCTTCATACCCCTGCGTTTCATTTCTTTGGCGATATGCACCATTTCATCAAGGGAAGGCGTGATCAACCCGCTGAGGCCAATGATATCGGCATTTTCTTTTTGTGCGGCTTCCAGGATCTTATCTGATGGTACCATTACGCCAAGGTCAACAATATCATATCCGTTACACCCCAAAACAACGCCAACAATATTTTTACCGATATCGTGTACATCACCTTTAACCGTTGCCAGTAAGATCTTCGCATTGCCCGCTGCTTCGCTGTTGGTAGTACCCGCGGCGAGATGCGCCTGTTTACGCTGCTCTTTTTCGGCTTCTATGAAAGGGGTAAGTACCGCCACACTTTTTTTCATCACCCGCGCACTTTTTACCACCTGTGGGAGAAACATTTTTCCTGCGCCAAACAAATCGCCAACAATACCCATACCATCCATTAAGGGGCCCTCTATCACCTCGAGGGGTGTGGGATATTTTTGCCGGGCCTCTTCCGTATCAGCTTCTATATATTCTGTTATCCCATTCACCAATGAATGCGATAATCTTTTTTCTACTGTGTCATTTCTCCATGCTTCATCCTTTACCTCTACTTTCCCCTTTGCTTTCACCGTTTCGGCGTGTACGATCAGTTTTTCGGTGGCTTCATTATTGTCATTGTTTCGGTTCAGGATCACATCCTCGCAAAGCTGCTTCAGAACAGGTTCTATTTCATCATATACAACCAGCTGCCCGGCATTTACGATACCCATATCCATGCCTGCATTGATTGCGTGGTATAAGAAAACGGCATGGATCGCTTCGCGAACATGGTCGTTACCGCGAAAAGAAAAAGAAACATTGGAAACCCCACCGCTCACTTTCGTCAGTGGCATTAGTTGTTTGATCTCCCTTGTTGCCTCTATAAAATCTACCGCGTAATTATTATGCTCTTCAATACCGGTGGCGATGGCAAATATGTTCGGGTCGAAAATAATGTCCTGCGGATCAAAACCCACTTTCTCTGTCAAGATCTTATAGGCACGCTGGCAGATTTCCACCTTACGTTTTTTGGTATCTGCCTGCCCCACTTCATCAAAAGCCATTACGATCACTGCAGCGCCGAAATCTTTGCAGATAATGGCCTGTTCAATAAATTTTTCTTCTCCCTCTTTCATCGAGATGGAGTTCACGATGCACCTGCCCTGTACGCATTTTAAACCTGCCTGTATGATCTCGAACTTCGAACTGTCGATCATGATGGGGATCTTCGCAATATCCGGTTCACTCTGGATCAGGTTCATGAAGGTGGTCATGGCGCTGATGCCTTCGAGCATGGCATCATCCATATTTACATCCAGCACCTGGGCACCACTTTCCACCTGTTGACGGGCAACGGATAAAGCTTCTTCGTACTGGTTATCCCGGATAAGCCGCGCGAATTTTTTCGAACCGGTTACATTGGTCCGCTCTCCTACATTCACAAAATTTGTTTCCGGTCTTACCACCAGGGGTTCAAGACCGGATAAACGCAAAAAAGGTTTTATAGTGATGTTGCTCATAATTTAATTATCCCGCTTTGATCCATTTTATAATGCCTCTTCCAATAAAGGCAATGATCTTGGCCGAATGCTCCGGACATTATCCGCTATATGTTTGATATGATCCGGTGTTGTGCCGCAGCATCCGCCCACAATATTTACAAATCCCTGTTTGGCCCACTCTTCAATAAAATGCGCTGTTTCATGCGGCTGCTCATCGTATTCGCCCATGGCATTGGGTAAACCGGCATTTGGATAAGCAGATGTATAACAGGCAGCAATCTGTGCCAGTTCTTCAATATGACTTCTCATTTCCGCCGCACCCAATGCACAATTCAATCCCACGCTTAAAGGTTTGGCATGCATTACGGAGGTATAGAAGGCTTCTAATGTTTGCCCGCTTAAGGTTCTGCCGGAGGCATCAGTGATCGTTCCGCTGATCATGATGGGCAGTTCTGCTTTTTTATGATCCCGGAAATATTTTTTGGCGGCAAAAATGGCGCCTTTGGCATTGAGTGTATCAAAAATGGTCTCAATAAGTAATATGTCAACCCCGCCATCCACCAGGCCGCTGATCTGTTCGTAGTAAGCATTCACTACCTCATCAAAAGTAACCGCACGAAAACCGGGGTTATTTACATCCGGCGATAAACTGAGTGTTTTATTCAATGGCCCGATGGCACCGGCTACATATTTGGCGCTTGTGCCGGGATTTTCCGCGATAAACTCTGCTACCGCTTTTTTGGCACATTGAGCGGCAGCCACATTTAACTCATAGGCCAGCGACTGCATATCATAATCGGCCATAGCGATCACCGTACTACTGAACGTATTGGTTTCTATAATATCTGCGCCCGCTGCCAGGTATTGTTTGTGTATGCCCTTTATAATATCCGGCTGGGTGATGCAGAGCAGGTCGTTGTTCCCTTTTACATCAGAGGGCCAGTCTTTGAAACGTTCGCCCCTGTAATCGGCTTCTTCCAGTTTATGCCGCTGTATCATGGTACCCATGGCGCCATCTATCACTAATATTCTTTTTTCCAAGTCTTTCCTGATATCCATACAATTCATTTATACACCTGGCCTAACTGCCTGCCGGGATGTGTGAATAATAACGAACGGTAAACGCTTTAGAGAGTGTATGCGAGGGCACTTCAAAACGTTTATTAGTTCGATTGACCCCGCGGTACGCGGAATGCCAGGCTGAACAATAAACAAATCCACCTGATTAAGAAGGGCAAAGATAAAGGGCTGTACGCTTATAACAAAATATAAGCGTCAGCCCTCTGACAGGATATTGGAAATTAAAAAAGAGACTTTTAGTGCTTTTTGGGCCCGATATTGAAGATCCGAGAGATATTAAAGCCCCAGCGCACATCGCCATTACCCCAGGAACCCGTGGTTTCATGCAGAAAAGAATGTTCGTTCATCCCTGTTGAGTTGGTAAAATGCAGTTGAAATACGTGCCCGCCGGTATTAATGTCCACACCAACCGATAATGGGTCGTATGTTCCATTGAACCGAGTAGCCTGGTAAAAATATTCAACATTGATACTCATCCGTTTGCTCACTTTTTGCCTGGCCAGGAAGCCGAGGGCGAAAAGATCGGTACTACCGCCTGTGAAACCGATGATCCGGTTGTAGTGGGTGTAAGTAGGCGATAGCTGTACAGAGGTATTCTCATTCAGTTTTCTGGCTATCAATACCTGCCCCGTAAAATAAGTCCGGTCGGAGCCGGTCACTTTCAGGGTAGGATCCATATCAATATTCTTATAGGCCATAGAGCCCAGGAGTGTGATGGATAAAGGAGCACCGGTTGTACCTGTTGACTGGTGCATGATCCGGTATTTGATAAAACCATCATACTCTTTATTAAAAGTGGTGCGGCCGATACCCACCATCAGGTCCTTTGCAATACCAAAATCAAAACCAAGACGCATCGAAGCGGCATCAAGCCCGAACATATTATAAAAACCGGTGTTCAGTGGTGAAAAACGGTGATTGATCCTGAAATCCATACTGCCCTTACCAAGGATCTCTACCGTATGACTATTCACCAGCCGGGTAGAATAAAAGGTATTGATTACTTTTTCAGGAGCGGTTTTGGTATCCGCCGTATTGGTGCTGTCCTGCATTTTAAACAGATCTACCTGCTGGGCAAATAAGGAAACACCACTGAGGTACAGGCACAGGATCAACAGTAATCTTTTTGAAAAGATCATCATAATATTTATTTTAATATGAGGGAATGAATTATTGGTACTGGCAACTCAGCTCAGCCATTACTTTATCCGTAACACTTCCGGCGCTCACATTGTAGTCTTTCATCAGGATCGTAAACTTTGCATTGGCAGAGGGCTTGCCTTCCTTTATTTCAAGGGTTCCCGTTACAGTTACATTTTTAGTAACGCCATGCATGGTCAGGTCGCCTTTGACCGATATTTTATACGTGCCATCCTTGCTGAAGTTCACTTCATTCAGGTTCACGATGTTCCCTTTAAAATCGGCCCTTGGAAATTTGGTGCTTTCCAGGTATTGGTCATTAAAATGCTCCTGCATCTCTGCCAGTTTGAACCGGAAACCTTTGATAAGCAGGCTGAAGGTTACCTGGCCATTGTCTGCCATACGACTGGTTACCTCGTTGTTTACCGCCTTCACGTCTTCATCGGAAGGCGCTTCAAAACTTACTTTCCCGTTGCGGGTGGCGTATATTTTCTGCGCGTTAAGCTGCGACAGGAAAAAAACAGAGAATATGACAGATAGAAAAAGTTTCATACGGTTCAGTTTATATTATTTTACAAGTACCCCTTCATTGATCACCACGTTTGCATCCGGGATATAGCCGGTACAAATGCCTTTAAATGTGATGATCTGTCCGGCTTTTAATTGACCGGGATTGGTTTTGAATGTACAGTTTATGACAAATAACGGATCATTCGTTTTACAATTGACCACCGTGTTACCATCCTGGTTGGTGGTTACTTCAGCTACCTCACCGGTCATTTCGATAGCCTTATCCAAGTATAACTTATTGGCTTCCCCCTCATTGGCACGAAATGCATCACACAGCTTCTGTGCTGTTAAAGACACTCCCTTTTCCTGGCTCACATCCCTGTGTGGCTTGGTATATATCCGGTAAGCGACCACCCCGCCCGTAAGTATGCAAACAACGATTATGATAAGTACTACTTTGATCCAATTTTTCATGGGGGGCCTGATTTAATGTTCCAACTGCAAATTATTCAAACTTGTCCATATCAACACATACGGAAAAATAAAAGATGGGTTGCTTTTGGGTGGTTATTTGACATACTGCTGTACAGGAAGCCGGTTGGCGATGCTGCGGGCAAGCGTCATTTCGTCGGCATATTCCAGTTCGCCGCCAAAGGCAATGCCCCGGGCAATGGTGGTAATCCGGCAATGGAGATGAGCTATCTTTTTCTGGATATAATAAATGGTGGTATCGCCCTGTATATTGGGACTGAGCGCGAAAACAAGTTCTTCGGTTTCTTCTTTTGTGATGCGCGCCACGAGTGAATCAATGGCCAGCTGATCGGGTCCCACCCCATCCAGGGGGGAAATGATCCCGCCCAGCACATGGTAGGTACCACTGAGTTGCTGGGTACTTTCTATGGCGATCACATCGCGGATATTCTCCACCACGCAGATCATCCGCTGGTTACGCATGGAATTGGCGCAGATGGAGCAGATATCACCATCGCTAACATTATGACAACGCTGACAGAATTTGATATCCCTGCGCATCCGCGCGATCGTTTCGCTAAAGTGCTGAACATCCGCTACCTCCTGTTTCAGCAAATGCAGCACCAGGCGCAAAGCCGTTTTTTTGCCGATACCCGGAAGTTTGGAAAATTCAGCAACAGCGTTCTCTAACAGAGAGGAGGGAAGCGGCATGGGAGAAATGAGGTTTGTAGGGCAAAGTTAAGGGATAGTTGACTATCGAATACCGAACACCAAGTGTTGAAAAGACATGGACATGATTTTCTTACAGTACAATATTTACTTCATTATCCCAGTTTGGCCGGATGACCAGTTGTTTTGGGATGAGTTGAACAATTTCGGGCTGGCGTTTTTTTCCAAAGAAATGACCGGGGTCCCAGATCCCGTTCCGGTTCCTGTCGAACAGTATACGCAGATCATAGGTGCCGGGCGCGAATAGTTTTCTCCTGAATTCGTTCCCGGTAAGCGGGATGGATTCCAGAAGAACATTATTCAGCACGATCTGTAACACCGGGTTATTTGACAGGTCAATATTAGTGAACCGAAGACGTACACTGCCATAATCTGCTTCTTTCTTTGTATAAAAGCGAAGCGTATCTGTTTTTGCAAGTGCGGTGCCGGTAGAATCTGCAATAGCATCTTTCGCTATGAGTATCCGCAAGGGCGTATTCTCCTTCCAGGGATATTTCAGCCAAACTTTGGTTCGGGTTGAATCCAATAAAAAAACATAACCAGTGAGCTTGTGATAATTGGTATCCGACAATACAAACTTTGTACTGTCGAAGCGGAAGATCTTCCGGTTAAAAGTTAAACTGAGGTCTGTGAGAAGATCCTGCCCATTGTCTACGTTGGATGAGTACCGCAAGCGTTTGTCTTCTCCCCTGTTGGCGCCCGGAAGTTTTACCACGTTGGAGGAAGTCCTGGGAGGTGCGCTTTTTACTTCCTGGTAAGCAAAAAGGGTATCTGTTGGCGTATTTTCACCAATGGCTACCGGGTTGCTGCGAAAAGCGAAGACACGGGTACTATCGTCATATTTTTTGGTGAAATCATTCCGCAACACATACACATTGAAATTGCCCGCCGGTAAAAAATGGAAAGAGAATTCTCCTTTACCATTAAGACGGGTATAATACCGGGGCCTGAGTGTTACAATAGCGGAATCTGCCAGGTTTTTGTGTAAGATAACGATCAGGGTGGAATCTATCTTACCGGTTTCGGCCATGATAACCCTGCCATGATAATCATTCTGATCGATCTTACTGCCTGTAGAAAAAACATAGGTAAAACCTTTTGCAGTATTACCCTCATTCACATCTTTTACCGCGTCGCCAAAGTTTAATGAATAAGTGGTATTGGCATCAAGGGTGTCTCTCAGTTTTATGGTAATGTTACGCAGTTTAGAATCAACCAGCGGCGTGTTGACGACCGTAGGAGAAACGATCAGGTTTTCCTGAATGCCCTGCAGTGTTACGTATTCATCAAAAGTAAGGGTGATAATTTTTGGGGTAACATTTGTTGCTGAATCTTTGGGCAGCGCGGCAACCAGTTTCGGAGGCAAACTATCCCTTGGCCCGCCACCGGGTGGGATGATATTGGCGCAGGAAGAAAAAAGAACCACAGTGAATAGGATCACTGCAGAAATGCCATAATATGTGCGTGCGCGTTTCATGGAAAGCAAATATAGAACTACGAGGGTGCGTAAACCAAAAAGGATTGTGAATGTTCTGTGTATGTTAAGCGTTTTCCTCTTCTGTAGCCAGGTCATGTAAAGCAATGGCCATTTTATTGGTCTTAACAAAATCGCACCATTCGCAACCCGGTTTGGCACAACCGATGTTGAACTCCCTGTTCTGGATCTTTTGCCAAACCATTTTAATCTGCTGGGTAACGGTTGTAATGTCTTCAGGCGTTACAACCACCTTTTCTGTTTTATATTCCCCGTTAACAGGTTCTATAAATTCAAATTCGGTGCTGGTGGTTTGCCAGTCGTTGCTTTTATCGTTATCCAGTAAAATTTTATAAAAAACAGCCTGCCGCCAGTAATCGCCGCCATTGGGTTCCTTTTCGCCCGGGATAACTAATTTCTTTTTTGCATTATCATAGCTGCCGGTTTTATAATCAACAACGTTCACCAATTTGCCCGTAAATTCAAGTTTATCCAGTTTCCCGTTCAGCGGTACATCCTGTACATATACATTGCGGATATTCCTTTCAATACTTACGGTTTTGTTCCAGCTGCCGATATGTGTTTCATAAAAGTCGGGCAGAATTTTTATGCCGTAGTCGGTCTTCAGGATAAATGCTTCCGGTGTGAAAGACTCCCTGTTCCGCTGCATATACCAGTGAAAATCATCGAACAGCACTTCTTTTGGAGGGAAGATATTGTTGTTATCCTTCATTTTTTCAAACAAACGCTGTAAGGCAAAATGCACTGCACTGCCAAACACCATATTTTCATTTTTGGCAGAAGGAACCCTGATCAGGTTCTGGTAATAAAACTTTAGCGGACAGTCAAGATAATTATTTAGATGCGTTACACTCAGCGAATAACGTTGTAAAATATGGTCGATATAATTGGCTTCCACCAGTTCAATTTCCGGCCTGGCGGTTTCTGCAAACTGGAGCGCGAGGTAATCTATCAGCTGCTCATCAGGCACACTTTTTACAACAGGTTTCCATTCCATACCTTCGAGGATCTCGGTTACAAAAGTGGACTTGGTCAGCGGTTTATCGTTCCTGTCTTTTAGTGCGTACGATATATGCAGGTTGGTTTTGGCCCGGGTAATGGATACATAGAATAAGCGGCGGCTTTCTTCAAGGTCGCCCGCGGTATGGTGATCGCCCATTAGATTATCGGGATAGGAATAATTCCGGTTATTGCCTTTATTGCTTTCGTCCCAGATCTTATCTGTACAGCTGATCACAAAAACATGCGCAAACTCGCTTCCCTTAGAACTATGTGCCGTAAGCAGGTTGATACCTGCATCGGCGGCCACCACTTTATATAAAGGGATGGAGATCCTGTTTTTTTTCATGACGCTGATATTATACAGCAGCTCATGCAGGCGCATGTCGGGTTCTCTTTTACAACTATCTTTTATATAGGTGAAGAACGCATTTAACACCTGCATCAGCCAGGGTTTTTCTGCGCTTTGCATAACGTATTGCAATACCCCGGCTTTCTGGATCACCAGTTCCACCAATTGCTGGATAGTATGGTTATGACTTTCTTTTAATAGAAATTCGAGTATATCGCTTACCTGTTTTAAACTCTTATCAGGCTGGGTAAAGAGATCGCCATTGCCTGGCCGCAACTCATCCAGTTCCCTGCGTAAAGAATACCGGTCCTCTTTTCTACCCACGTTCTTTGCATTAACATGCATACTCAGTTTGGCAATATCACCGGGTTTTGCGGAGAAAAAGTCAAAATGCAGGATCTTGAATAACAAGTCATCGGCGCTGTATGCGATCAGGCTCTCTTTGTCTATCCAGGTAAGGATGGAAATGATATGCTGGATAAAGGGCAATTGTAACACATCCACTTTCCGGCGTGTATTTACCGGGATATTCCTGCTCTCAAGAATAGTGGC
>JANXRX010000147.1 GCA_025352905.1 Bacteroidota bacterium | reverse complement strand
CGAGAATGGATATTGTGTATATATATTAAATATAGATTAAAAATTCCTACATTTATCCTTATGCCCTACGCCTTACGCCTCATGCCTATGTCCCGCTTTCTTTTACTAATCACCTGTTTCTATATAAATTGTATTTCTCTTGACGCGCAAACCACCTGGCATGGTTTTCAGAAACAATCTTTTAAGATTGATACCACCTCGGCCTATATCATTGTTCCGGAGAAACCATTGCCGGGCAATCCCTGGTTATGGAGAACCTACTCGCCCGATTTTCATATTGAGATAGACAGCATACTGGTAACCCGCGGTTTCTATATCGGGTTCATTGGTGTGAACAACAAGGAACTGTACGGCCAACCGGGATTGATGCCCATCTGGGAGAAATTTTACAGTTATCTCGTTAATGAAAAAAAATTAAGCGCCAGGCCCGCTTTATCCGGCGCCGTACGCGGCAGCTTATGCGAGTTTACCTGGGCCAAAATGCATCCCGATAAATTAAGTTGTCTCTATGCAGAAAACCCTGTATCAGAGATCAGAAGCTGGCCCGGCGCAAAGATGAAAGGAGTGGGGGCCACGCCCGATCAATGGAAACAATTACTGACCGCCTACCAGTTCACTGAAGAACAGGCGATGCAGTTCGCAGATAATCCGAAGGATAATTTGGAAAAGCTGGCAAGCTATAAAGTGCCGCTTTATTTCAGTTTCGGTTTGCACGATGCGATGATCCCTATGGAAGAAAATGCGCTGGTGATTGCGAACGCTTATACAAAAGCAGGCGGCCCCGTTACGCTTTATCCCATGACAAAAGGCAAACAGGAACAGAACGGCCACCATGTTACCATCGAGAATCCGGGGGCGATCGCGGATTTTATCATCATGGCGGCGCTAAAATAATACTCCCTCCGTGTACCTCTGTGTACTCCGTGCCTCTGTGTTGAAAAAATCGGAGGCACAGTGTTCAACACAGAGGTACACGGGACAGGTTTAGAGTTTGGGAGCAGCTGGTTTTAACGGCGCCTCGAACGGGTTGGCGCCGTGTACTTTTACTTTACGTTTATATACTTTATCCCTGCAGGAGATATACAGTTCATCAAAGTTGGCCCCCCCGAAACAGAGGTTGGAAGGCTCGGGGCCGGGCACGGGTAAAATGGCATTCACCCTGCCTGTCTGGTCAAGCACCTGGATCCCGGATCGCGTGGCCACATATACACGGCCGTCGCGGTCGCATTTTAAACCATCCGCCCAGGCATTATCATCCGTATCCCGCACATGCAGCCAACCATAACGCTGTTTGTTACCCAGTGTTCCATCGGGCTGTACCGTAAACACCCAGATCCAGTGCGAGGTGGATTCGCTTACATAGGCCTGTGTCTGGTCGGGGGTTAATGCAATACCGTTTGGGTACCTGATCCCTTCATCAACCACTATCTTTTCGCCATTGGGCCTGATGAGGTAGATCTTACCAGGGTTTTCAGAGCCATCCGGCGCCGTAACATACAAATTCCCATTCTGCGCCGCAACCAGGTCATTACCCGGAAGATCTTTCGCAATAATCGTTTCCTTCCCGCCCGCATCATAACCCAGTATTTGTTTATCGGCAGCCACAACATATCGTTTTCCATCAGGCCCAAAACAGGTGCCGCTGCCTCTCTTTGAATCGTTGAGATATAAAACCGGTTTACCATCCGCGCCTATCAGGTAGGTTTTTGAATTGGGTATGTCCTGGAAGTATACCTGTCCGGCCGCATTGGCTACTGTGCCTTCGGTGAATTTATATCCTTCCCCAACCAGTTCCCATTCTCTGCCGGGAATAAGGATATCATTTAAAAACGGATTCTTAGTGGCGCCAGTCTCAACCTTTTTAGGCCAGTCTTTCCATAACCACCGCATCACATCGGGGAAGATAGACGTGCCGTGTTTACCATTATGCCCATCCTGCCCCCAGGCATGGTTCAATTCATATCCCGCAAAGACAAGGGCCCGTTCCATAGTTTCATTCGCTTTCCACCAATCTCCGGCGTAAATATTCAGATCATCAGTTCCGTCCTGCAAAAAGATCCTGATGGGCTTGGGCTCGGTCTTGCGTATCAGCGTGGTATACCGGTCGCCGCCGCGCAAACCTACATAGGTACCAATGGCGCTGAATACACGGGAAAATTCATTGGGTCTTTCCCACGCAGCCGTAAACGCACAGATGGCGCCGCTGCTTGATCCACCTATGGCACGGTCGTTACCGTTCTTTGACAATCGGATGGACCTGCCATCATGTGTTTTCTGTTTTTCGATCTCGGGCAGGATCTCTTCAAGGATAAAACGTGCATAGGCATCTCCCAGTCCATCATATTCAAAACTTCGGTTGAACCGGTCGAGCGAGTTTTGCGTGTTAGTGGTAACTACCCGCCCGGGTTTAATAAAAACACCGATCGTTACAGGCATCTCTTTTTTATAAATAAGGTTATCAAATACTACCGGCGCATTCCATTGGATGCCATCCTGGTTCACATACACGCAGGCTGGCAGGGCAGGATCATATTGTGCCGGAACATACACCTGGTATTCGCGCCAGGTACCCGGGAAGATCTTTGAACTACTGAAAGTAAAGTTCAGTATCTCGCCTTTGGGTACACCCGGTTGCTCAACAGATGCAGGATCAACAGGATAGACAATGGCTGGCGATTGGCAAATGCCCGGGATATTGTATAACAGGATAAGCGAGAAAATAATTTTTTTCATGGCAGCTGATACCCGGCGTATGTAAACCGGTTACTAAATATATGCTGAATAGAAAAGGTAAACAACAGGTGTTAGGGAGGATTTTACCCAAAACTGCTGGCGCAGGAATTGCATACCTGGGTAAGATCGTTCTCTGTTCGCAGAGCCGGTCATTTTATTACCCTTGTGGTAAAAAAGTATTGTAAACCTAAATCAGATCAACATGAAAACAAATTACACGCGTACCCTGTCAGTATGGATGATAGGTGCACTTACCGGCGCTTTATTGATGACAGCCTGTAAAAGCAAAGATTACAAAGACACCACTGAAGCTACTACAGTAGCTACGCCAGATTCTGTTCAGGCAAAGATGACAGCCGATTCTATCGCGCTGCAGAATAAAACCTTAAGCGATACCAGCGTTCAGGTCCGTTCCAAATACTGGACAGCCAAACCCAATCCCGCAAAAAAACACGGCAAAGGTTCTGCCGGCTATATGGTTAATAAAGATTATGAACAGCAATACATGAGTACACCGATTGAAATGGATAAAGAAGGTGTTTACAGCAGGGCAGAGATCAAACCTTCCTATCCCGGCGGAGAAAAAGCGTTGGCTAAATTTATCCAGGAAAATATCAACTACCCCGATGAAGCGATTGAGCAGGGTGTAGAAGGTACCGTGCAGGTAATGTTTGCTGTTGATGAAAACGGCAGGGTGTACACACCGTACGTAAAAGGCAGCAGGGTGGGTTATGGTCTTGATGAAGAAGCTACCAGGGTAGTAAGTAAAATGCCTACCTGGAACCCCGGCCAGATCAAAGGAAAGAATGTAAAATCTTATTATACACTGCCGATCAGTTTTATGATCCAATAGGCAGTTTACATTATTATACAAAGATCCCCATCCTTTACAGGAAGGGGATCTTTTTTTTGTATTTTGGAAATTGGAGATTTTGAAAGTTGTTTAGTGCCGTTTAAAATACTGAACATCTTTCTCATGTTTTTTAGCCGCTTCCAATGAATCGAAAGTTCCCAGGTTCCTGCGCTTATCTGTTTTCGGGTCTTTTTTCCGCGAATACAACCGGTATTGCCCGGATTTTAATTTCCTGATCATGTTTTTCTTTTCAATAATCGTTCCCAAAACTATGCCATCCGCCAACCTAGTGGCTGGCGTACATTTTGTATTCGAAAGGGTATGCCCGAAGGTCCATCCATTGTTATCCTGAAAGAAGCCGTGATGCAGTTCAAGGGAAAGAAAGTTTTAGAGGCATCCGGCAATACAAAACTGTTGAACCTGCCTTCGCTCGAAGGACAGACAGTAACGGATATCCGGAGCTGGGGTAAACATTTTCTTATCTCCTTCAAAACATTTTCTATCCGTATCCATTTTTTATTATTCGGCACTTACCGGATCAATGAAAAAAAAGATGCAAAACCGCGTTTGAGTCTTCGTTTCAGCAACGGGGAAATGAATTTTTATACCTGCTCTATCAAACTGATAGAAGAGGATCTTGATAAGGTATATGATTGGTCGGGAGATACCATGAATAAAAAATGGTCGCCCGCAAAAGCACTTGAAAAATTAAAAGCGCAGCCGGATACGCTGGTATGTGATGCCTTACTGAACCAGGACATCTTTGCCGGCGTTGGTAATATCATTAAAAATGAAGTGCTGTTCCGGATCAAAGTGCACCCGCTGAGTACGCTGGGAGAATTACCGGCAGCTAAACTAAAGGCACTGGTGAAAGAAGCCGTTACTTACAGCTTCGAGTTCCTTGAATGGAAGAAAGAATTCACACTAAAGAAACACTGGCTGGTGTATAACCAGAAGATCTGCCCGAGAGACAAGGTTCCGTTTACCCGGAAGAACCTGGGCCGCACAAACCGAAAGACATTTTTTTGCGGAGAGTGCCAGGTGTTGTATAGTTAGGGGAAGATTAAGGGATAAGGGGTACAACCGCGTGGGCGTTTTTTTCGTATGTGTTGTTGATGATTTTTTATAAAAAGGGATATATGAAAAGAATGGTGTTTGTCGGGGTTTGTTTACTGTTTTGTTTTTGTACTGTGACAAAAGCACAGGATGGGGGATCGTACCAGCATCTTTTCCGCTTTTATTATGATAACGATTTTATCAATGTACTGGGTAAGGGAACAGATAATGAGTATACGGGCGGAACCCGGTTTGATTATTTCTATACAAAGACCCATGACTCACGTTTTTTTATAGACAGGTGGATGCCGAAAGCAGGGGGCAACAGTGTAAATACATTTGGCTGGAGCATTGTGCAGGTAGGCTTTACGCCGGATGATATCAAAAAGACCGATCCTGATGTAAACGACTATCCGTATTCGGGAGGAATTTTTGCGATCCATACCCTTCATTCAACAAACCCTTTAGAAAAATATAATTTACAAACAGAATTAACAGCGGGGTTGATCGGTCCTTATTCGTATGCAGCAGAAACACAGGAAGGTATTCACCACTGGATCCATTACCAGCAGCCGATGGGATGGGATAAACAGATGCCTACCGACATTCTTTTGAACCTGGGAATCACCGGCGAAAAGCTTTTATGGCAGCCCGGTAAATGGATGGAACTCAGTGGAGGCGCAAACCTACAGGCAGGAACGATGGTTGATGGCGCCAGTATCTATGGCCTCTTACGGATCGGTAATATGAACCCTTATTACGATGGATATATATCACAATATGGATCTCCGCGTAAAAATAAACCCCACCGTTCGCAGATCTATATAACTGCAAAACCCGGTCTTTCCCTTACCGCTTATGATGCGTTTGTTGATGGCGGTGTGTTTACAGGCAGGTCTGCTTATTACCGTGTATCCAGTCATGGAAACCAGCCCTATGTTACCGACAAAAACGTACATGCGTTTATAGATGCGGGCCTGGTGATCGTAACCGGGAAAATGAGTTTTTCCCTAACCCAAAAAATAATGCCGCCGCTTTTAAAAGGATTTGGTACACATGCAGTAGGTAATATTTCTATCACGGCCGGGTGGTAAGAACCGGGTGGTAATTAATTGCTGCTTTGTTCCACCACTTCCTTCAGTTTTTTTAGCACAGACGCCCAGTTATCGGTAACATGTTCCTTTTCTTCTTTAGACAGAACATTATCCTGGGTGAGGGTTACAAATGTTTCTTTTCCATCCTCGCATAAATTATAGGTTACCAGGTTATAATTTTCGGGCCTGTCTTCTTTGCCACCCATAGAACTCCAGTACGTACTCTGCAAAACTCTACCCGGATCAACTTTTTTGATCACCCCTTTATCCTGGTATTTTTTGCCCTTGTATTCTCCTTCATAACTGATCGGGCTGCCTTCTTTCCAGTTGGTCGTTACGGTTGTACCCATCAGGTATTTTTTAATGGACTCCGGCGTGGTGATCGCTTTCCACACTTTAACAGCCGATGCATTAATCGTGATAGACACCCTCGCCAGTAATTTATCTGTCATCCGTATAATTTATTGTTAGCAATGGTTATATCATACATAAACCCTGCCATTTTTATTGTGCCACAACCGGTTAAGATATCCCGTGGTCTATTCTGATGAAAAATGAATTAAATTCATATCCCATATACAAAAGAAAATGAAAAAAATTATCATCCTGTTCACATTGGTCGGTCTGGCTTGCGCATTCCGTCCAAAACCCATCAGCTGGGTGGCCATTGGCGATTCCATTACTTACCTGAATGAACACCCGGATGAAACCGGAAACCGGGTAGCCAAAGGTTATCTGACGCGCGTGGTTGAACAACTCCCCGATATCCAATACACTAACCAGGGGCATAACGGGTGGACGGCTATACGGATCGCAACAGAAATTGAGAAACTCGGCATCACCAAAGCAGATGTATATTCTGTTTTCCTTGGTACCAATGACTGGTGGGGCGGAAAACCCCTTGGCATTTACAGGGATTACCAGGATAATACGGGCCTCGGTACGGTATACGGTTCATTCCGCGTCATTATTAATAAACTCCGCAGCCTGAATGAGCAGGCAAAAATCATTTTGATCACGCCGATGCAGCGTGCCGATTTTGTATATATCAATAATTTTAAAAACAATGCCTACGGGTCCTATAAAGAAAAGAACGGGCAGTGGCTGGAACAATTTGCCAATGCAGTAGATTCTATCGGCAGGCATGAACACTTCCCGGTAGTGGATCTCTATCATAAAAAAGGAATGAAACTCAATAACCTGGTAAAATATAAGCGGCTGAAAGACCCGCAAACAGGTGTCTACACAAACTATGCGTACCCCCATTTTATCAATATCCCCTTCAACCCCGAAACTGATGAATATCCCTACCCCCCGGAAGCCATTGATGTAACCTATGATGGTCTTCATCCTTCTGATAAAGGCGATGCAATGATCGCGGAAATGCTGGTGAAAATTCTGAAGAGGTGATTTTGGAATTTTGGAACAGAACTTGATACTATACCATAAAGGAACCCGGTTTCTATGGTCATTTAAACTGTGTTTCATGCATTGGCATGATCTCATTCCGGCTAACTAACATTGACTTGAGGACAAATCTCCACAGCGGGATTATTTTTTGTGCAAAAAATTCCCCATTTAACACTAACACTTTCACTATACGCCATTATTTTTTACGCAAACACTTCGTATGAATAACCAACACACTATGAATGGCAAGGGCGTGGAAACTGCCGAACGGAAAAAAACTGCCACCGGCAAATCGCCCGTGCTCCTCAAGAGCAAATCGCGGAACAAATTCGCCCTTCTTCCGGAGACCACGGGTGAAATGGACAGCGCCCTATTGTTAAGCGTGCTTACCGAAGTCAAGAACGGTAACTTTTCTGTGCGTATGCCCGAACAACATACGGGTATCAACGCAAAGATCGCCGACACGCTTAACGAGATCATTGAACTGAATGAAAAGATGATGGAAGAATTTACCCGCGCCGGTAAAACCATCGGTAAAGAGGGCAAGCTAACCGAACGGATCCCGCTGCCCAATGGTAAAGGCTCCTGGCATAAAGGGGTAAACTCACTCAATACATTGATAGAGGATCTCGTACATCCCACCATCGAAATAGCCCACGTAATCGGTTCGGTGGCCAACGGAAATCTTTCGGAAGAAATGCCACTGAATATTGGCGGTCACGCACTCAAAGGTGAGTTCCTGAGCATCGCCAAGGAAGTGAATTACATGGTTAAACAGCTCAACCTCTTCTCACGTGAAGTTACCCGTGTGGCAAGGGAAGTGGGCTCGGAAGGAAAACTGGGCGG
>JANXRX010000289.1 GCA_025352905.1 Bacteroidota bacterium | reverse complement strand
CAGATCAAAAAAATGGGTAACCTGAAAGACCTGATGGGGATGATCCCGGGTGTGGGAAAAGCGGTGAAAGATGTAGATATCAATGACGATTCCTTCAAGGGAATTGAAGCGATGATCAGCTCGATGACGCCATTTGAAAGGGCCAATCCAGACTCATTAAGCCCGGGCCGGAAGCAGCGGATTGCCAAAGGAAGCGGCAAGGATATAGCCGAGATCAATGCCTTTATGAAGCAGTTCGAGCAAATGAAGCAGATGATGAAAATGATGAATAATATGCCGATGGGGGGCTTCCCGGGTATGAAAGGAATGCGGAAATAGCCCAAAACGGCCTTCTAATGTTAATTTACCAATCGATTGCCCCTAAACTTGGTTAAAACGGGTTTTCGTGTTACTTTTGCTACCCGGTTATTCTTAGCCGGTTAAACCAATTTCCTAACGCCTTTAAATTTCTATTTAACATGGCAGTAAAAATGAGACTACAGCGTCACGGTAGTAAAAAACGTCCATTCTACTTTATTGTAGTGGCCGATGCGCGTGCGCCAAGAGATGGTAAGTTCATCCAGAAAGTGGGAACTTACAATCCGCTTACAGTACCCGCAACCATCCAGTTAGACCGTCAGAAAGCACTGGAATGGCTGAACAAAGGTGCACAACCTACGGACACTGTTCGCCGAATCCTCTCTTTCAAGGGAGTATTGTACCTGAAACACCTGTTAAGAGGTGTGAAACTGGGATTGTTTGATGAAGCAGCAGCTATGACCAAGTTCCAAACCTGGCACAGCGAACACGAAACCAACATTACCCGTCGTTCAGAAGAGCACAGAAAGACCCAAAGAGCTAAGAAAGCTTACACGCCGGTTGTAAAAAAAGTGGCGGTTAAGCACGAAGAAGCTACGGAAGGAACTACTGAAGCACCGGCTGAAGCCTAATTCAGAGCGACCGACAATATTCCAGATCAGGGCCCGAAATATTTTCGGGCCTTTTTTATTTCAATTTGAAATTAACGGCTAATAGTACCTTGCACGCACATGAATGATTATATCCATATCGGGAAAATAGTTGCCAGCTTTGGCTTGAAAGGAGAAGTGATACTCAAACATGCGTTGGGTAAAAAAACACTGCTGAAAGATATTGAGGCGATCTTTGTGGAAGAGAACAAGGGTTCTTACCTGCCCTATTTTGTGGAATCCTCCAAGGCAAAAGATCACGAAGAAATTTACCTGAAACTGGAAACGGTAGATACCAAAGAATCTGCCAACCGCCTCACTACCCGCAATGTCTGGTTACTGGATGCGGATTTCCGCAAGCTGGCAGGCAAATCAGCGCCGATCTCCTTATTAGGATTTCACCTGGTCACCGAAGAGGCTAACCTGGGGCCCATCGAAGAAGTAATCGAACAGCCCCACCAGGTATTATTGCGTATCAGCCTGGATGGTAAGGAAGCATTGATCCCACTACACGCAGAGACGCTCGATAAGATCGATCATAAAAAGAAAGAGGTACACGTAACACTACCCGATGGCTTATTAGATGTTTACCGCTAACGCCAAACCCCAAACTCCAAACCCCAAACTGTGCTACCTTATTCCATGCCTGATCCGCAGCGCTATATTGCCCATTTTGATCTCGATTCTTTTTTTGTAAGCGTAGAGATGCTCAATGATCCTTCTTTGAAAGGGAAGGCGGTGATTGTTGGCGGATCAAAGGACAGGGGAGTGGTAACCACCTGCAGCTATGAAGCAAGAAAGTTTGGTGTACGCAGCGCTATGCCCATGGCAACTGCCATGAAATTATGTCCACATGCCATTTTAGTAAGGGGCACAAGGGGCGAGTATTCACGTTTCTCAAGATGGGTCACGGATATCATTGCGGCCAAAGCGCCACTATTTGAGAAAGCATCGATCGATGAATTCTATATCGACCTGACCGGCATGGATAAATTCTTCGACCCTTACAAATGGACCATTGATCTGCGGACAGAGATCATGGAAAAAACACAACTACCGATCTCTTTCGGACTCGCCACCAATAAAATGATCGCCAAGATCGCTACCGATGAAGCAAAACCCAATGGTTATTTGTTTGTACAGCCCGGTATGGAAAAAACTTTCCTGGCGCCGCTGCCGGTGAGTAAATTTTCGGGTGTGGGCGAACATACCTTCATGGCGCTGAAAGCCATGGGTATTCATACGATCAAAGAATTAAGTGAAACGCCGGTGACTGTCCTGGAAAAAAAACTGGGTAAATATGGAGCGGATCTCTGGAAGAAATCGCAAGGTATCCATACCGGTGAAGTGCATCCCTACCATGAGGCCAAATCCATTTCTACGGAAAATACGTTTGAAGAAAATTCCCATGATATTGAGTTCCTTTTACGGGAACTGGTACGTATGACCGAGCGGGTGGCCTATGAATTGCGACAGGACGAAAAACTGACCGGTTGTATCGCGGTGAAGATCCGCTACCCGGATTTTGAGACCACTTCACGGCAAACCACGATCGATTATACCCTGCGGGATGATGAGCTGATACCCGTTGCCATAGACCTCTTCCACAAATTATACCGGAAAGGCAAACCCGTTCGTCTCCTCGGCGTCCGTTTAAGCGAACTCACCAATCATGCCGTACAGGCCAGCCTGTTCGATGACGCCGAAAAAAAGAATAATCTCTATAAAGCGATCGATGAGGTGAAGAATAAGTTTGGCAAGACTTTTTTACAAAAAGCGCGGACGGTCAAAAAATCAGGATAAACAGTCTACTAATTTAGTAGGAAATACTTATCTTTGATTTTCGAATAACGTTTTACTTTTTTTGTACTTGTTACGGCCCCGATGTCTATCGGGGCTTTTTATTGGCAGGTCCTGTGTCTCCACAGGACCACGCAACAGATCCTGCCTCAAAGTTCACCACCGGTCAACTTCCTTCTCCTTTCTCTGTTCACAGAGAGAGGTGGCCGGCACAGCGGAGCCGGAGAGCGTTTTTTCATTATCTTACTGCAAAATTAACAGCTATGAGAAAGCTCGTCTTCTTACTGGTCACCATATGTATTGTAAATACTCTCTCCGCCCAGCGCACGATCATTTATTGCGGTCAGCTGATAGATGTAAAAGGCTTGCAGGTATTAAAAGAAATGTCTGTGATCATTGATGGTAATAAGATCGTGGATGTGGAGAAAGGATATACCAGAGCGGCGGCAGGTGAGAAAACGATCGATCTGAAAAACAAAACGGTCATGCCGGGCCTGATCGATATGCATGTGCATATGGAGAGCGAAACCGGTCCCAATAATTATCTTAACGGATTTACCTGGAATACTTCTGATTATGCTTTTCAATCCGTGGTATTTGCGGAACGTACTTTACTGGCTGGTTTTACAACCGTAAGGGATCTTGGCGGTACGGGCGCTAATATTTCACTTCGCAACGCGATCAATAAAGAATGGGTAAAGGGCCCGCGGATATATACTGCGGGAAAAGCCATCGCTACTACCGGTGGTCATGCCGATCCCACCAATAATTACCGCAAGGACCTGATGGGAGATCCCGGACCGAGGGAAGGTGTGGTAAACGGGCCGGATGATTGTGCCAAAGCGGTTCGTCAACGGTATAAAGAAGGATCAGACCTGATCAAAATAACCGCTACCGGCGGCGTATTGAGTATGGCAAAAGACGGTACCGGCGCACAATTTACAGAAGCCGAAGTAAGGGCCATTGTATCCACTGCCAAAGATTATGGGTTTAAAGTGGCCGCACATGCTCATGGCGCCGAAGGAATGAAACGCGCTGTTTTGGGAGGTGTCAGTTCCATCGAACATGGAACCTATATGAGCGATGAAGTGATGCAGTTAATGAAAGAACGCGGCACCTACCTGGTACCCACGATCATTGCCGGAAAATCTTCTGCTGATTCTGCCAAGAAACCGGGTTATTACCCCGATATCGTAAGGGCCAAAGCGTTGGTGGTGGGCAATTATATACAGGCCACATTTGCCAAAGCCTATAAAGCAGGGGTAAAGATCGCATTCGGTACCGATGCGGGTGTATATGCACATGGTAAGAACTGGATGGAGTTCGTATATATGACGGAAGCCGGTATGCCCATCCTCGAAGCTATCAGGGCCGCCACCTTAAGCGCCTCCGACCTGTTGGGCGATGACCGCCTCGGTGTAATAGAAAAAGATAAAATGGCCGATATCGTAGCCGTAGACGGTGATCCTACCAAAGATGTAAATAGTATGGGGAGAGTGAGGTTTGTGATGAAGAATGGCGTGGTGTATAAGAACGAAAACTAAAAATCTACGCTACCCCTTCCATTTCCGCAACTGCTGCAAAAGCGCGCGCAGGTCTTTGGGGATATCTGCTTCCAGTTCAAACAGTTCATTATTGAGTGTGAATTTCAGCCGGTAAGAATGCAGGGCAAGCCTTGCCAGGATGGGTCTTTCCTCATCAGCGATCTTGGCGAGTTTAAAATTTTTCTTCAGCGCCGATAACAGTACCGGTTTGGGATCGCCATAGATCTCATCACATACGATAGAGTGCCCGATATGCTGCATGTGCACCCGTATCTGGTGCGTTCGCCCGGTATGGATCCGGAATTGTACCCATGAAAATAAACGGAACGACTCCAGCACTTCGTAATCTGTTAAAGAAGCTTTTCCTTTGGCATGGGTCATCATCTTCGTGGCTTTGCCGGGATGTTCCATGATGGCCGCATCAATGCTGCCGGCCGGGTTCATCATATTCCCGTACACAAGTCCCACATAATATTTTTCCATTTCCCTGCTTTCAAACAGTAAAGAGAGTTGTTTATGACTTTCTTCAGTACGGGCAAATACAATAATGCCGCTGGTATCCCTGTCGAGCCGGTGAACCGTATAAATGGAACCATATTTTTCCTTGAGCAGATCCTTCAAAGAAATTTCCTGTCCCAGCCTGTCGGGAATACTCAACAACCCCGAAGGCTTATTCACCGCGATAAATTCGTTATTCTCAAATAGGATGTCCAACTGGTATAGATTTTGAAATTTTGAGATTGGGAAATTTGGGAATTGAAAAAGATATCTGTCGATAGAGAAATTCCAAAATTTCCCAATTGAACAATTCCAAAATATACTTACTCTGGCATAACGGAATTCTCTCCCTCTTTGCTTTTTCTCAGAAACGATTTATTCATGAACTTCAGTAACCGCACTTCCTTGTCATTCAGGAAGCGCCATTTACTTCTGTCCACATTTTTCTTGGTAAGATTGGCAAACATGACCCTGTCGAGCGCTTTTACATCATACCCCAGGTGTTCAAATATCCTGCGCACGATCCGGTTGCGCCCGCTGTGGATCTCAATACCCACTACATGTTTGTCTTTCGGATCTGCATAACCCACCGCATCTGCTGCAACCAGGCCATCTTCAAGCGTAACACCACTCAAAATACTTTCCAGGTCCTTTTTGGTAACCGGTTTG
>JANXRX010000271.1 GCA_025352905.1 Bacteroidota bacterium | reverse complement strand
CCCATCGTTCAGCTGATCATCGTGGCCCTGTTTATCACGATTGCTATTGTAGCGTTACGTACCTCTTACCGCAGCGAGCAGAACCAGTTATGGGTATCCATGGCCAAGGAAACCGCGCACCAGTTAGGAACGCCTGTATCGAGTTTGGAAGGATGGCTCGAGATCCTGAAAGAACATGCTGCCAATGAAACTATCGTACCCGAGATTGCCAAGGATGTGAACCGTTTATTACTCATTACCGACCGGTTTGGTAAGATAGGCAGCCAGCCGCAGTTAGAATGGAAAAGTCCTGCAGAACAGATCGGCCTGGTATTGGAATATATGAGAAAACGAACGGGTGGTGATGTGGCATTATCATTTGATGATACATCGATCAGCGACCGGTTTACTTTGTTATCCCCTCCTTTATTCGACTGGGTACTGGAGAACTTGGTAAAGAATGCACTGGATGCTATAGAGGGGAACGGCGCCATTCATATTACAGCGCTGGTACAGGAAAATAATATGTTGATAGATGTAACCGACACAGGTAAAGGGATCACGAGAAATCACCTGCCAGATGTTTTTAAGCCAGGCTTTACAACCAAGAAACGGGGATGGGGACTCGGATTATCGCTCAGTAAACGGATTATTGAGCAGTATCACAAAGGAAAACTCTTTGTAAAGTGGAGTGAACAGGGAAAAGGAACAACCTTCAGAATTATTCTCCCTCTTCGGCAAGACCAGGATTCTGTATAGGTAGCATACCAAAACAATTCATCGCTGCATACCATTGGTGCAGGGATTGGGTTGTGGTGGTTTCTACATACAGGTTGGCCTCACTGCAAAGGTTTAAAAATTCCGCTTCAACCCTTGTCATTTCATGGTCTCCGGGCGTGTGGCCCATTTTTAACAGGCAGCTGTGCATCCTGGATAATTTCTCATCAGACAGGTGGTCAAAAGCGTGTTGCTGCATTAATTGCCCGGCGGCATTTACCAGCATTTGGTACGATGATGTTTTCATAACGAATCGGTTTACGTTCACAATTACGTTATAAGACAATAAAAAGCCTGCCAGCGTGTGTTAGGAAAATGTTACGTGGTAAGAAAGGTGGATAACATGTGAATAGCAAGTGTGGATCATAGATCATCGTTCATAGCAAGTGAATTTCTCAAGGACTATGATCCATGATTTATGATCCATGATTCGCCATCAGCCCTGCCGCTTAACGGATCCACCGCTGTTTACATTGATATCCCGGATCAACGCCTCGCCTTTGTAACGGATAAATCCGCCACTACTGGCTTTTGCAGAAATTTCTTTGGCAACAGTTACATGTATGCCCGCGCCGCTGTTAGTGCTTGCATGGCAATTGGTTACATTTAATGAATAGCCGCCGAATTGTGCACCGCTGCTTCCTTCTACTGTAAGATCGCCTACGGTCCCGGTCAAGGTAATATATCCACCACTGTTCATGCTGGCAAATAGCTTGTCGAGCTTTACGTCTGTTCCTTTCACAGAACCGCCGCTGTTGGCCCTCACTTCATCAAGGTCGGTATAGGATACATATACTTTGGCTTTCCAGCTCTTCCATTTCCTCCATAGCTTCCAATCGCCCGAACGGGATATTTTCAGGGTTCCGTTCTCTACCACTGTTCGCACAGCCTGCAGGTACTCATTATCCTCAACACTCACAGCCAGTTCCGGCTTGTCGCCTTTGGTAATGATCACCTCAATACCCGAAGAGGTTTGAATGGCATGAAATGAAGAGATTTCTCTTTTTTGCACATTATCACCATACACGATCTTTTGTGCCCGTGCGAAAGACAGTGTTACAAGTGCGCAGGTGAGGAGGAACAGGGTCTTTTTCATAAGGGTTATTTTCGGTTGAACGGGCTGGGAAACGAAAGGTTACAAAAAAAATATTATTTTCAATCTACGATGGCCAAATGGTTCTATTTAGTACTAACGGTATTGTTTTACATGCCCCTGTTGCTGTTCGCGATGGACGACAGGGGCAGTTTTCAATTGGAATATATATTCATTCTTCCTTTTTTCGTACTGGCGCCGCTCTTTGCCGTCATTACCCTATTTGCCTGGAAAAAAAGATACCAGCCAGTAGATAAAAGGACCAATATTTTCTTTATGGTATTTGCGCCGGTTCTTACGCTTCTGTTCTTTGGCTATATCCAGTTTAACCGGCTCAAAGCAGAACGTCCTTATTTTCTTTTCGCGAAAGATCTGTTAAGCCCCCATGATTATGTGTATTATTTCAGAGACGACAGCCTGCTCAAGACACATGGCGTTTTTAAAATGAGCGACTGTGATTTTTACCAATCATTTCATTTGCGGGGCGATACGATCCTCCTGGACAGTGTACTCACGGTTACCAACCTGGTTTCTAAAAAATACCTGAAAACATCGCTGAAAAATACCTCCGGCAAGGCAGAAAAAGTATTGATCCCCTTAGATAAAAAAGGTAACCGGATGGATACCTTTATACTTAGTGTTGTGGAAGACAAGGAGTTTTATTATTAACCGCAAAGTAGCAAAGGGTTTAGTAGTTATTTTAGTACGATGGCGCCAAGTGCAGGAAGATGCACTTTTAATTGATAACATTTCGAAGGCTTATCCACGAGTTCCGATTGTATAGAAGGATTATATACATCCCCTGTTCCCCAGAAGTCCTTGCTGTCGCTGTTAAAAACCTCTTCCCATTTCCCTTTGCCGTGTACATAGATCTCCCAGTCATGTCTTACCACCGGTGTTACATTGAGTATGATCAGCATATCGTCTTTTGCTTTCTTCCCTTTTCTTGCATATACGAGTACCGATTCGCTCCGGTGATTGAGGTCCACCCATTCAAAACCCCCGGGTTCAAATTGCTTTTCATACAACGCGGGTTCGGAACGGTATAATTCGTTTAACTTCTGCACACAGTATTTCATCCCGCTATGCCCCGGGTATTGCAATAGTTCCCATGGCAATTCACTTTTATAGTTCCATTCTGTTGTAGCGCCAAATTCATTGCCCATAAACAGGAGTTTGGCGCCCGGATGGGTAAACATATAAGTGTATAGGATGCGCAGGTTGGCAAATTTCTGCCATTCATCACCCGGCATTTTATACAGCATGGGGCTTTTACCATGTACCACCTCATCATGACTCAGCGGGAGCATAAAATTTTCATCATAAAAATACATCATGCTGAAGGAGAACTTATCCTGGTGAAACTGCCGGAAAAGCGGGTCCATTTTAAAATAATCGAGGGTATCATGCATCCAGCCCATCATCCATTTCATGCCAAATCCCAACCCGTTCTCAAACGTAGGGCGGCTGATACCGGGCCAATCGGTTGCTTCTTCTGCAATGGTTTGTATATCGGGGAAATCGCGGTACAGGGTTTCGTTGAGGTCCTTGATAAAAGCAATGGCTTCGAGGTTGCCGTTACCACCGTATTCATTGGGTTCCCATTGACTTGCATTGCGACTGTAATCGAGCCGTAGCATGGAACTCACGGCATCCACCCGTATCCCATCTGTATGAAATTTATCGCACCAGAAACGCGCACTGCTGATAAGGAAGGATTTTACTTCTCCCCTTTTATAATTAAAAATATAAGAGCTCCAGTCTGGATGATATCCTTTCCGCATATCTGCGTACTCATAGGTATGCGTGCCATCAAACATAAACAGCCCATGTGCATCATACGGAAAATGCGAAGGCACCCAGTCGAGTATCACCCCGATACCCGCCTGGTGAAAGGCATTCACCATGGCCGCAAACTCCTGTGGCGTGCCAAAGCGGGAGGTGGGTGCAAAATAACCCGTGCCCTGGTAACCCCAGCTGCCATCGAAAGGATGCTCCATAACCGGCATGAATTCCACATGTGTGAAACCCATCTCTTTCACATAAGGAACCAGCCGTTCTGTTATCTGCGGGTAAGTATTGTAGACCTCCTCATCGTGTTTATCAGGGCGCATCCAGCTGGCAAGATGGACTTCATAAACAGAATACGGCGCATCGGTATGGTTGTGCTTTTTTCTTTCTTTCATCCAAGCCGCGTCTTTCCAGTCGTAATCCGTTTGCCAGGTAATGGAGGCGGTGAAAGGGCGCTTCTCCCAAAAATTGGCGAAGGGATCTCCTTTATCCAGCTTGATCCCTTTGAATCCATGTATATGATATTTATATGCCTCTCCTTCTGCAATGTTGGGAATAAATCCTTCCCAGATCCCTGAATTATCTGAACGAACTTTTAAAGGATGGCTCTCTTTGTTCCATTCATTAAAATACCCCACAACCGCAACAAACGTGGCGTTAGGCGCCCATACAGAAAAATAAGTTCCCCGCGTGTTTAACACCTCTATCTGTTTATTACCAAACAGCTCATATAAGCGGTAATTCGTGCCTTTCTGAAAATTCCGGATATCCTCATCCGTAAACAAAGAATAGTTCCAGACAGGCTGTGCCGTTTCCACAAAATGGACCTCTTCGTATCTTTTTACAACAGCCTTTCCAACTTTTTCTTCCTTTTTGGCTCCTTTAGCTGAAACATTGACTGGTTCAGCGTCGTTAGTTAATAAGGTATCCCCCTTTTTAGTGCTCATAATCAAACAATTATCAAATGATAAATTTATTTAACATTAATTTTCGACTAAAAATTTAGTTATTAGTTTGATTTTATGCATTTTACACCTGCTTTATTGATGAATGCACATTGATCAAGCAACCTTGCGGCTGTTTTATGCATTTTACGTTTTGCTGCATCTAATATCATAACCAAGCTACCAAATGAAAAGACTAACTGCTACTCTTTGCATCCTTTGCATTTTTGCGCTTGCAAAAGCCCAGTCGCAGCAAAGCATCCTTAAAGGTAATGTAAGTGATACCTCGATCAAGCAAAATCTTGAACATGCGCTGATCACGGTTCTCAGGCTTAAAGATTCTACTTTATATAAGTTTACAAGGGCCGATGCCCAGGGCAATTTTGAGATCAGGAACCTTTTACCGGGTGTATTTAAAGTGGTGATTACTTTCCCGGGGTATGCAGATTACGTTGACGAGATCAGTATAAAAGAGCAACCCTCCATTGAGATGGGCCAGATCAGGCTGGTAACCAAAGCGCATTTGCTGGAAGATGTAACTGTTCGTCAAACCATCGCAGCCATCCGGATGAAGGGCGATACCATTGAATATAAAGCAGACAGTTTTAAAGTGCGTCCGGGGGCCAGTGTAGAGGAGATGCTGCGGAAAGTACCGGGTTTCCAGATAGATAAAGACGGCAAAATAACCGCCAATGGAGAACAGATAGAGAAAGTGCTGGTGGATGGCGAAGAATTTTTTGGCGATGACCCTACTGTTGCCACCAAGAACCTGGATGCTGCCGCGATAGATAAGTTCCAGGTATACGATAAGAAAAGCGACCAGGCTACGTTTACCGGAATTGATGATGGGAGCAAGACCAAGACGCTGAACCTGAAAATGAAAGAGGACCGAAAAAAAGGCGTCTTTGGCAAACTGGAAGCAGGCGCCGGACCGGATGATAAATGGAACAACAGCCTGATGGCAAATGCGTTCAAAGGAAAAAGAAGGCTATCGTTTTACGGCATCATGAGCAGCACCGGTAAAACCGGTCTTGGCTGGGATGAATCCAGCAAATACGGAGATAATAACACGACTACTTTTACGATGGATGATGGCAGCACCGCGATCGGGATAAACAGTTACGACGATTTCAGTAATACCTATGGCCAGGGGATTCCCAAAAGCTGGAGCGCCGGGCTGAATTACGGAAACAAATTCAGCGAGGACAGGAAGAACCTCAATGGAAGCTATAAATATGGCAAGATCATAACAGATGGTTCGGGCACTACAGTATCCCAATCCATTTTGCCCGATACATTGTTCTTTAATAATCAGAAAAGCACCAACCATACAGAACGTTACCGCAACACACTTAGCGGAACCTACGACTGGATGTTCGACAGCGCTTTTTCTGCGAAACTGACCTTACGGGCCTATAAAGGCAATTCACAATCCCATTCACAGTTCAGCAGTGAGGCGCTGAATGCTTTTAGTGCGCCGGTTAACCGGAGTAACCGTACCAGTTCTGCCGTAGCTGATGATCAGTCGCTGAATGCATCACTGATCCTTAGAAAGAAATTCAAAAAACCGGGAAGAACGCTTTCGCTGAATATCGATCAGCGTTATACAGAAACCAATACAGACGGCTTTATCTATTCGTTAAACGATTATTATGATAAAGCATCCGTCCTCTTCAGAACGGATACGACCGACCAGGAAAAAAAGAACGGCAGCCTTAATAAAGCGGTCAGCGGAAAACTGGCCTATACCGAAGCGCTTTCAAATAAAGTGACACTCGAATTGAATTATGGGCTCGGTAAAACGAATACGGTTTCGCAGTTATTATCCTATAACAAAGATGCCACGGGAAAATATACCAATCTTGATAAGATCTACAGCAATGATTATGCGTATGATGTATTAAGCAATTCAACCGGTGCGGTGTTACGGTATAACTCAAAGAAGTACCTGATCTTCGGCGGTGGTGATATTGCCAGAACAGATTTTACCCAAAGAGACCAGATCAAGGATTCAGTGGTAAAGTATGGGTATAATAATTTCTTCCCAAGGGCAGGGCTCACGTATAAATTCAACAGCAATAAGCGGCTCAGTTTCAACTATAGCGGCAACAGCAGGCAACCTACGATACAGCAGTTACAGCCGGTTTCTGATAATACCAACCCTCTGAATATACAGGTAGGCAATCCCAACCTGAAACAGGAATTTACGCATACCATGTATATGAATTTCAACGATTACAAGGTGTTGAAACAACGCGGTATCAATATGAGCGCCAGTTATGGAACTACTGTTAATGCCATCCGCAGCAGTACGGTAACGGACAGTATTGGCAGAACACGCAACCAGTATGTGAACCTCGATGGCAATTATAATTACCGGGCGCGGTTCGGTTACAGCCAGAATTTACCTAAGATTTGGGGAATCAATTTTAATACCTCGTATTCATTTTATGAAACGGTGAACAGCAGTTATGTGAATGGTTTACTGAACCGGAGTCATAGTGGCAACCAGAGTATCAACATCGGCTTCTCCAAGTACAAAGAGAACAGTTTTGATATTTATACCGGCAATAGCTTTACCTATAATACCTCTTACTCAACCATACGGCCTGATGTGAACAATAACTACTGGAGTATGAACACTTATATGTCTGTCAATATCCAACTGCCAGGCAAATTTGAAATATCACAGTCCCTGTCGGCGAATTTCCGCCAGCGGACGGAGGTTTTCAAAACCAATAACAATGTCATCAACTGGGATGCCTATGTGGCCAAAAAATTGTTTAAAGACAAGAAAAGTGAGTTGCGCTTTTCTGCTTTCGACCTGCTTGATGAGAATAAAGGTGTGAACAGGAACACCAGTGCCACTACCGTAATAGAAACCACGACCGAAACATTACACAGGTATTTCCTTATATCATTTATCTGGAATTTTTTAAAGAACCCGGCCATTGCAACCGCGCCTGCTAAATAAACGATTATGAAATTTTTTGTAACTGTATTATCCATCACTACCCTTAGCCTGGGTTTACAGGCGCAGCAGGTATATATTACCAAGGGGAAGATTGAGTTTGAAAAAACGGTTAATACTTATAAAGTGCTGGAAGAGAATTTTGCTGGAAGTGATAATACGATTTGGGCAGATGCGTTTAAAAAGAACATGGCCAAAACCGGCGCCAGTTATTTTGACCTGTATTTTAACGGCGATAAGAGTTTGTATAGACCCGGCAGGGAGGTGATCGTTTCCCAACGTCCGCCTGATTGGGTAAACGGCCAGGCAACGGATAACATTGTGTTCAACGACATGGCTACCCAAACAGGCATCGCGTTAAAACATGTATATGAAAACGCCTTCCTTGTTCAGGACAGCCTTAAAACACTAAACTGGAAGATCAGCAATGATACCCGTACCATTGCCGGCCTGGAATGCCGTAAAGCCACCACCGTTATCATGGATTCGGTATTTGTGGTTGCTTTTTTTTCTGAGCAGGTATTGTGTACCAGCGGGCCTGAAGGGTTTACCGGTTTGCCGGGAATGATACTGGGTATTGCTATCCCAAGATTGCATACGACCTGGTATGCCACCAAACTGGAACTTGTGGAAGTGAAAGATGCTGACATAGCAGCGCCAAAAAAAGGGAAGGCCATAAATAATGCACAGTTACAGCAACAACTGAAATCCCTGATGAAGAACTGGGGGCGTAATGCGAACAGGAATATCTGGCAGATAATGATCTAACGGATAAAAACAGTCAATGGTCCATAGAAACATCATGGACCATTGACGCTAAAATTATATCTTTTCTACTTTCACTGCCGATGGGCCTTTCTTCCCCTCTTCGATCTCAAACTGTACTTTATCTTTTTCCTGGATATTTGCGCCTTCGAGCAAACCGGTAACGTGTACAAAAACATCTTTGTTTGTTGCATCGTCTACAATAAAGCCAAAACCTTTGGCTGCGTTAAAAAACTTGACGGTTCCTGTGTTCATGGTATTTGTTTTGATGATTGATTAGATAACTTTTGTATGATGCTCGCTCCTGATTTTTATCGCCCCTTCATCATACACAAATAATACGCATACGGCTGCACATAACATACAGAACCCCGCAAGTACAATGGCGTAGATCGGCTGGCCGCCATACAGGTGTTTTACGATCCAGCCACCGCAAATACCATTGATGATCTGTGGAAGTGTAATAAAGAAGTTGAAGATCCCCATATAAATACCCAGTTTACCCGGAGGTATAGATCCGGATAAGATCACATAAGGCATGGCGAGGATACTTGCCCAGGCAAGGCCTATCCCGATCATCGAATAGGTTAACATGGCGGGATCCTTTATAAAATAGATCGATATCAATCCTACACCGCCCGCGATCAGTGAAAAAGCATGGGTACCTTTTCTTCCGAGGAATTTGGCTACCAGTGGTAAACACAATGCATACACCGCCGCTACCAGGTTATAGGTACCGAAAGAGGAACTTACTTTATCGGCTGCCACATTATACGCAACCGATTTGGCATAATCACCGGTAAGACCATACACATGTGTTGCCACCGCGTCTGCAGTAAACACCCACATACTGAATAAGGCGAACCAGGAAAAGAACTGCACCAACCCAAGCTGGCGCATGGTGCGGGGCATGCGTTTAAAATCTTTGGCGATTTCTGATATACCTGCTTTTTCCGCGGCTTCATTCCGTCCATGGTATTTTTCATATTCGGCAGGAGGATATTCCCGGGTCTTGAAAACCGTAACCAGGATAGCTATGATAAATACAGCCGCCCCGATATAAAATGAATAGCGCACATTATCCGCTACACCGCTTACACCCGGATCCTGCGAGAAACCTCTTTTAGCGAGAAAAGAAGGAAGTTCGGAACCCACTACGGCGCCGATACCTATTAAGAATGTTTGTACGGCAAACCCGCTGGTTCTTTGCGAATCGGGCAGGTTATCCGCCACCAAGGCACGGAAAGGCTCCATGGCCACATTAAAAGACGCATCCATGATCATTACCATACCTGCGCCTATCCACAATGCCGGTATCATAGAAGATATCGCGCCTGAGTTAGGCAGGAATACCAGCGCCGTTGCTGATAATAAGGCCCCGGCTAAAAAATAAGGTTTTCGTCTTCCCAAACGGTTCCAGGTCCTGTCGCTGTAATGCCCGATAAGCGGCTGTATGATCATACCTACCAATGGTGCTACAATCCAGAACATAGGAAGCTGGTCAACATCTGCGCCGAACGACCTGAGTATCCGGCTGGTATTTCCATTCTGGAGCGCAAACCCAAACTGGATGCCAAGAAACCCGAAACTCATATAGAATATCTGTGCAAGGCTCAGCCTCGGCTTAACAGCAGTACCTGCAACAGCAGGCATGGGGGCGTTTGAAGACATGGCAATCGTTTAGCGCAATAAATATGTAATAAATACACAAACTCTAATATAGACAAAATAGTCCATGGTCGATAGTCCATAGACTATGGACCATGGACTATGGACAAATATTTCCTATATCACAAATCCATCCGGTAGAATAGACATTTTTTTCACTACCACAATTCCGTCTTTCACTGTGTACAGGGCATGATCGGTATTGGCCAGGTGCTGGCCGCCATTGATCCGCACATCGTTCCCGATCCGGCAATTCTTGTCGATGATGGCGTCTTTGATATAACAACGTTCCCCGATGCCGATCATGGGCAGGCCCTTTTCTTTATTACTGGCCATTTCCTCTATCGTTTCGTAATAATCGTTACCCATGATATACGTGCTTACCACGGTGGTGCCATGACCGATACGTGAACGGATACCCACCACACTCTGCTCCATACGGCTGGCATGTATGATAGATCCTTCTGCGATGATCGTTTTTTCAAGGGTAGTGCCGCTGATCTTTGCGGGTGGCAGCATGCGCGCCCTGCTGAACACGGTTTTATTATTATCAAATAGATTAAAGGGAGGGATCTCCTGCGTTAAGGCGAGATTGGCTTCATAGAAAGAATGGATGTTACCGATATCGGTCCAGTAGCCATCGTATTGAAAACTGGCCACTTTAAAATGTGCGATCGAATCGGGAATGATTTCCTTCCCAAAATCGGTTGCTTTCGGATGAGCCGTATTGAGCAGGTCGTACAATACCTGTTTACTAAAAATATAGATCCCCATGGAAGCGAGGTAGTGCTTTCCCTCTGCCTGCATTTCTGTACCTGTATCA
>JANXRX010000263.1 GCA_025352905.1 Bacteroidota bacterium | reverse complement strand
TAAAAGTATCAATGTACTGCCTAACTATTTTTACCTGTTCGATTCAACAGACCTAAGAAGGGATGTTACCTGTGCACCGTATAATGTGAATGCCGATGGTATTACGAAGGCAGGTCAGGCCATTACGGCCATCTGTGATGGTAAGTACCGGAGAGACTGGATCACCAATCCAGTTTATGCACCTACCAACGCGATCCAGTACCTGGGGCTGAAGTGGCAGATCCTGCGTTATTCAGATGTATTGCTAATGTATGCAGAAGCGGACAATGAAATCAATAACGGACCGAGCGCCGCTGCCTATACAGCTATTAACCAGGTTAGAAGAAGAGGGTATGGTAAATCTATCAGCACGGCCGATGCAACCGTTGACCTGCCCGCAGGATTGAGCAAGGATCTGTTCTTTGCCGCGATCACTAAAGAAAGATCACTGGAGCTGGGTGGAGAAGGTGTAAGAAAATATGACCTGATCAGGTGGAACCTACTTGCTACGGTTATTGCAGCTACCAAGGTTACATTGAACAACATGTCTACCCTGGCAGCGCCGTATAATACTTACCCGATAGCCATGTATTTTAAAACAACCTCTATTTCAGATGACAATACCATTACGGGCGGTCTCTGGGTAAATTCGTTTTATAAAACTGCGCCAACGACCACACCTACGGGTACTACCAAAGTGGTATGGTTCAGCGCAGCGATCAATACAACGGCTACCACAAGGTATGCAACAGGATTTGTTACCGGCAAATCGGAACTGTTGCCGATACCGCAACCGGCAAGGGATGCCAATGCCAATTTTACACAGAATCCTGGTTACTAACCTGGTTGTATATAACCTATATTATCATAAGGCTGCCGGATTATGGCAGCCTTATGTTTTTAAGATAGCCTCAAAATAAAATAACGGAAATGCGAAAATACTTTTTACCACTGATCGTTATCCTTGTTTCTGTTTCTGTTGTTAGCCAGGCACAGATAACCAACTGGGTATCTTCTACCCAGCCTTTGAAAGAAATAGAAATGCTGCGTAAACAAATTAAAGCGCCCCGTTTTGCCGGAAAAGAGTTTCTGATCACTGCTTATGGGGCCGTAGGAGACGGCAAAACACTGAATACAGAAGCATTTAAGAAAGCGATAGATGACTGTAATAAAAAAGGCGGCGGGAGCGTGATCGTTCCGGAAGGGATTTTTTTAACGGGCGCCATCTACCTGAAAAGCAATGTTAACCTTCACCTGGCAGACAATGCTAAAATTTTGTTTAGCAGAAATCCCAAAGATTATCCGATTGTCTTTACACGATGGGAAGGGATGGAATTGATGAATTATTCTGCACTCCTATATGCATACGGAGAGGAAAATATTGCTGTTACGGGTAATGGAACGCTCGATGGGAATGCAGATGCAGAGAACTGGTGGTCATGGAATAAAGGAAAACCTGCGCAGCAGGTGGCCGCCAGGAACCTGTTACACGAGCTTAACCACAAACAAACAGATCCCAAAACCCGTGTATTTGGCGAGGGAAGTTTTTTACGACCCAACTTTTTTCAACCATATAACTGCAAAAACATTTTACTCTCCGGGATAAAGATGATCAATTCGCCCATGTGGAATGTAAACCCGGTTCTGTGCGAAAATGTAACGATAGAAAATGTAAAGATCATAGCACACGGCCCCAATACAGACGGGGTTGACCCGGAATCGTGCAAAAATGTATTGGTAAGCAACTGTTATTTTGATACGGGTGACGATTGTATCGCCATTAAATCGGGCAGGGATGAGGATGGAAGAAGGATTAACAGGCCTGCCGAAAATCATATCATCGAAAATTGTGAAATGAAAGATGGCCATGGTGGTGTAGGAATTGGTAGTGAAATATCAGGGGGAGCGAGGAATATTTATGCGATCAATTGTACGATGAACAGCCCCAATCTTGACCGGATACTCCGTTTGAAAACCAGTTCAAGCCGTGGAGGTATTATTGAGAATATTTTTATGAAAGACATTAAAGTGGGTACGTATAAAAATGCGGCGGTAAGTATGGATATGTTTTATGAACAACCTGGTAACTTTATGCCTACCATACGCAATGTATGGGTGGAGAACCTGGATATCGAAAAAGGGGGAGAGTTTGGAATATACATCCGTGCCTACCAGCAATCGCCTGTCGATAATTTCAGGATGATCAATTCTACGATACGCGATGTTAAAACACCCGTGCAGATCGACTATATAAAAAACAGCCAGTTAAGTAATGTGATCATAAATGGTAAATCGGTTACTTTACCATAATAAGATACCAGGTAAATATGAAAAAGATATTGAAACGGATCTCGTTGCCATGTTTATTCTTAAGTTCATTTTTCTATGTGCAATGCATTTTTGCGCAAATATCCGTTCCGGCATATGTTCCGGACCTGTTCGTGGCAAAGGACGGCTCTGGAAATTTTAAAACCATTCAGGAAGCCATTAACGCTGTTCGTGATTTATCAGATAAACGGGTAACGATCTATATTAAAAACGGGTTGTACCGCGAAAAGCTGGTAATCCCTTCCTGGAAGACAAATATTTCCCTGGTGGGAGAGAATAGAGACAGTACGATTATTACCTATGATGATTTTTCCGGAAAACCCAATCCGGGTGGAACGGATGTTTATGGAAAAGATAAGTTTACAACCTATACTTCCTATACCGTTCTCGTAGAGGGCAACGATTTTAAAGCAGAGAACCTGACTATTCAAAATACAGCCGGGCGTGTGGGGCAAGCGGTAGCGCTTCATGTAGAAGGAGACCGCGTTACCATAAAAAACTGCAAACTACTCGGTAACCAGGATAGTTTATATGCAGCAAAAGAGGGCAGCCGTCAATACTATGAGAACTGTTATATAGAGGGGACAACTGACTTTATTTTTGGAGAAGCCATTGCCGTTTTTCAGAACTGTACAATTAAAAATCTGGTTAATTCCTACATTACTGCTGCTTCAACACGATCAGGTCAGCAGTTTGGCTATGTTTTTTTTAATTGTAAACTGATCGCAGATACCATTGCGAAAAAAGTTTTTTTGGGCCGGCCATGGCGCCCCTATGCAAAAACCGTGTTTATCCACTGCGAATTGGGGGGCCATATTCTTCCGCAAGGCTGGGATCCCTGGAAAGGAGATGCTATGTTTCCGGATAAGGAAAAAACAGCCTTTTATGCTGAATATGAAAACACAGGCCCGGGCGCACCAATCGGCACACGTGTTGGCTGGTCAAAACAGTTAACGAAAAAAGAAGCAGCGGAATATACCTTGCAAAATATTTTAGGCGGAAGAGATCATTGGGATCCTTTACCCGGGCAACATGGCTGAATGAAATGAATTTTATGAAGAGATGCTTTCTTATCCTTTTGTTTGGAATAACCATGACTGCTGCTCATGCACAGTTCCCCCAAAAAATGGTAGTGGCTCAGGATGGAACAGGTAATTATACAACCGTGCAACAGGCGCTGGATGCGGTTCCGCTAAATAACCGGTCACCTATTGAAATATTTATCCGGAAAGGTGTTTATAAAGAAAAACTGTATCTCGATTCGACAAAAAATTTTGTCACAATGATTGGCGAGTCTGCCAATGAGACTGTCATTACCTATGATGACCATACAGGCAAAATAGCGCCGGACGGCAGCATCATTAATACAATAACATCCCAAACTTTTTATATCAAGGCAGATGATTTTACGGCAACAAACCTGGTATTTGAAAATAATGCGGGGATGACCGCAGGACAGGCAGTTGCGGTGCGGGTGCAGGGCGATAAAGTTTTTTTTACTGACTGTTCATTGAGAGGTTTCCAGGATGTCCTGTTTACAAGCGGGGAGAACAGCAGGCAGTATTATAAACATTGTTATATCGAGGGAACAACCGACTTTATTTTCGGTGCAGCCACGGTATTATTTGATAGTTGTCTTATCCGCAGTAAAAAAAACTCCCATGTTACCGCGGCATCAACGCCCAAAGAACATGCTTATGGTTATGTATTCAGGAAATGCAGGCTTGTTGCCGATACAGGTGTGAATAAAGTAAGCCTTGGCCGACCCTGGCGGCCTTATGCCAACGTTGTGTATTTGGAATGTATGATCGGTGATCATATTTTGGCACAGGGATGGGATAACTGGAAGAACCCCGAGAATGAGAAAACGGCGCGATATGCTGAATATAAAAATACGGGCCCGGGCGCCGGTATATCCGGCAGGGTATCATGGGCGCGCCAATTAACAGATGCCGAAGCGGCAAAATATACGATCGACAATATTTTAAATGGATGGAACCCGCTTAAGCAGAAAATAATACATTAGTATACCATGCGCAGCTCATTTTTTATAGTCTGTTTAGTGATCAGCACACAAACCTTTTCACAAAAGGTATTCAATGTGATTGACTGGAAACCGGAAAATTCCCTGAATACATTCCTTCTTCAAAAAATGCATACGCAATACGATCAGCGTAAGATACATTTTGCGAAAGCCATCACTACTCAAAAAAATACGCTGCAATATGTAAAGGAGATGCATCAACGATTCCGGCAGTTGATCGGGGTATTGCCACCTGCCGTTTCCCTTAACCCACAGGTGACAGGGGTGATACAGCAAAAAGGTTATCGTATCGAAAAGATTATTTATGAAAGCTTTGCACATCATCATGTAACGGCCAGCCTCTATATCCCCGAAGGGAAGGGGCCATTTCCTGCTGCCTTGTTATTCTGCGGACACGAGGATGTATCCAAGGCAACCGTGTCTTACCAGCAAACGGCGATTCTTTTTGCAAGGAACGGGTTTGTTGTATTTGTGATAGATCCTATCTCGCAGGGGGAACGTTACCAGTTAACGGATGCATTGGGTAAAGGGTTAACAAGAGGCGGCACTACGGAACATACTTTGCTGAATGCAACCGCTAATCTCGTGGGAAGTTCAGCGCCGGCATATGAATTATGGGATAATATACGGGGTCTTGATTATCTCGTAACGCGAAAAGAAGTAGACAGCACAAAGATCGGTTGCCTCGGTAATTCGGGAGGCGGGATGCAGACCATCTATTTTTCTGCATATGATAAACGGATAAAAGTGATCGCAGTTTGCAGTTACCTCGCCGATCGCGAAAGAACCCTGGAAATGTTGGGCCCGGCAGACGGATGCGCACAGATTCCGGCCGAGGGGAGCACGCAACTGGAAATGAGCGACCTTCTGATCGCAGCTGCACCCAGGCCTGTATTGGTACTGGCGGGCAGGTATGATTTTATTGATTACAGGGGAACGCAGTTAGCGTATAAAGACCTGCAGCAGGTATATACTTCATTGGGTCAATCGCAAAAATTATCGCTTTTTACAATGGATGATGGTCATGGGATCTCAAAACCAAAAAGGGAAGCAGCGGTTAGCTGGTTCCGAAAATGGCTATATGGCGATCCGGTAAAAATAATAGAGTCGGAACAAGCAACACTAAGCGATAAAGAACTGCTTAGTACCACTACAGGCCAGGTAAATACCGCGTTCACAGGTGAAATAACGGTTGCAGACCGGAACCGCGGTTTATATGATTCACTGGAAAAGAGAAGGAATCTTTTTTTGCTGGCAGGGAAGGATAAAATACGTGAAGCGATAACCGGGTTATTGCAGATCAACAACCGGGATCATGCCATTGAGAAAGAAGAAACAGGCATTGTAACAAGAAACGGGATCACGTATCATAAGATCATCCTTAGGAAAAATGGGGAGATACCCCTGCCTTTGCTCGTTGCTTTTCCGCGGGGTAACAGCAAACAACTGGTGCTTTGGTTACCGGATAACGGGAAAAACAAACTGGCAGACAGTGTTTCTCTGATCAAAACCTACCTCAACGAGGATTATACCGTTATACTTGCCGACCTGCGCGGTACCGGCGAAACAGAAGACAGGCCAGAGCAGAATGACCCTAAATATTATAACAAAGAATATCGCAATGCCATGCTGGCGCTGCATATCGGGTTGCCACTACCGGGTCAGCGAGTTACAGACATACTCACTGTTTTTGACTTTATTGGTTCAGAAACAAAAATGCAAAACCTGGCTGTTGATGTGTATGCGGCAGGTATTAATAGCTTGCCGGCTATCTATGCCTCATTATATGTGCCTGCGATCAACAAATTATATCTCTACCATGGAATCCGTTCCTTTAAACAGCTATTGGATGATCCTGCAGCAAAGAATGCCTATTCTTACGTGATCCCCGGTGTTTTGGAATATTATGATGTGCCTGATCTGGTAAAGCTGACGGGTACTGGACGGATACAGTATATGGAAGAGTGATGTTGGTCATAAGACCAACACCGGCGAAACACCGGCGAACAGTGAAGAGTGAATGTTGGTCATAAGACCAACATCGGCGAACATAGGCGAACTTGTCCGTGCCGTTGTTGGTCTTATGACCAACAACAATAACGATTTCCTTTATTTAAAGACATGTATTAACTTGTTACACAAATAAACCATCTGCCATGAAAAAATACCTGGTCGCCCTGAGCCTGTTCTCTTTGATTTCATTTTCTGCCATGGCACAGTCGAAAGACGAGAAAGCTGTTGCTGAAGTAGTGGAAAAATTACGTAAAGCCATGATCGATGGTGATAGGGCTGGACTGGAAAGTGTGGCAGCAGACAGCCTCAGTTATGGACATTCCAGCGGGCATGTAGAGGGTAAAAAAAGTTTTGTAGAAAACATTGCAAGTGGAAAATCAGATTTTGTAACCATTGACCTGTCTGATCAAACCATTTCCATCGTTAATAATATTGCGATTGTTCGTCACACACTGAATGCCACTACCAATGATGGCGGCAAACCCGGAACGGTAAAAATTCATGTATTACTGGTATTTGAGAAAAGTAAAGGCGAATGGAAAATGATCGCCAGGCAGGCCGTTAAGCTCACCTGAGTTATTTAACTTTCTCCGCTTCTTTCATCGAAGATTCCCGGATAAATAATTGTGGAGGCAGGATCCTTCTTTCAAAATCGGTCACAGGTCGTTTACTTTCAATCTGCTGTATCAGCAATTCTGTTGATACCTGCCCTATTTCAAAAGCGGGTTGGCGTACTACCGAAAGGGATGGCGATAAAAGATCGGTAAGATCGAGGTTGGAAAAGCCCACCAATGCTACGTCATCAGGCACTTTCAGCTTTCTTTTCTTCAGGTACCGCAGGCAATTGGTGGTGAGTTTATCGGCAGAAGCTATGATCGCATCGGGTTTCTTTTTCAGTTTAAATAACTGGTTCAATGCGTTCTCCACTTCATTATACAACATACCGCCATGCAGGCAGTGTTTAACATAGGCTTCGTCAAAAACCATTTTATTGTCCAGTAAAGCCTGCTGGTACCCGCAAAGCCGTTCTTTGGTAATAGACAGGTATTCAGAGCCAGCCAGGGCTGCAATATTTTTATAACCGCTTTTGATCAGGTGTTCTGTTGCTTCGTACGCTCCTTTAAAATTATCCACGATCACCTTATGTGTTTGCATCTCGTCTACGATCCTGTCGAAAAATACGATGGGGAACCCTCGGTCATGCAGGCTTTTCAAATGTTTCAGGTCCTGTGTTTCGGAAGAAACGGAAACAAGCAGGCCATCGATTGAACGGGAAGCAAGGTATTGGACATTGATCACTTCACGGTCGTAGGATTCATGACTCTGCGCGATGATCACATTATATCCTTTATCATACGCAATGGATTCTATTCCATTAATGATCTGTGAAAAAAAACTGTTGGCTATTTCGCAAACGATGATACCAATAGAACGGCTGCGTTTTTCTTTTAAACTAAGGGCAATGGGATTGGGCTGGTAATTGATCTTTTCAGAATATTCCAGTACTAATTTTTTTGTTTCCGGGCTGATCTCATAGCTATCCCTTAATGCACGGGAAACCGTGGAAGTAGATAAACCCAATGCGCGGGCAATATCTTTTATGGTAACAGCTTCAAACTTCATAGGTCGTTACTGGCAGCGTTTCCTAGCGGCTTCAATAACTACTAAAATACGGTATTTATATAAGACGTTTATAACGATATGATAATCAATCTAATATGTGTTTAAAGACTGTAAATGACCGTGGTATCGGGGGCGGCTTAAAAGCGGCTTAAAATTGATATCGTCACCGGGAACGATTGCGTAGAAAAAAAGGTATTAAATATGCTTCTGAACTGAATAACAAAGTAGCATTGTTCCTCAGGAATCATCGAATTCTCCTGGTTGCTTGCGATGAAAAGGATCAGCGTCATTATACTTGTGTTAACTGCACTTGCTTTCCAGGTACCGCATCATGCCATCCGTGTATTTATGATTGGCGATTCAACCATGGCCGATAAACCTTTGGCAGATAACCCCGAGAGAGGATGGGGACAATTGTTCCCCGAATATTTTACAGGCGATGTATCCATCAAAAATCATGCAGTCAACGGCAGAAGTACCAAGAGCTTCCTCAAAGAAGGACGCTGGGATACTGTGTTGAAATATCTTCAGAAAGATGATTGGGTATTTATACAGTTTGGTCATAACGATGAGAAAATCGAAGACAGTAACCGTTATGCAGCGCCACAAACTGACTATCGCCGGAACCTGGAGCGTTTTGTAAAAGAAACCAGGGCCAAAGGCGCCAATCCGATCCTGGTAACACCGGTAATGCGCCGCAAATTTGATGCTGCCGGGAAATTTGTTGACCAGCATGGCGAATACCCCGATGTTGTACGGGCCATAGCCAGGGAGATGAATGTTCCACTGATCGACCTGCACCGATCGAGCCAGGCGCTGATAGAACAGCATGGGGTAGAAGGATCCAAAAAATTATTTCTCTGGATAGATCCCAAACATTTTAAAACCGCTCCCGATGGCAGGAAAGACGATACACACTTTTCTGAATACGGCGCTTCTCAAATGGCCTCGCTGGTTTGTGAAGAGCTCAGGCAAAAAAATATCCCCCTTGCTCAATACCTGAAACTTTCTGCGCATCCTGAAAAATTTGCGTACGAACTTCCTAAAGTATACCAGCCCCATTTTAAAAAAGACACTTTCAATATCGTTAGTTATGGTGCAAAGAATGACGGCGTTACGGTAAATACTGCTGCCATTAATACAGCTGTTTCGGAATGCGTTAAAAATGGTGGTGGAACCGTACTGATCCCGCCAGGCTTATGGATAACCGGGCCGATCGTTCTGCAGAGCAATGTTGAATTGCATGCTGCAAAAGGCGCATTGGTATCCTTCACGCCCGATAGAACCCAATATCCTTTGGTAGAAGCTTCTTATGAAGGTGTGAATGCGGCAAGGTGCCAATCTCCTCTCTCGGCTACCAATGCCGAGAATATTGCAATCACCGGCTCCGGTATTTTTAATGGTTCGGGTAATGTATGGCGCCCCGTAAAAAAAGATAAACTGACCGAGTCTGAATGGAAAAAATTAATTGCATCGGGCGGCGTATTAAATGAGAATAAAACAGGCTGGTACCCGTCTGCCGGCGCCTTAAAAGGATCGCTTACATCAGATATCGGCAAACTAAGCAGCGGGCGGCAGTTAAAAGACTTTGAAGAGATCAGGGATTTCCTTCGGCCGAATATGTTGCGCATCACCAATTGTTCCAATATACTGCTCGAAGGCATAACATTTGAAAATTCACCTGCATGGACCATGCATCTCGCGGTAAGCCGGCAGATCACTATAAAAAAAGTAACGGTCAGGAATCCATCTTACGGGCAGAATACGGATGCACTTGACCTTGAGTCATGCGCCAATATTTTGCTCGATGGCTGTTCGTTTGATGCGGGAGACGATGGTATCTGTATCAAATCCGGAAGGGATGAGGAAGGAAGAAAAAGAGGCATCCCAACAGAAAATATGATCGCCCGCAATTGTACGGTGTACCATGCGCATGGTGGTTTTGTGATCGGGAGTGAAATGAGCGGAGGGGCAAGGAACCTGTTCGTATCCAACTGTACTTTTATCGGAACCGATATCGGGTTACGCTTCAAAACCGTGCGGGGACGGGGCGGGATGGTTGAAAAGATCTATGCCTCTAATATTGTTATGAAAGACATAGCCGGGGAAGCCATTTCTTTTGATATGTATTATATGGCAAAGGACCCCGTACCGCTGGCAGGCGAAAAAAGGGAAATGCCTAAGATAGAAACCCTGCCTGTAACAGACGGAACACCTGTTTTCAGAGATTTCTATTTCAATGATATCATTTGTAACGGGGCCGAAAAAGGTATTTTTATAAGAGGCATACCCGAAATGAATGTGCGCAATGTACAGATGAAAAACATGGTGCTGAAAGCCAGAAAAGGAATTGACTGTACGGAAGGAACCGATATCAGTTTCAGCAATATCAAACTTATCACCGAAGAGTCCAACCCGGTTATCTACCTGCAAAACAGTTCGGGTATCAGGTTTGACAGGATCAGTTATAACAATGCGGACCTGTTGTTTAGCATTAACGGGGATAGAAGCAGGAACATTAAAGTAAGCGCTACCGATGCATCTAAAGCCAAAAGCAAAGCTGAATACGCATTCGGGGCCACGCCTTCATCGATTGAATTTAAGTAAAGCCGTATGAAAAAAAATAACCGATTGCTTATTGTGTTGTTATGGTTGTTATGCCTAACGGTAACAAATGCCGGGGCACAGTCGTTATCTGAAAAAATGGCCGCCACGGTAATGACCATCTGGAAAGATTCCCTTTTCAGCGGCCCGGGTAAACCGGCCAAGTGGACCTACGATCAGGGCGTTATCCTCAAGGGGATAGAAGGTCTTTGGTATAAGACCGGGGATGCGAAATACTTTAATTATATGCAGAAATGCATGGATTTTTTTGTGGACGATAAAGGGGGGATACGTACCTATAAGCAGTCTGACTATAACCTGGATAATATATTATGTGGAAGGGTACTGCTGACACTTTACAATGTTACCAACAAAGAAAAATATTTTAAAGCCGCTACTACTTTACGCGAGCAGCTAAAAACACAGCCCCGCACCGGTCAGGGCGGGTTCTGGCATAAAAAAATCTATCCTTACCAGATGTGGTTGGATGGATTGTATATGGCGGAAGGATTTTATACAGAATATGCGGCTACCTATCATGACCCGGCAGCATTTGATGATATCGCTCACCAGTTCATCTGGATGGAGAATAATGCAAGGGATAAAAAAACGGGTTTATTATACCATGGCTGGGATGAAAGCCGCCAACAGAAATGGGCCGACCAGACAACCGGCTTATCGCCGCATTTCTGGGCAAGGGCTATGGCCTGGTATGGAATGGCGCTCGTAGATGTACTGGAAAATTTTCCTGCAGACAATAAGTACAAAGATTCCCTCCAGGGGATCCTGCAACGCTTTGCAGATGCGGTGCATAAAGTACAGGATCCGGCAACCGGTTTGTGGTACGATATCATAGACAAGCCAACAGCCAAAGGCAATTACCTCGAAGCATCTGCCAGTTCCATGTTTGTATGCGCTATTGCAAAAGCGGTACGCCTGGGTTTTCTTCCCGGATCCTACCTGGCGATCTCTAAAAAAGGATATGAAGGAATTGTAAAAACGTTTATTGAAACCGATGCCGGCGGACAAACCAACCTGAAAGGCACGGTAAGTGTTAGCGGCCTGGGCGGAAACCCTTACCGTGATGGCAGCTATGAATATTACATGAGCGAAAAAGTGATTGTAAATGATCCCAAAGGCGTAGGGGCTTTTTTACAGGCATCCAACGAAATGGAATTATTGCCATCACTCAATATGGCAAAAGGGAAAACGGTTTTGCTGGATGATTATTTTAACAGCGAAAGAAAAAAAGATATAACAGGGGTATTGAAACCTTTTCATTATAAATGGGACGAATTAAACAACGGTGGATTCTTTCAACTCGGAAATGTATTCAGGCAGTATGGATTGCAAACCCAAACCCTGAGTATCGCACCAAACGCCGGTAACCTGGAACACGCAGAGATCTACCTGATCGTTGATGCGGATAACCTTGCCGATAATCCAACACCGAACTATGTACAACCAAAAGATGCAGACGAAATATACAATTGGGTAAAAGCGGGCGGGGTTCTGGTATTGCTTCACAACGATAAGGGCAATGCAGATTTTGAGCATTTTAATATACTGGGCGATAAATTCGGTATTCATTTTAATGAAGACAGCTATAATAAAGTAATCGGTAACGACTATGAAGGCGGCCGGATAGACATTCCTGCCGGTAACGAAATATTACCACATGAACACAAGATCTACCAGAAAGAGATCTGTTCTTTTACACTAAAAAGCCCTGCCGTTGCTATGCTGAAAAAGGGGGATCTGGTAATTTTTGCGGTTTCAAAAATTGGCAAGGGTACTGTATTCGCCACAGGCGATCCCTGGTTGTATAATGAATACGTGGATGGAAGAAAGATCCCAATGGAATACGAAAATTTTAAAGCAGCGAATGATCTCGCGCAATGGCTTATTAAGCAAATTCCCAAAAAAGCAGTTAAAACGAAAATGTGAGAACGGGTTCCTATCATATCAGTAGAAAATACAGGGTAATTATTAGCGTCCTGTTTCTTCTATGGGCAAGCGCCGCAGTTACAGCACAGGAAAGAATAGACCCCATCGTGGTAGATCTTTCCGGGCATGGCGATTTTACCAGCATACAGGACGCGGTTAACAGCTTACCGGATAACGCCACCAAACAGCGGGTCATCTTTATCCGCAACGGTGTGTACCACGAAAAAATATTTATTGAGAAAAACTTTATCACGCTTGTTGGCGAGAATAAAGAATTAACGAAACTGGTTATCTCGCTGGCAAGAGATATCTGGCGATGTGAGAATAAAGACGACTGGGGTGTGGCCACCATCAACCTGAAAGGCAGCGATCTTGTACTGGAAAACCTCACCATTACCAACAGTTTCGGATTTGACAATCTCAATAATACAGACGGCATTCATATCGATTGCCCGGGAGATAGCCTCACTTATTTTAAAACGGTTCGCAAAGACGGTCACCAGATGGCCCTGCGTAGTTTTGGCACCACCCGCCTGATAGTGCGTAACTGTATACTGCGCGCCTATGGCGGTGATACGGTAAGCCCTTGGAACGTAGATAATGGTATGTTCTATTTCAAAGACTGTTTACTGGAAGGCGGAGTGGATTTTTATTGCCCGAGGGGCTGGGCCTACGCGGAGAACTGTGAATTTGTAGCACATGGAAATGTAGCAGCCATCTGGCACGATGGGTCTAAAATAAAAGATTCCAAAACTGTTCTGGTGAATTGTGTGTTCAGGGGAGATGATGGGTTTAAACTGGGCCGTTATCATCGTGATGCGCAATTTTATCTTGTTAATTGTTCCTTCGCTCAAAATATGGCGAATGCGCCTATCTATCTCAACCCATCTAACCCGCAGAATGTAATACAATGGGGAGAACGCGTTTATTTTTATAATTGTCACCACAAGGGGGGCGACTTCGCATGGCATACAAACAACCTGGAAAAAGCGCCGGGCTCACCAACAGCAGAACAGATCGGCGCCGTTTGGACATTCGCAGGCCGTTGGCAGCCCGCTGATAAGCCTACGGAGGTTCATGTTAAAATGAACGGAGATAAAAACAATGCTGTAATGCCTGCAACCAACTCGAACGATATAGATCCTTTGGCCGAGAATATGCTGGTTTACCAGCGTGCCATTGGCGGTTGGCCCAAAGCAGTGAACGAAATAAAAGTGGATTATACCAAAACACTTGCGGATGCAGAGAAAAGAGCTATCCGCGCCGATTCCATGCACATAGATGCAACGATCGATAACAATGCAACAACCCGGGAGATCCGTTACCTGGTAAAAGCGTATAAGCAAACCAATAACACCGCCTATCTCGTTGCTGCTGAAAAAGGGATCCGTTATTACCTGCTGGCACAAAATGCAGCCGGCGGCTGGCCGCAATATTATCCGGATTCTGCCTTATACCGAAGCCAGATCACTTTTAATGATGATGCGATGATCAATGTGCTGAATGTACTGCAGGATATCATTGAAAAAAAGAACGGGTTTGAGGTAGTTGACCCAGCTTTTATACCGAAGGCAAAACAAGCAGTAAAGCGGGGCATTGAATGTATACTGGCAACACAGATCACGACTAATGGAAAACTAACCGTATGGTGCGCGCAATACAATAAACGCACGCTTCAGCCGGAGATGGCCAGGAAATATGAACTCGTTTCACTGAGCGGCAGCGAATCTGTAGGAATCACTCGGTTCCTGATGCGGGTAAAAGACCCATCACCCGTCATCAAAAAAGCGGTCATAGCAGCAGTAGAATGGTTCAGGCTGGTTAAGATCGAAGGATATAAGTATGTTGACGTTGCGGCCCCGAATGAACCCAAAGGCAAAGACAGGGTGATACTACCCGATGCAGGCAGCACTATCTGGGCAAGGTTTTATGAAATCGGTACCAACCGCCCCTTTTTTAGTGGAAGGGACAGTAATAAAAAATACGATGTAAAAGAGATCGAATCCGAGAGAAGGAACGGTTATGCATGGTATGGAACATGGCCGGAAAAATTATTACAAACAGACTACCCGGAATGGGCGAAAAACAATCATTTATAAATGCAGTTATCCAGACAGACATTACATCAACTGAGCCCGAAACAGGTTGCCATACCAGCCGATTCATTATTTGAACTGCCGGAGAAAGTATTGCAATTCGGTACAGGTGTATTGTTACGCGGCCTGCCCGATCATTTCATTGATGAGGCCAATAAACAAAATGTTTTTAACGGCCGGATAGTGGTGATCAAGTCAACAGATACTGGCGGAACGGATACATTCTCACAACAGGATGGATTATATACTTTACTCGAACGCGGGATTACCAATGGAGAGAAATCAGAGAGAACCCTGGTCAATGCCGCTATCAGCCGTGTATTGTCGGCCGCTGCAGAATGGGATCTTGTATTAAAATGCGCAGTGGATCCAAACATACAGCTGATCATATCCAATACAACCGAAGTGGGTATCACACTTGTTGAATCGGATGCACAGGCTGCCAAACCGGTTTCTTTCCCGGGCAGGGTGCTGGATATCCTGCAAACACGATACAAAGCATTTAACGGTAGCAGCGAATCAGGTATGGTCATCGTTCCCGCCGAACTCATACCGGATAACGGAACGCGCTTAAAAGAAATTGTTCTTAGACTAGCCGGATTAAAAGGCTTGCCGCCTGCATTTATCGACTGGCTCAACCATGCCAACGATTTTTGTAATTCACTGGTTGATTGTATTGTTCCCGGAAAATTAGCCGGACCGGAACACGCAGCGGTTGAAAAACAATTGGGATACACAGACGGGTTAATGATTATGTCTGAACCGTATCGCTTATGGGCCATCGAAACAAAAAGCGAAAGAACCCGGTCGATCCTGTCGTTCAGCAAAACAAATACGGGTGTTATCCTGACTCCCGATATCAACAAGTTCCGCGAACTGAAACTTCGTTTATTGAATGGAACGCATACTTTTTCCTGCGGCCTTGCCTATCTTTCAGGTTTTACAACCGTTAAAGAAGCGATGGGGAACCCCGATTTTGTCGCTTACCTCTCGGGGCTGATGATGGAAGAAATAGCGCCGCTGGTTGTTTCAGGAGATATCAGCCTGGAAGAAGCGCAGCAGTTTGCCCTGCAGGTAGCCGACAGGTTCAAAAATCCATACCTGGATCATTTATGGCTAAGTATTGCGGTGCAATACACTTCCAAAATGATCATGCGTACTTTGCCGTTACTCGACAAATATTACGCACTGAATAAGGAAGTGCCTGAATTGATGGCGCTGGGCTTCGCTGCTTTTATCCTGTTCATGCGTTCAGAACAAAATGAGCCTGACCGGTTTTACGGGGAATATCAAGGACACCGGTATCGTGTGCAGGATGATAAAGCAGGATTATTATATAAAAAATGGCAGATGGGGCAGGATAGTGTGGTGGTGGAAATACTGAAAGATTCTACGATCTTCGGTGCTGATCTGACGATTTACCCCGGTTTTACAGATGCGGTGAACCGCTACCTGTTATTATTAACAGCGGAGGGTGCCGCAAATACGCTTCGTTCTATGGCAAAAAAATCAGTTGCATGAGCAGTAAAAGAAAAGTTTTACAGGTACATCCTTCCGATAATGTATTGGTGGCGCTTGTTAACCTTGCAAAAGGAGAGACCATCCGTTTTAATGATACAGATTATATTTTACAGGAAGATGTAGGCGCAAAGCATAAATTTTTTATGCATGATATGGAACCAGGCGCGGAAATTTTTATGTACGGTGTATTGGTAGGGAAAGCCCAGCTTGCTTTAACAGCCGGCACACGCATGAGCACTGCCAATACAAAACATGCCGCGGAACCCTATGCATTCAGGCCGAGCCATTACCAATGGCATCCCCCGGATGTATCAAAATTTGCAGGACGTACGTTCAACGGCTATCATCGTGCAGATGGAAGAGTGGGTACGGCTAACTACTGGTTGTTTCTGCCCACCGTATTTTGTGAGAACAGGAACCTGGATGTGATTCGCGAAGCATTGCATACACAGCTTGGATACGAGGTGACTGATAAATACAAACAAAAAACGCAATTATTGCTGGAGCTTTATAATAGTGGCGCTGATATTGCTACGGCCGATCTGGATATAAAAGAAGCGACTGTACATACACAGCGGGTATTTAAAAATGTGGATGGGATCAAATTCCTCAATCACCAGGGTGGCTGCGGCGGCACCCGGCAGGATGCGGCGATCCTTAGTAAACTGCTTGCCTCCTATGCGGATCATCCGAATGTGGCAGGGGTAACTATTTTAAGCCTGGGTTGCCAGAACCTGCAGACCCAGAACCTGCTGGATGATATCAAAAAGCATAACCCGGGATTTAATAAACCAATACATGTTTTTGAACAGCAGCAATCACAGAGTGAAGAACAGCTCATCACTGATGCCATCCGTAAAACATTTACCGGTCTGATAGAGATCAATAAACTCGAAAGAACACCTGCTTCACTGGATAAACTGTGTATCGGTGTAAAATGCGGCGGTAGTGATGGTTTCAGCGGGATCTCAGCTAACCCGGCAGTTGGATATTGTTCTGACCTGGTGGTGGCACTGGGCGGAAAGATATTGCTGGCCGAGTTCCCTGAACTATGCGGAGCCGAACAACAGTTAATAGACAGGACATTGGATGAAGGCGCCGCCAAAAAATTTATACAGCTGATGCGGAGTTATAGTACGGCGGCAGAAAATGCAGGCTCCGGTTTTGATATGAACCCATCTCCGGGTAATATCAAAGACGGGTTGATCACCGATGCGATCAAAAGTAACGGCGCTGCTAAAAAAGGAGGTACTTCTCCTGTGGTGGATGTACTCGATTATACAGAACCTGCTTTAAAACCAGGCCTGAGCCTGGTTTGTACACCCGGCAATGACGTAGAAGCAACCACCGGCAAAGCAGCAAGCGGCGCCACACTGATCCTGTTTACAACCGGGCTGGGCACACCAACAGGGAACCCTGTTTGCCCAACTATTAAGGTGTCTACCAATTCAACGCTTGCCAGGAAAATGGGCGATATCATTGACATCAATACCGGTCCTATTATAGATGGCGATAAAACCATTGAAGAAATGGGAGAAGAAATATTGGAATATTGTATCAAAGCAGCAAGTGGAGAGATCATTCCCAAAGCAGTATTGCTGAACCAGGATGATTTTATCCCCTGGAAAAGAGGCGTTAGCCTCTAAACTTGCCCCGCCCTTCAGGGCGGGGAACAAAAAAACATTGTATGAAAGAATTTTTAGACGAGAATTTTTTACTGGGTAATAAAACTGCACAGACCCTTTATCATTCGTATGCCAAAAGCATGCCCATCATTGATTACCATTGCCACCTGTCGCCAAAACAGATCGCGGAAGACCACCAGTTTCAGAACCTGACACAACTCTGGCTGGCAGGGGATCATTATAAGTGGCGCGCCATGCGTACGAATGGCGTGGATGAAAGTTACTGCACCGGGAACAGGAGCGACAGCGAAAAATTTCAGCAATGGGCCGCAACCGTTCCCTATACCCTGCGCAATCCATTGTATCACTGGACACACCTGGAGCTGCAGCGTTATTTTGGGGTAACGGATATTTTAAATGCAGACAGCGCAGAAAAAATATATAACACCTGCTCCTCACTGATACAGACGCCAGCATTCTCCGTAAAAAACCTTTTGCGAAAAATGAACGTTGCGCTGGTATGTACCACAGATGACCCTGTTGATTCTCTTGAATATCATATCCAATTAAAAAAGGAAGGGTTTGAAATTCCCATACTTCCTGCATTCAGGCCCGATCAGGCAATGAACGTAAGCACCGCCGCCGGTTTTAATGCGTATGTTAAAAAACTGGCAACAGTAACTGGGGTTCCTATTTCTTCTTTTGATGATTTCCTCTATGCATTGCAGAACCGGCATGATTTCTTCGCATCCGTTGGCTGCAAGGTCTCCGACCATGGCCTGGAAGAGATTCATGCGGATGATTTTACGGGTTCGGAGATAGACAGCATCTTTAATAAGATCCATTCAGGTAAACACCTCAATGAAACGGAACAAAGGAAATTCAGATCAGCCATGCTGATACATTTTGCTGAATGGGATTGGGAAAAGGGCTGGATACAGCAGTTTCACCTCGGTGCACTGCGTAATAACAATGACCGCATGTTGCAACAACTGGGGCCGGATACCGGGTGGGACTCGATCGGCGATTTTTCGCAGGCACGCTCACTGGCTGCTTTCCTGAATAAATTAGACAGCGATAATAAACTGGCAAGGACCATTATTTATAATCTCAATCCCTCCGATAATGAACTGATAGCCACAATGACCGGTAATTACAATGATGGATCCGTTGCCGGCAAAGTGCAGTTCGGATCGGCCTGGTGGTTTCTCGACCAAAAAGACGGGATGGTGAAACAGATCAATGCCCTGTCTAACATGGGCCTGCTGAGCAGGTTTGTGGGCATGCTTACAGATTCAAGAAGCTTTTTGTCTTTTCCGCGACATGAATACTTCAGAAGAATATTATGTAACCTGTTTGGAGAAGAGATAGAAAACGGCGAACTACCCAATGATATAGCATGGGTAGGCAAAGTGATCCAGGATATCTGTTTTAACAATGCACGCTCTTATTTCGGCTGGCAATCCATACTCCCTGATAAATAATTACGATATTGTGCCTGATAACGAATCCCTTTTTTAAGTACGAAATTATTTTCTAGTATGGCCATCGCTTCATTTGACTTGTCAGGGAAAACTGCATTGGTTACCGGCTGCAACAAAGGCATCGGTAAAGCCATGGCTATCGGATTAGCGGAAGCTGGCGCTGATATCATAGGTGTTTCGGGGTCCTTAGAATTATCTGGGAGCGATATTGAGAAAAAAGTACAGGCATTGGGCAGATCTTTTAAAGCCTATGCAGCCAATCTTTCTGAACGGGAAGCTTTATATGCGTTTATCAAAAAACTGAATGCCGAAAACCCGGTGATCGATATCCTGGTCAACAATGCCGGAACCATTATGCGCAAACCGGCCGCCGAACATCCCGATGAATATTGGGATACGGTGTTATCACTTAACCTTGACGCCCCTTTTATCCTTGCCCGTGAAATGGGTAAACGGATGATCGAACGAGGCTCCGGTAAAATTATTTTCACCTGCTCACTGCTCAGTTTCCAGGGAGGTATCAACGTGCCCGGTTATGCAGCCAGTAAAGGCGCATTAAGCAGCCTGGTAAAAGCGCTTGCCAACGAATGGGCATCCAAAGGCATCAATGTAAATGGCATCGCACCCGGTTATATCGCTACCGATAATACAGAAGCCCTGCGCAACGATCCCGAAAGAAGCGCTTCTATATTATCGAGGATCCCGGCAAACAGATGGGGCCAGCCTGAGGATTTTAAGGGCCCCGCGGTATTCCTCGCATCCGGGGCCTCCAGTTATGTAAATGGTACGATCCTGGTTGTGGATGGAGGATGGATGGGCAGGTAACAATCAAACCAATAAACGAATAAACGCAATGGAAACCAGGTTTCAATCCAGTCCGAAAGAAGTAAAAGGAATGAGTACGGAAGAGATCCGTTCCAATTTTTTAGTACAGCAGCTCATGCAACCGGATGCACTGAAATTAGTGTATTCGCATTATGATCGGGTGATTATTGGCGGTGTAAAACCGGTACAACAAAAGATTGTCTTGCCCAACGAAGCCGAACTTCGGGCAGCTTACTTTTTAGAAAGAAGAGAGATCGGTATCATCAATGTAGGTGGTCCGGGCATGGTAGAAGCGGATGGCATAAGCTATGACCTGGATAAATTAGACGCATTATACCTTGGTAAAGGAACACAGTCGGTTTCTTTCTCGAGTAAGGTAAAAGAGAATGCGGCCTGTTTCTTTTTGCTATCCACCACGGCACACCATACTTACCCGAACAGGAAGATGACCAAAGAAGAAGCATCACCCGTTAACCTGGGAGAAACCGCCACAGCCAATAAAAGAACTATTTACAAATACATACACCAGGATGGGATCCAAAGCTGCCAACTGGTAATGGGCCTGACTGTATTAAATGAGGGAAGTGTATGGAACTCTGTACCACCGCACACACATACCCGCAGGATGGAAGCCTATTTCTATTTCGATCTGCCCGAACAGCACCGGGTATTTCATTTAATGGGAGAGCCAACGGAAACAAGACATGTGGTGATCGCCAATCATGAAGCGGTTATCTCACCGCCATGGTCGGTACATTGCGGACCGGGCACAACTAACTATGGTTTTATCTGGGCAATGGCCGGTGAGAACTATACATTCACAGATATGGACCCGGTGGCGATCGGCGATATGCGCTGACCGGCGATTATATCTTCACCTTTATCACGAGTTTTTTGATCACCCCTTCCCCGATCATTGGTGCATGTACATCTTCCGGGTAAAAAACAACGAATTGTTTATCCGCCAGGCTAAAGAACATATCCGGGGCATCATCATAGAATTGTACATCTTTCTCAGGATTATATTCTCCTTTTGGCGCAATACAGCTGTTCCGTGGTTTCCAGCCAAAGGTTTCTTTTCCCATGATACAAACCTGTATGTCGATATGCGTATTATGACATTCAAACTTCGCAATACTTTCAGCCGTCAGCATTCCCTGTTTATCTGAAACCACTCCGCGCAGGTTATCTCCGTCAATGTCAAATTTCCCTGTCTCCAATGTGGCCAGGTCCACACTGCTGATATAAGCAAATGCCTTTGCGAAATTCGGATGCAGGGAAGTGTATTTGGAAGCGTTAACCAAACTGTCTATGATCATGATTCAATTTTGAAATTTGTTAATTAGCGTTGTACGCGTCCGCTGCCATCACCTTTTACCAGTTCCTTCACTTCATTCAGTGTTGCATGGTTCAGGTCGCCCAGGATTGTATGCTTGATCGCAGAAGCGGCCACACCAAACTCAGCGGCATCGGGCATCGGCATACCGGTTACCAGGCCATATATGAAGCCACTGGCAAAAGAATCGCCACTGCCTACCCGGTCAACGATACGCACCTCGTACTGTTTGGTATGATAAAATTCTGTGCCATCATATACCAAAGCGCTCCATCCGTTATCGGATGCACTATGACTTTCGCGTAAAGTAGACGCAATGTATTTAAAGCCGAATTTTTCTTTCATTTGTTTGAACACGCTCTTATAACCATCTAGGTTCAGTTCGCCCTTGGTCACGTCGGTGCCTTCGGCTTTAAAACCCAGGGTAGTGTCGGCATCCTCTTCATTGCCGATACAGACATCCACATATTGACAAAGACGGCTCATCACTTCCCTTGCTTTTTCCTTGCTCCATAATTTTTTACGGTAGTTCAGGTCAATACTGGTGGTAATGCCTTTGGCTTTGGCGGCTTTTAAGGCGGCTTCTGTTAAAGCAGCGGCTTTATCACTTAGCGCAGGCGTGATACCGGTGGTATGGAACCAGCTGGCGCCATCCAGGATCTTATCAAAATCAAATTCACTGATATCCACCTCTGAAATGGAAGCATCTGCACGGTCATAAATTACCTGCGAGGCACGCATGGAAGCGCCGGTTTCGAGGAAATAGATACCGAGGCGTTTTCCACCGCGGGCGATAAACTGGGTATCTACCCCATACCGGCGGATATGATTGATGGCTGCCTGCCCTAATGCACTATCGGGCACCTTGGTCACAAATACCCCATTTAACCCGTAATTGGAGAGGGCCACGGCTACATTTGCTTCACCACCGCCATAGGTAACATCAAAACTGTCGCTTTGTACGAATCTTTCGAATCCGGGAGTAGACAGGCGCATCATGATCTCCCCGAGGGTAACAACTTTTTTTGGCATAATCAATCGTATTTTTTTAATATGAGGATGGTTGGGAATATATATTAATTACCTTCAAAGCTCCTGCCGCAAAGTTGTTTAATATTATGGGGCAAGAAAAGAAATAAGGATTTATTTGAGGAATAAAAATACGCAATCGTTTGCGTAATAAAGTGAATTGATCCTGTTCATTTCTGTAACATTGTTACACGTAAAAATGCCATATGGAAAAGAAAGAAGCCATTCTTGAACTCATCCCCCAACAGGGGATATTACCCCTCTATTTTTATAAAGATACTATTGTTAGTGTTGAGGTGCTGAAAGCCTTATACAGCGCGGGTATACGTGCCGTGGAATATACCAACCGGGGGGAAGCCGCCCTTACCAATTTTAAAGAAATGCGCCGGGTCTGTGATGTGGAACTGCCGGGTATGTACCTGGGTATCGGCACTATTAAAAACGGCGAAATGGCACAGACTTTTATCGACGCCGGAGCCGATTATATCATCAGTCCGGGCCTGGTTGAATCGGTAGCCGCGGTATCTGATCAACATAATATGTTATGGGTACCGGGTTGTATGACCCCGTCCGAGATCATCAAAGCCGAGACGCTGGGTGCGAAAATGATCAAACTCTTCCCCGGCAATATCCTGGGGCCGGGATTTCTCTCGGCCATCAAAGAGATCTTCCCGGGTCTTTTATTCATGCCCACAGGCGGGGTGGAACTTGATAAGGATAATATTTCCGGCTGGTTCAAAGCGGGTGTATGCGCCGTGGGTATGGGCAGTAAACTGATCACCAAACAATTGCTGGAAACAAAAGACTATACGCAGATAACCAGCGCTACCAAAGAAGCATTAGCTATTATCCGGTCAATCAAATAACCATTATGACACTGACAGCAGAAAAAATAGGGAAGTACCGGTGGGCAATCTGCGGATTGATCTTCTTTGCCACCACTATCAACTATATCGACCGGAGTGTGATTAGTTTCTTAAAATCAACTTTTACACAACAGCTTGGCTGGACTGATGGGGATTATGCAGATGTGGAGATCACTTTCAAAGTATTTTATGCCATCGGGTTATTGGGTGCGGGCAGTTTGATAGATAAATTAGGGACCAAGATCGGTTATGGCCTGTCTACTTTTTTATGGAGCCTGGCAGGGATCGCTACGGCCCTTGTAAATACCGTAGCTGGTTTCCAGATCGTGCGGGGTGCACTGGGGCTGGCAGAGGCGGGTAACTTTCCTTCTGCCATTAAAACCGTTGCAGAATGGTTCCCTAAAAAAGAACGTGCACTGGCTACCGGTATCTTTAATTCGGGAACAAATATCGGCGCTATCATTACGCCCATCACCGTTCCTTTTATTGTTGTGCACTGGGGCTGGCAATGGGCATTTATATTAACGGGGTTGCTGGGTTTTGTATGGCTGATCTTCTGGTTTCTTTTATATGAAGTACCGCGTAAGCACCAAAAAGTTTCGCAGGCAGAGCTCGCCTATATCGAAAGCGATAAAGAGGAACAGAAAGGAAGCGTTGGGGATGATGAACAACCCAAGCTTTCCTGGGTGCAATTATTAGGATATAAACAAACCTGGGCCTTTGCCATAGGTAAATTTCTGACGGACCCTATCTGGTGGTTCTATATTTTCTGGCTCCCCGATTTTTTTGAGAGTATGTACCACATGAAAATAAGCGCCGCCAGTTGGCCGGTAGCTACCGTTTACCTGCTTTCAACGGTGGGAAGTGTGGCGGGGGGATGGTTGCCTTTATACCTGATCAACAAAAAAGGCTGGGCCGTTCCAAAGGCACGGAAGATATCCATGCTTATCTATGCTTTTTTTGTATTACCTATTTTAGGCGCATTGGTGCTGGGCGAGATCAATGTATGGCTGGCCGTGATCGTTATTGGTATTGCTGCTGCGGCCCACCAGGCATGGAGCGCCAATATATTCACTACAGTAAGTGATATGTTCCCTAAAAAATCAATCGGTTCGGTAACCGGTATCGGTGGGATGTTCGGTTCTATCGGCGGGATCTTTTTGTCGCTTTTTGTGCAGAAAAATATGTTTGTACATTATCGTGCCATCAATCAGATAGAAACAGCGTATTATATTATGTTCATTGTATGTGCCGTAGCTTATTTATCTGCCTGGCTGATCATGCATTTCCTCGTAGGAAAAGCAAAACCGGTTGCCGTAGTGTGAGTACCCTAAAATATTTCTTATGCGTATTTCTGCCAAACCTATCCTGTTTTCCATATTGGTAACATTGCCCTGCTTTTTAATGGCGCAATCAAGAAATCATGTCGTTGTTAAACAGGAAGCAGGAAAACAGAAAGTGAGTATTACCATCGGCGGTAAGCCATTTACCGATTTTGTTTTTACGGATACAATGGAAAAGCCTTTCCTGTACCCGATCTATGCACCAGATGGACAAACCATTACACGGGGGTTTCCCTGGAACCCGCAGCCGAACGACCCAACCGATCACCCGCATCATATCGGTCTCTGGTTTAATTATGAAAAAGTGAACGGGCTCGATTTCTGGAACAATTCTTTTGCCATCGCCGCGGATAAGAAAAAACAATATGGATGGATCAGAACGGAAAAGATACTGGAAACGGAAAGCGGGAAACAGGGCAAGCTGGTGTATCTCGCCGATTGGACTGATCAGCAAAAACTGGTTTTATTGCAGGAAAAGACAACCTATATTTTTAGTGAAATTGATAACAGCCGGATCATTGACAGGGTCACTGAACTGACAGCCGTACAGAATGTGACGATGCCCGATGCCAAGGATGGTGTGCTGGGTTTACGCGTGGCGCATGAACTGGAACTGCCGGTGCAGGAAACCAAAGAATACAAAGACGACAAAGGCAATATCACCAAAGTATCGGCAACCAAAGATGCTTCTGTAACCGGAAATTATCTCACTTCGCAGGGGAAACAGGGTGATGCTGCATGGGGCACCCGGGGTAACTGGTGCCTGATGTATGGAAAAAAAGGAGGTGATACCATCAGTATCGCTATCATCGATCATCCTAAAAATCCGGGCTATCCAACGTATTGGCATGCCCGTAATTATGGCCTTTTTGCCGCAAACCCACTCGGGCAACGGATATTTTCAGAGGGTAAGGAAAATATGAACTTTCACCTGCAAAAAGGGCAGACCGTTACTTTCCGTTACAGGATCGTGATCGCTTCGGGAAAACAAAGATTGCCTAACAGCAGTATTGATGCGCTTGCTACAGGTTTTTAAGCATCATAATCTGATGTTCCCATAATCAACCATCACCTGATCAATGTAACCGTTCCTTTTTCCACATGCGCAACATTGGTACCATCAATATAATTGATCATCCATACATAAGTTCCCTGGCTCTGTAATACATGGTTAACGGTACCATCCCAGCCCTTAGTGATATCCTCACTAAAAAAGATGAGTTGCCCCGAACGGTTATAAACAGACAGTTTAAAACCAGCAAGGTTTCCTTTAGAGGTTGCGCGGAAAACATCATTCACTTTATCATTATTAGGACTGAATGCCGAAGGAACAAAAACGGAAGCAGGGCATTCCCGGAAAGTCAGGGTTTTCTGAACAGTAATTGTATCACAGGCATTGCCGATCGTGACTGAAAAGGATCCGCTGGCGGTAACCAGGCGGAAGGAAGTGGTGTCCCCATCCTGCCATAAGTATTTTCCACCGGTGGTGGTGGCATCGAGCTTTACCACATCGCCGGTGCAGGCAAGGTCGCCGGTTGCACCTAATACATTCAGAGAGGGTAAGGGAGTCCAATCGATATACAGGGAATCGGACCGCGTACACAATGAATCATTTTTAACCCCGCATTGATACCAGCCAGCGCCGTAATTTGTTTTGTTGATGGTAACCGTGGCGTTTTTTTCGTTGATGGCAACATTGTTCTTATACCATTGAAAATCGGAGCCTTTGTAAATAGTGGCATAATTCATTTGTAGGGTGGCAAAAGCATTGGGGCCATCGCAGACAGATCCGGCGATGATACTGATAGCAGGGTTGGGTGTATAAGATTCATAGAGGCGCAGGTTATCCACGAAATAATAATAATAGCCATCCGGCGTGCCGGCAGGTTTGCTTCCACAGGCAGGGCCTATGGCCAATACATTGATATTGGCAGGCGGTACAAAATTGATGGATCCTTTTACCCAGCTACCTGCGGCGCCCGCCATCACTACGGTTCCCAACTCTATCCAGCCTTTTTGCAAAGCGGTTAAACAGGAACCGATGGTATCGATCACTTTCATGGGCAACAGGCTGCTGTCTGAAAGACCGTATAATGTAACCGGCATCGGTGATAGGGAACTGGAATAAATAATGCCATCGCGGCTATACGGGAAGGTGGTATCATACCTGTGATCGGGTTTCCCGAATCCAAAATAAAAATCGAAGCGGTAAAAAAAATCTTTTTCAAGGGGGGTGGCAAGACAACTTGCAAAAGCAGTTGCCTTGCTCCGTTTGTTTACACCGAAACCGGCATTCACGTGATCGGCAAACGCCAGCATTCCTTTACCATCCGGAATGGGTAAAAGAGGTTCAGGCAAACCGGCAACCGATGGCGCCAATGGCGGAATACCATAACTGTTACATTCTCCCAGGTACCAGATACTTGAATTGGTAGTGGTACAGCGCAGGTGCGGAAGATACCCACCCTGCAGCAGGGTTATATCGCCTCCTGAAACCACGCTAAGGCAGGTAGCAGGCCCCTGTTCAAGCGAAGGATTCTGGATATTATTTGCTGAACGGAAAGTTAGGCCCACGTACCTGCAGTTAACCTGTGCATCTGCCGATACGCAGAAAACAACAGCAGCAAATAAAAGCCATAGATACTTCCCGGTCATAGCAGTAAAATACAAAAAGAAAGCGAGCGAAGGTAATTACCGAACCGGCGAAAGCAGGGATACTGATTTAATTGCTTTATTTTTAGGCCGTATTCAATTATGCGCCACCATTTCAGTTACGAGAAAAAAAAGGTCATCCAGGCATTAAGGTATCATTTTGTGCAAAGGCCCGAGATACGCATACTGATCATACTGGTAAATATATTCGCCATCCTGTCGGCCGTTCTGTTCTATACCAAAAAGATCAGGCCCGAACCGTTTCTTCTCGGATCCTTTATCTGGCTGATGCTGATGGCTACTTTCTGGTATCTTTTACCCAACAGTATTTATAAGAAAGCCGCTACTTTCCGGGATTCATTTATCATTGATATTGGTGAGGACGAAGTGAGACTGGAAAATGAACGTGGCGCTGTTTACTGGCCCTGGCAAAAGTTCAGCCGCTATTTCGAGAGCCCGCATTTTTTTCACCTGTATTTTGATTCAAGATCTTTTTTTCTTGTACCAAAGGATGGGATGGGGGAAGAGGCAAAGCATGAAGTAAGGGGGATGTTGCAAAGGAAAATTGCTAAATAGGGGTGAGTTGTAGGGTTATAAGTATCAATTGGTGAATCCTTTACCTATTACTTAAAACCCATAACTTATTACTTTCACAATTCCTTCTCCATTTCATGATGCGGGATGGTCACTTCTTCAAATTCTTCCCCACAGATCCTGTAACCGATCTTTTCATAGAAACCGACTGCCGATTTACGGGCGTGCATGGTTAGGCGGCGGTAACCGCGGTCACGGGCAATGTTTTCGGCAAAGCTCATCAAAACCCGGCCAATACCTTTTCCCTGCAGGCCGGAACTCACCGCCATTTGCCGCAAACGCACTGTTTTTGGGGCGGTTTGGGTAAGAATACAGCATCCTTCCAGCTCATCGTCTTCGAAACAACCGATCAGGATATCATCCTTTTCCGCGTCAAGATCCTCCTTTGTAAAGGTCAAACCAAGGGGTTTCCGAAGCATCTGGGAGCGGAATTCAACCATTTGCCGGTATTCCGGGGAGTCGTGATCTATAATTTTTAATGCCATGTGTAGGGGGGTAATGGTAGCAAGATAATGATCATTTCAGCAAAAAAGCCGTGTAAAAACAATAATTACGCCGGTCGTATTATAAATGGCTGTGGAAACAAATATGGCTTAAAACATTGCTTATTTGACAAAAAGTATATTTTTGCGGCTGTAACAAAAACATTTACAATGTCAGACATCGCTACAAGAGTAAAGAAAATCATTGTTGACAAGTTAGGAGTTGACGAAGCTGAAGTGACCAATGAGGCTTCCTTCACTAACGATCTCGGTGCCGATTCTTTGGATACCGTTGAGTTGATCATGGAATTCGAAAAAGAATTCAACATTTCCATCCCTGATGAGCAGGCTGAAACCATTACAACTGTTGGCCAGGCTGTTGCTTACCTTGAAGAACACGCTAAGTAAGAAATTTTACTCCACGTAAGGTATAATTTTAATCCGTCTTTTTGTGGCGACAGAGCCACAAAAGGCGGATTATCACTTCAAACAGGCAATGAAAATGCAGTTAAAGAGAGTTGTTGTTACAGGGATCGGAACGCTCACGCCACTGGGAAATAATCTCAATGATTACTGGAATAATCTGATCAATGGTGTTTCCGGTGCTGACCCCATCACTCTTTTTGATGCAACTAAATTCAAAACCCGTTTTGCCTGTGAAGTAAAAGGATTTGATCCTACCCAGTTCATGGATAGGAAAGAGGCACGTAAACTCGACCGTTTTGCCCAGCTGGCTATCGTTGCCAGCGACATGGCCGTTGCGGATGCAGGAATAAGCAAAGAGAACGTAAATGTTGACCGTGTAGGCGTAATCTTCGCCAGCGGAATTGGCGGACTCACTACTTTCCAGGAAGAAGTGATTAATTTTGCTAAAGGCGATGGCACTCCCCGTTTCAATCCCTTCTTTATTCCCAAAATGATATTGGATATTGCTGCCGGCCAGATCTCCATGCGTCATGGTTTCCGGGGCCCCAACTTTGCTGTTGTGAGCGCCTGTGCTTCCAGTACCAATGGGATGATAGCCGCTGCTGATAATATCCGGCTCGGCAAGGCAGATATTATTTTAAGTGGCGGATCAGAAGCCGTGATCAGCGAAGCCGGTGTTGGCGGTTTTAATGCCATGAAGGCCATGAGCGAACGCAACGACGATCCCAAAACGGCCAGTCGCCCTTACGATAAGGACCGAGATGGTTTTGTAATGGGTGAAGCCGCTGGCGTACTGGTGCTGGAAGAGTATGAACATGCCCTGAAAAGGGGCGCCAGGATCTATTGCGAACTTGCAGGCGGAGGCGCTACAGCCGATGCCTATCATTTAACTGCGCCGCATCCGGAAGGACTTGGCGCCCGTAACGTGATGATCGCTGCGCTGAAAGATGCAGGCATGCGGCCGGATGAAATAGATTATATTAATACACATGGAACTTCTACTCCTTTGGGTGATGGGGCCGAAGCAAAAGCCATTACAGAAGTTTTTGGGGAGCACGCCTATGAACTGAATATAAGCGCTACCAAATCAATGACCGGCCATTGCCTGGGTGCAGCCGGCGTGATCGAAGCGATCGCCTGTATCCAGAGTGTGATCCATGATATCATTCCTCCAACCATTAATCACTTTACAGACGATCCGGCCCTGGATCCGAAACTGAACTTTACTTTTAACAAGCCGCAAAAAAGAACCGTACGCGCTGCTTTAAGCAATACTTTTGGCTTCGGCGGTCATAATGCCTGTGTGATTGTAAAAAAATTCGTAGCTTAAGTTCGTGCAATTCCTGAAAATTTTTTTAAAAGAGTCGGATGATTCTTCCTTTGCCAAACAATTGAAGAATGTCCTGGGCGTTAAGTCGGGCAATGTACTGTTATACCGTACCGCACTCAGCCACCGTTCTGTAAAAGAAACAGCAGATGAGAACAATGAACGGCTTGAATACCTTGGGGATGCGATACTTAGCGCGATTGTAGCAGATTATCTTTTTAAAAGATATCCCTATAAAGGCGAGGGCTTCCTCACAGAAATGCGAAGTAAAATGGTGAACCGCTCGCAGTTGAATGATATTGCCCTGAAGATGGGCCTGCGTAAACTGACTTTTTACAACAAGTTCGATAATGCCCTCAAAGGCAGCCAGATCTTTGGCAATACACTGGAGGCCCTGGTAGGCGCGGTTTATTTAGATAAGGGATACGATAAAACCCATCACTGGGTACTGAAACAGATCGTTATACCGCATATGTTCGTAGACGACCTCGAACTGATCGATATCAATCTTAAAAACAAGCTGATCGGATGGGCCAACAAGAACGGGAAAACCCTCACGTTTGAACTGGCAGACGAAAAAATGGAAGGCAATCGCCGGCTCTTCACCATCAATGCCATGCTCGATGGTGAATTATTGGCCTATGGTAAAGGATATAATAAAAAAGACGCCAGCCAGGTAGCGGCACAGGTGGCGGTTGAAAAAATAGGACTAACATAACTACGGTCCATGGTCTATGGTCTATGGTTATTGATAGACTGGCAAAGTTCTATTAATACACCATTCGTATTTTTGGGGTGGAGAAAACAGACTAATTTATTGTCGGCTCCTTTTTTGGGCGTTTCATTCAGCAAAACAAATCCTTCCTTCTGCAAGCGGGCCATTTCGGTGATGATATCGGGTACTTCAAAAGCGATATGATGGATTCCTTCTCCTTTTTTCTGAATAAAACCTGCGATCACTCCATCGGGATGGGTGCTTTCCAGGAGCTCGATCTTTGCCTCCCCTGCCTGGAAAAAAGCGGTATTTACCTGTTCAGAATCAATGGTCTCGGTTTTAAAGCAGGAAGTGTTCAGTAATTTTTCATACAGCGGAATAGCCGTTTCAAAACTACTGACCGCAATCCCTATGTGTTCTATTTTTAACATATAATTTTATTGGCAATGATATAGATGTTTACACCAGTTTTAAGGCTATAAACTAAATTGATCCTGAATAAGGAAGGGATTTTATATACTTTTCCATAAAATCAAAATCTGGTTCACCGTTCTTGACTGGCAACAAAACGGTGCTGATGT